>DATKRA010000038.1:0-33763 GCA_035532455.1 Gaiellaceae bacterium | reverse complement strand
CGAGCCGCGGCTGGGCAAGCCGCGCTCGATCCACGATGAGGACGTCGAGCGGGTGATCGTCAAGACGCTCGAGGAGCAGCCGACCAATGCGACGCATTGGTCGACGCGTTCGATGGCGGCGGCGACCGGGATGAGCCAGACCGCTGTGAGTCGGATCTGGCGGGCGTTCGGGTTGAAGCCGCATCAGGTCGAGACGTTCAAGCTGTCCCCGGATCCGCAGTTCATCGACAAGGTGCGCGACATCGTCGGTCTGTATCTCAATCCGCCCGAGGCCGCGGTCGTGTTGTGCGTCGACGAGAAGTCGCAGATCCAGGCGCTCGACCGCTCGGCGCCGGTGCTGCCGTTGATGCCGGGCGTGCCGGCGCGCCAGACCCACGACTACCTCCGCTACGGCACCACCAACCTCTTTGCCGCGCTCAACCTCGCCTCGGGCAGGTGATCGCGGAGATGACGCCGCGGCATCGTGCCGAGGAGTTCCGCCGCTTCCTCAACCTGATCGACAGGTCGGTGCCGGCCCACCTCGACGTGCACGTCGTGCTCGACAACTCCTCCACCGACAAGACCCCCTCGATCCAGCGCTGGCTTGTCCGCCACCCGCGCTTCACGCTGCACTTCACGCCGACCTACAGCTCCTGGCTGAACCTGGTCGAGCGCTGGTTCGCGGAACTGACCACGAAATGGATCAAACGCGCGCTCACCGCTCCGTCCGCGACCTCGTGGCCTCAATCCGTACCTGGATCGCCAACTGGAACGATGACCCCAAACCCTAACGTCTGGCACAAAACCGCAGACGAGATCCTCGACAGCCTCGCCTCCTACTGCCAGCGAATCAATAACTCAGGTCACTAGGTGACCTTGATCACGGGAGAAGAGGCGATCGCCGTGAGGCGTCCGGTGAGCGTCGACCGTTCCCGCATCGCCCAGGTCTGGTTGCCGAGGGCCGTGGTCGGCGCGCTGGCATGCAGAACGGAGATCCTGATCTTCTGGCCGACCGTCCTCGTCAGACCGCTGACCGTGACCCTGCGACCCGAGATCGAGATGCTCCCCCCGCTCGCGGTCACGTAGCCGGCGCCTGTGGACGTCGTCCGCTGGGGCGCGCTCCAACCCGACGGGACGACGAGCGTCAGCGCACCGCCGTTCATCCCGCCCGAGCCGACGGAGAACGTGAACGCGAGCGTCTTCCCCTTCGCCTTGTGGACAACGCTCCTCGGCGAGGGCGTCGCCGCTCCCGCGCCGTCCTTCCCGTACACGACCAGTTGCGGCGAGGAGGCGAGCGCTGACGGCACACCCGTGGCAACCGAGCGTTCCTTCGCGACCCAAGTCTCCGGGCCCACCGTGGACGATGCCGTCGCGTTTGCATAGGTGAAGTGCACCACCTGACCGGTCGCCAACGACAGACCGGAAACGGTAATCGTGTGGCCGTTCGCGGCGACCGTCCCCGCACTCGTCGTCACGTAGCCCGCGCCGGACGCGTGCGTCGTCTGCGGCGCCGTCCACCCGCTCGGCACGACCAGCGTGACCGTTCCGCCCGACATCCCGCCGCTGGCCGCCTGGTAGGTGAACTTCAACGTCCGTCCGGTCTGAGCCGCGCTGACCGTGGTCATGGACGACGTCAGCGTCCCTGAGCCGTCCTTTGCGTAGACCGTGTACGAGATCTTCGAGGTGGTGACCAGACCGTCCTTGGAAGTGGCTGTGACCGCGTAGTCGTGCGAGCCGATCGTCGTGGTGTCGAGATGCCCCGTCCCGGCCGACGCCCCGTGGCCGTCGACGCACGTGGCGATCCCGCTTCCGTCGACCGCATCCGTGCACGAGAAGCTCGTCGGCACCGCGTCGCCGACTCCGTACTTCCCGCCGGTCAAGGGCGAGGAGATCGAAGCCGAGGGAGGGCCTGCGAGGAAGCCGACGATCACCTGGGCGTCGCCGGGAGCACTGCCCGCAGCGTGGCTTGTCCCGGCGCCCGTGAAGTACGTGCAGCCGCTTACCGAGGCATTCGTGGAGCAGAAGTCGGAACCGCCGCCCCCGCCGCCGGCTCTGACCGTGTTGTACGGGGAGCCCTGCAAGGCGCTGCCACCCGCGCCGCCGCCGAACAAGCCGGCACCGCCGCCACCGCCAGAGCAGAACGTGTTCGTGGCGTAGGCGCCGCCCCCCGCGCCAGGGCCGGACGCGTTGAACATCGAGCCTCCTGTGGGGCTCGTGTTGCAGCCGCTGTCGTTGCCGTAGGTACCGGCGGCTCCGCCCGAGTTCTGCGTGCCGCCGCCGCCTCCACCGGCCGGTACGGCGACCTGGGAGTCACCGCCGGCTCCACCGCTCGGCTGTCCGGCCGCTCCCCCACTGCCGGGCAGGAAGCCACCGCCGCCTCCCCCGCCTCCCGCTGCGATGAGGAAGAAATTCGAGAAGTCCGAGCCGACGCTCACGCCGGACGCTCCCCCGCCGTCACCTCCTGGATAAGGGACCCCCCACGATCCGCCTGCCCCGCCCCCGTAATCGACGCAGACGTCCAGCGCTTGCCCGGGCGCCAGGCCGGTCACGGTGGCGGAGACCGCGTCCCCGGTCCCGCCGGAGCCGTATTTGCTGCTCCCACCGGCCGCGCCGACAGCGTAGACCGAGGCAGCCGTATCGGCGTTCGGGAGGTCCGTCACCGAGCAACCTTGTGTCGCGAACGACCGGGTCGCGTACCCGACCGAGCTGACGACGACCTGGGCGTCCCCGGTGTCCGGTCCGGCGCTCGCCGCGGTTCCTTCGCCGCTCGTGATGAGGCAGGCGCCGACCGAGGCGTCTGTCGAGCAGTAGTCCGCGCCGCCGCCGCCGCCGCCCCCACCGCCGTTGTAGCCGCCGCCCCCGCCGCCGCCGCCGTTGTAGCCGGCGCCACCACCGCCGCCGCCGCCGCCGGGCGTAAGGTCCGAATCGAAAAGGCTGCCGCCGAGCTGGCCATAGCCACCCTGCCCGGGATTGCCGTCGAGGAATCCCGAGCCGTTTCCTCCCGGCCCGGTCTCCGGACTCGCTCCGCCGCTTCCTACGGCGTTGGGCCCGCCGCCACCGCCGCCGCCGCCAGAATCCGATCCACCGGCCGCGGCGGAAACGCCAGCGCTACCGCCCGCGCAGTCGCCGCAGCTGCCACCGCCGCCGCCACCGCCGCCGGCGACCACCACCGGAGTGGCGAAGTTATCGCCGACGCTGACGCTCGACGCGCCGCCGCCCGCGCCGCCGGCGCCGTCGCCTTGCCAGCCACCCCCGGCCGCTCCTCCGTTGACGTCAACGCAGACCTGCAACTGCTCTCCGGAGCTCACGGCGAGATTCGCGGCGACGCCGTCACCCGTGCCGCCGGCTGAGCCCGAGACTCCAGCGCCGCCCGCTGCGCCGACCGCCTGGATGCGGACAGCACCGAGCCCGGCAGGGATCACGAGTGTCGAACATCCCTGGGTGGTGAACGACTGATCGAAGAGGCTGGAGTTCGTGTCCGCAGGCGACACTGTCGGGACTAGGAGGCCTACCGCTCCCGCGACGCCGAGGGCAGCCGCAAAGACGGCAGCACGCACGCACAACCTCCGCTCGACCCCGGCAATCACCCGCTCTATTTCAGAGATTTGGGAAGGCTTTGTCAACCTCGACTGCAGATAGTTGGAGGTTCTGGACGGCACGGGCTAAAGCTCCGCGACCATCGTCACGGTTCTCTCGTCGCGCGCGTGCTCGCGGAAGCCGTGCTTCTCGTAGTAACCGGTCTGGCCGAGCTCGGCGCTGAGGCTGATGCGGGAGAAGCCCTCGCTGCGCGCGCGCTCGAGAAGCGCTTCGAGCAGCTCGGCGCCGCCGCCGTGGCCGCGGTGGCTCGGGACGACGGCGATCGTCAGCTCCGGCGTCTGCTCGTCGACAAAGCCGAAGCCCGGCGCGCTCGCGGGGAAGAGCCGGTACCACGCGGCGCCGTACGCGTTCGGGCCGGCGAAGGCGATTACGCCGGCGTCGCCGGGCCGTCCCCAGTTCTGGACGTAGCGGTAGAGCGGCCGGTCGGGATCCTCGGCGATCCGCCAGTGGTAGGCGTGGCGCAGCATGTCGCGGAGGAAACGCGTGTCCTGCCGGTCGATGGCGCGGATCACGGGCGCATCTCCTGCGCGAACTGGAGCCGGTTGCCGTCGGGGTCGAAGACGTCGAGCAGCCGGATCTCGGCGCCGAACTCGACGACGATCCCGACCTCGACGCCGGCCGCCCGCAGGCGCTCAGCCTCGGCCTTCAGGTCGTCGACTTCGACGTGCGCGACGCCGTCCTCGCTGGGCTCGCCTTCCGCAAGTCCGATCTCCATCCCGCCGCGCTCGGCCGTGACCCAGTTCTCCTCGGGTTCGTACTCGAGCTCCCTGAAGCGGAGCGTCTCGCGGTAGAAGCGCCTCGCCGATTCGAGGTCGCGGACGTGGTACCAGACGGTGGGCGCCATCCTTCGACTCCTCTAGCTAGAGCGCGAGCCCTGGATCTTCCAGGCTTTCCGCGAGGGTCTGCAGGAAGGCGGCCGCGGGAGCGCCGTCGACGGCGCGATGATCGAACGTCGCGGTGAGGGTGAGCATCGGCCGGACGGCGAGCTCGCCGTCGACGGGGACGACTCGATCCTCGGTCGCACCGACGGCGACGATCGCGGCCTGAGGCGGGTTGAGGACGGCGGTGAAGCTCTCGACCGCGTACATGCCGAGGTTGGAGATCGTGAACGTGCCGCCATCGAGGTCGCCGGCGCGGAGCTTGTTGTCGCGGGCGCGGCCGACGATGTCGGCGCGGACGGCGGCGATCTCGGCGAGCGAGAGCCGCTCGGCGCCGCGGATGACCGGGACGACGAGCCCCTGCGGCGCGGCGACGGCGATCCCGACGTTCGCGCTCGGGTGCAGCAGGATCGCGTCCTCCGTGAACTCGGCGTTCACCTCGCGGTGCCGCATGAGCGCCTGCGCGGAGACCTTCGCGAGGACGTCGGTGACGGTGATCCGCACGTCCGGATCGCGCTCGCGGAGCCTCGCGACGAGCGCGTTCGCGCGCGTCATGTCGGCGGACGCCTGAAGCTGGAAGACCGGGATCTGCCACGCCTCCGTCAAGCGCCGCGCAATCGTCTTGCGGATGTTCGTGAGCGGAACGCGCTCCAACTCGCCAGACACACTCGGGGCTTGTGACAACTTGTCACTTGTGAGTTTTGGCGTTCCGGACTGCGCGCTTTCGACGTCATCCGCGACGATGCGGCCGTCCGGACCCGTTCCGTGCAACGAGGCGAGATCGACGTTCAACTCACGGGCAAGCCGCCTGGCAAGCGGGGATGCCTTGATCCGACCGTTCCCGGAAGGCAACGGCTCGAGAACCGGCTCCGCGACGGCCGGCTGCTCTGACAACGCTTGTGACAAGTTGTCACTTGGGGTTTCTTGGGCAGCGTTTGCATCCGACGCGTTCTCGGCCTCGGGCACGGACTCGCCCTCGCTGCCGATGAAGGCGACCGTCTTGCCGACCGGGACTTCTCCCTCGGCGACCGCGATCTTGAGCAGGACGCCGCTCGCCTCCGCCTCCACCTCCTGCGTGACCTTGTCCGTGTCGAGCTCGAAGAGCGGCTCGCCCTTCGCAACCGCGTCGCCCTCCGACTTCAGCCAGCGGACGATCGTCCCCGTCTCCATGCCCTGGCCGAGCCGCGGGAGGATGACTTCCGTGGCCATTACTTCCCCACCGTTCGCTTGATCGCCACGAGCACGTCCTCCGCGTGCGGGACGACGAAGTTCTCCATCACCGGCGAGAACGGCAGCGGCGCGAACTTCGCGCCGACCCGCTCGATCGGCGCGTCGAGCCAGTCGAACGCCTGGTACTGGAGGACCGCCGCCACCTCGGCGCCGAAGCCCATCCGCGTGACGGCCTCGTGCGCCACCACCGCGCGGTTCGTCTTCTTGACCGACGCGACGAGCGTCTCCTCGTCGAGCGGCTGCAGCGTCCGCGGGTCGACGACCTCGACGGAGATGCCCTCGCTCGCCGCCTCCTCCGCCGCGCGCAGCGACTCGTGGACGAGGCGGCCGGTCGCAATCACGGTGACGTCCTCGCCCTCACGGTGGACGCGCGCCTTGCCGAGCGGGATCGGCTCGATCTCGTCCGGCACCTCGCCCTTGATCGGATAGAGCGTCCGGTGCTCGAAGAACACCACCGGGTTGTCGTCGTAAATCGCCGTCCACAACAGGCCGCGCACGTCCTCCGGCGTCGAGGCGAACACGACTTTGAGCCCGGGGATGTGGACGAACCACGCCTCGAGCTGCTGCGCGTGCTGCGCGCCCGGCGACCAGCCCGCGCCGCCCTGGGTGCGGAAGACGACGGGGACGGTGACCTGCCCGCCGGACATGTAGCGGTGCTTCGCCGCCTGGTTCACGATCTGCTCGGCGGCGAGCGTCATGAAGTCCTCGTACATGATCTCCGCGACGGGACGCATCCCCTGCATCGCGGCGCCAATCGCAGCGCCGGCAAGAGCCATCTCGGAGATCGGCGTGTTGCGCACGCGCTCCGGCCCGAACTCGGCAAGCAGGCCCTGCGTGACGCCCATCGAGCCGCCCATCTCGGCGATGTCCTCGCCCATGATGAAGACGTCGTCGTCGGAGCGCATCGCCTGGATCAGCGTGTCGCGCACGGCTTCGCGGTACGTGAGCTCAGGCATCCTGAGGTTCCTGACTCGTCGCTGGGGAGCCGTACAAGCGAGCGAGGTGAGGACAGTACGCCGGGTACGGCCGCGCCGAGCGAGCGCAGTACGGCGCTGCCAGCGGCGAGAGCGCGCTGCGGAGGCCGGCTCCGCCGGCCGGGAGCAGCGCGCGGTCAGGGGCCTCAGGCATAGACGTTCTTCAAGGCGTCTTCCGGCGCGGGATCGGTGCCGTTCTTCGCGAACTCGACCGCCGCCTCGACCATCTCCGTCACCTCGCCGTCGAGCTCGGCGAAGTCCTCGTCCGAGAGCTCGAGCTTCGCGCGCAGCAGCTCGATCGGGTCGCGCGTCGCGCGGAGCTCGCGCGCCTCGTCCTTGTCGCGGTAGACCTGCGGATCGCCGATGTAGTGGCCACCGAACCGCACCGTGTCGAGGTGGACGAAGACCGGCCCGTCCCCGCCGCGCGCGTGCTCGAGCGCCTTGTGCGCCGTCTTGTACACGGCCTCGACGTCCTGCCCGTCGGCCTTCAGCGTCTTCATCCCGAACGCCTTGGCGCGCTCGGAGAGGTCGCGGATCGGCGAATGCTGGCTCTCTGGCGTCGACTCCGCCCAGTGGTTGTCCTCGAGCACGAAGACGGCCGGAACGCGCCAGAGCTGCGCGAGGTTGAGCGCCTCGTGGAACGTCCCGATGTTCGTGGCGCCGTCGCCGAAGAACGCGACCCCGACCCGCGGTTCGCCGCGCATCTTGAAGGCGAGCGCGGCGCCGGTGATCTGCGGCAGGCCGCCGCCGATGACGGCGTTCGCGCCGAGGTTGCCGCGCTCGACGTCGTAGAGGTGCATCGAGCCGCCGTAGCCGTGCGAGCAGCCCTCCTGCTTGCCGTACAGCTCGGCCATGAGCTCGTTCGGATGCGTGCCCTTCGCGAGCGTGTGCCCGTGCGCGCGGTGCGTGGAGGCGATGACGTCGCCGTCGCCGAGCGCGCGGCAGACGCCGACGGCGCACGCCTCCTGGCCGATGGCGACGTGGAGGAAGCCCGGCAGCTCGCCCGCGCGGAACCGCTCTTCGACCTTCTCCTCGAAGCGCCGGATGAGGAGCATCTCGCGCAGGACGTCCTGCAAATCCGCCTTCGCAAGGCTCGCGCGTTGCTCAACCTTCGCCACGGCCGGAGTGTACGGTTCTGGCCGTGAGCCTTGTCGAGCGGTGGAATCACGTCGAAAGCGGCCTGGAACCGGGCTGGACGGAGGCGACGCTGAGCCTCGAGATCGTCGATTCGGAGGCGCGCTCGCGGGCTGCCGCGCTGCTCGGACCGGCCGGGCCTGGCTTCTCCGGCGGCACGATCCGGTTCACCGTCTCGACTCGCGGCCAGGGGATCGGCCCCGACGGCGTGCGCCGTTTGCTGCGGCGGATCGACGGAGAAGGAGTCCCCGGACGTCTCGAGCTCGTCACCTCCGCCATCGCCACGGTCACCGAACCCGCAGTCGAACGCCGCACCCTTTCAGAAGCGTGGAGCGCAGCGCTCGCCGTGCTGCCGGGTGACTGGAGCGATCTTGTCGTCGAGCTCGAGCTCGAGTCGAGCGCAGACGTCGACCGCGGCGCCGTCCTGTGCGCTCCGCTGAACCCGATCCAGCTGACGGGAAAGCCCGGTTTCCGGCTCCGCTGCGCGAACCGGCACGGTTACGGCGCGTCCGCGGGGATGGTCGGACGGTGCCTCGGCCGCCTCGACGACGATGGGATCTCCGGTCGCGTCCGCATCACGCGTGTCCTCTGCGACGTCCATCCGGTCGGGACGCAGGGCGCGGTCTTCAGCATCGGCCGCCGTCCGTCATGACCGAGCTCGCCGACGCCGCCCGGCGCGTCGCCGAGCATGCGCGGTCGCTCGTCCAGCTCGAGGTGCAGCTCGCGGTCACGGAGATGAAGCGGAAAGCGACGGCGCTCGGGATCGGCATCGGGCTCGCGGTAGGCGCGCTGATGTTCATCGGTCTCGCCGTCCTCTTCGGTCTCGCCGCGGCGGCGGTCGGCCTCACGTACGTCCTGTCGGTCTGGGCGTCGCTCCTCGTCATGTGCGGGGCGCTGTTCCTCATGGCGCTCGTGCTGGCCGGCGTCGGCGTCGCGCTGCTGCGCCGGGGCTCGAAGCCGCTGCCCGAGCAGGCGATTGAGGAAGCCCGGCTCACGAGAGAAGAGCTGCAGAATGACGAAAGCGCCTGAGATCCGGCAGGAGCTCGCCGAGGAGCGGCGCGAGCTGAAGCAGGCCGTCGCCGAGCTCCGCGGCGAGATCGACGAGAAGACGAAGCAAGGGAAGAAGCTCGTCGGCGCTGTCACGGGCGCTGCGGTCGTCGCGAGGCTCCTCTTCGCGCTGAAGAAGCGCCGCTAGGCGCGCAGCACCGCGCCGAACGTCTCGCCCACCGCGTCGGCGATCGCCGCGCGCGCCGGCGCGACGTCCTCGTCGGTCAGCGTCCGCTCGGGCGAGCCGAACGCGAGCCGGAACGCGAGCGAGCGCTTTCCCTCGCCGACCTGCGGCCCGCGGTACTCGTCGAACACGGACACGTCGCGGAGAAGGTCGCCTCCCGCTGCGCGGATCGCGGCGAGGATCTCGGCCGCGGGCACGTCCTCGTCGACGACGAAGGCGAGATCCTGCCGCACCTCGGGGTACGGGCTGACCTCGCCGAACCGCCGCAGCCCCCCGGCGCGAGCCGCGAGCGCGTCGAGATCGAGCTCGAACGCCCCCCAGACGCCGTCGAGCTCCGCCGGATGGAGCTCCCCGACCCATCCGTCGGGCGTGCGCGCGGCCTTGCCCGGGTGGAGGAACGGCTCGCTCGTCCGCTCGTACGCCGGCTCGATCCCGGCGGCTGCGTAGATCTGCTCCACGGCCCACTTCGCCTGGGCGAAGCCGCCGTCGACGACGCCGGCGACGTGCCACGGCTCTCGTCCGCGCTCGGGATATGCGTGCGCGATCTCGAACAGGGCGACGCTCTCGACGTCGACGGCGCGATTGGCGCGAGCCGCCTCCACGAGGCTCGGCAGGAGCGTTTCGCGCAGAGCGCCGAGCTCGGCGGAGATCGGCTCCGGCAGGACGATCGGGCCCTCCGTGACGAGGGACGGCGTGTACGCCTCCGACCAGCCGCAGCCGACGAGGACGTCCTCGACGACGCGGCGCAGCCGCTGCCAGCGCGTCAGCCGGCCGAACATCGCCTCGCGGCGCGGCAGCGTGAACGGGATCTCGGGCAGCTCGAAACGCGCGATCTCCTCGACGAGGTCGATCTCGCGGGTCACGTCGCGCGCGCGCCACGTCGGCACGCGATAGCCACCGTCGCCCCTCTCGAAGCCGATCCGTTCGAGGATCTCCTCCTGCCGCTCCGGCGCCACATCGAGCCCGAGCACCTCGGTCGCGCGCGTCGCGCGCAGCGGGATGACGGCCGGCTCGGGCAGGTCGCCCTGGACGTCGGCGGCGCCGGTCCAGCGCGCGCCGGCGAGCTCGACGAGGAGCTGCGTTGCGAGCGCCGCTGCGGGGCCGGCGAGGTGCGGGTCGACGCCTTTCTCCCAGCGGTTCGAGCCCTCGGTGCGGAGCGCGAGCCGTTCGGAGCTCCGCAGGATCCCGACCGGCTCGAAGTTCGCGGCCTCGAGCAGGACGGTCGCGGTGGTGCCGGAGACCTCGGTCTCCTCCCCGCCCATGATCCCGGCCAGCGCGACCGAGCGCTTCGCGTCGGCGATCACGAGGTCGTCGCTCGTCAGCTTGCGCTCGGTGCCGTCGAGCGTCCGGAGCGCCTCGCCGTTCGTCGCGCGGCGCACGACGATCCGCCCGCCGTCGACCTTGTCGAAGTCGAAGGCGTGCAGCGGGTTCCCGAGCGCGAGCATCACGTAGTTCGTGACGTCGACGACGTTGGAGATCGAGCGGACGCCGGCATCGCGGAGCCGTGCCTTGAGCCAGACCGGCGACTCGGCGATCGTCACATCGCGGAAGAGCCGGCCGACGTAGCGCGGGCAGCCGTCGATGTCGTCGATCCGGATGTCGAGCTCCTCTTCGCCCGCCTGCTCCGGATCGGTGCCGGGCATCGGGAGCAGCTCGCCGTCGAGGAGCGCGGCAACCTCGCGCGCACATCCGTAGACGGAGAGAAGATCGACGCGGTTGCCGGTGGGCTCGACGTCGAGAATCTCCTCGACGAGCGGCAGCGCGCGAGAGAGCGGCGAGCCGGGGTCGAGGCCGTCCGGGAGGAGCATGATCCCGGAGTGGTCGGTACCGAGCTCGACCTCGTCCTCGGCGAGGATCATCCCCTCGGACATCTCGCCGCGCAGCTCGCGCCGCTCGAGCGTCAGCCCGTTCGGCAGCGTCGCGCCCGGCCGCGCGACGGCGACCGTGGCACCGGGGCCGAAATTCCACGCGCCGCAGACGATCTGCGCGGGCTTCCCCTCGCCGACGTCGACCTGGCAGAGCTGAAGGCGGTCGGCGTTCGGATGCTTGTCGGCCGTGACCACCCGCCCGACGACGAACAGCTCCGTGTCCGCCGGACCGCGCCGCTCGATCGTGTTCACCTCGGCGGCGGAGATGGAGAGCGCGTCCGCGATCTGCGCCGCGTCGGCGTCGACCCGCACGTACTCGCGCAGCCAGCTGAGCGGCACTCTCATCGGAACTGCCTCAGGAAGCGAAGGTCGTTCTCCCAGAACGGCCTGATGGTCGGGATGTCGTAGCGGAGCTGCGCAGTCCGCTCGAGCCCGAGCCCGAAGGCGAAGCCTCCCCACTCCTCCGGGTCGAGGCCGACGTTCGTGAGCACCTGCGGGTCGATCATCCCCGAGCCGCCTATCTCGATCCAGCCCGACCACTTGCACGTCGGGCAGCCGCTGCCGCCGCAGACGCCGCACGAGACGTCCGGCTCCATCGACGGCTCGGTGAACGGGAAGTAGTGCGTCCGGAAGCGGACCCGGCGCTCCTCGCCGAAGAGCGCGCGCATCACGTGCAACAGCGTCCCCTTGAGGTCGGCCATCGTGATCCCGCGGTCGATCGCGAGCCCCTCGAACTGGTGGAAGATCGGGAAGCGCGTCGGCGTGATCGCGTCACGCCGGTAGACGCGGCCGATCGAGACCATGTAGATCGGCGGCGGCTTCTCCTCGAGGATGTGGATCTGCGAGGGCGACGTCTCCGTCCGGAGAACGTGGTCGGAGTCGACGTAGAAGGTGTCACGCGGCGAACGGGCGGGATGCCAGGCGGGAAACGCGAGCTTGTCGAAGTTGTACTCGACCGTCTCTATCTCGCGGTCCTCGCGGATCTCGTAGCCGAGGCCGATGAACGCGTCCTCGACGTCGCGCCGGATGAGCGTCGTCGGGTGGAGGGTGCCGCGTGGGCGCACGCGTACGTCGCCGAGCAGCTCCGCCGGCAGCGTGACATCGACGCGTTCGGTCGCGAGCCGCTCCGACAATTCCGCGCGCTCGAGTTCCTCCTGCCGCGCCGCGAACGCCGCCTCGAGCACCTCGCGCACGGCATTGAGCGCCATGCCGGTCTCACGGTCGCGCACTTCGCGCAGCGCGAGCTTCAGCTCGCTGCTGCGGCCGAGGTAGCGAACGCGCACCTCGTCGAGCTCGGCGACCGTGGTCGCGGCGGCGACGGCGGCGAGCGCCTCCTTCTGCAGGTCGTCCGGGTTCACCGCGGCGACTGTATCCAAGTGCTTCTCCTCCTTTCCCGGGCACGGCAACGACGGCGGTCACGCCCCGGCCCGAACTGCAGAGGAGACGACGCCCGCTAGCGCGCCGACACCCCGGCAGCGAGCCGGGGCGACATAAAGGCGAAGGCGCGAGCGACGGACATCGACGTGGATACTACCCGGCATGGCCGAGTACGACGTGTGGGCGCCCGACTACGACGACTGGGCGGCGGATATGACGGAGGACGTCCCGTTCTACGTCGACCTCGCGCGGGAAGCCGCGGAGCCGATCGTCGAGCTCGGCATCGGAACGGGCCGGATCGCGATCCCGATCGCGCGCGCGACGGGCAAGCGCGTGATCGGCATCGACCGCTCGCCCGCGATGCTCGCCGTCGGCCGCGACCGTGCCGGCGAGCTGCCGGTCGAGTTCCGCGAGGGCGACTTCCGCGACTTCACCCTCGAGGCGCCGGTCGACCTCGTCATCTGCCCGTTCCGCGCGCTCCTCCACGCCGCGACCTGGCCCGACAAGCGCCGCGTCTTCGAGTCGGTGGCCGCCGCGCTGAAGCCGGGCGGCCGCTTCGCCTGGAACTCGTTCGTGTTCAGCCCGTTCATCGCGGCCCGAATCCACGACCAGCGCCAGACGCGTGGCGGCGACCTGTGGGAGGTCGTCCGTCACGTTCCCGCCGACAACCGGATCGACCTGACGCGCGGCCGCGGAGACCGCGAGGACGGGATGGTGCGGCTCTGGTGGGTGACGAAGTCCGAGTGGGAAGGGCTGCTCGACGTCGCCGGGCTCGAAGTCGAGGCGCTGTACGGCTGGTTCGACAAGCGGCCGTTCGACGACGAGTCGCTGGAGTTCGTCTGGGTCGCCCGCAAGCCGGCGTGAGCATGGCCGAGTACGACTCCTGGGCATCCGTCTACGACGCGTGGGGCGGCGGCATGCCCGACGACGTGGCGCATTACGTCCGTCTCGCGCGCGAAGCGGACGGCCCGATCGTCGAGCTCGCGGTCGGGACGGGACGGGTCGCGATCCCGCTCGTCCGCGAGACCGGGAAGCCCGTGCTCGGGATCGACTCCTCCGCCGCGATGCTCGACATTGCGCGCGAGCGCGCGGCCGGCCTCCCGCTCGAGCTGCGGCTCGGCGACATGCGCGACTTCGAGCTCGACGAGCCCGCCGCGCTCGTGTACGTGCCGGGTCGCTCCCTTCTCCATCTGCGCGGCTGGGCGGAGAAGCGCGCGGTCTTCGAGCGCGTTTCCCGCTCGCTGCGCCCTGGCGGGCGCTTCGCCTTCAACGCGTTCGCGTTCAGCCACACCGTCGCGGCGAGCCTCGACGGGCAG
The DNA here is from genome assembly GCA_035532455.1 of Gaiellaceae bacterium. Lineage (GTDB taxonomy): Bacteria > Actinomycetota > Thermoleophilia > Gaiellales > Gaiellaceae > Palsa-739. The sequence goes on along the minus strand of DATKRA010000038.1, from coordinate 20,179 downwards.
ACGCTCGACCAGAACGGAGTCGTCCACACGCTCCACTACGCGGTCGGCGACAGCCGGGTCGACATCAGCCGCGACGGCGCCGCGACGCTCCACCTCTGGTGGGCGACGCGTTCGGAATGGGAAGGGCTGCTCGACGTCGCGGGCCTCGGGGTCGAGGCGCTGTACGGCGGATTCGCGCTAGAGCCCTTCACCGACGAGTCGCACGAGTTCGTCTGGGTCGCGCGCAAGCCGTCGTGAGCGCGTATGACGCGATCGCGCCGCTCTACGACCCGTGGAGCTCGAGCGTCGTCGAGGACATCTCCTTCTACGTGGACGAGGCGCTCGCGTCGGGAGGACCGGTAGTCGAGCTCGGAGTCGGCACGGGACGGGTCGCGATCCCGACCGCGATGGCGGGCGTCGACGTCATCGGCGTCGACTCGTCCGCGGGGATGCTCGCCGTGTGCCGGCAGCGTGCCGACGAGGCCGGCGTCGGCGGGCGGCTGGACCTGCGGCTCGGCGACCTGCGCACCCCTCCGGTCGACGAGCGCGTCCAGCTCGTGACCTGTCCGTTCCGCGCCTATCTCCACCTCCGCAACGACGACGAGCGGCTCGAGGCGCTGAGCGCTACCCGAGAGCTGCTCCGGCCGGGCGGCAAGCTCGTCTTCGACGTCTTCACACCCTCCCGCGAGGACATCGAGGAGACCCACGGCCGCTGGATCGAGCGCGAGCCCGGCATCGACGAGCGCGCCGACTGGGATCTCGACGCGCGGACGCTGACCCTCTCCGTGCGCGGGCAGACGGGCGAGTCGACGATGACGCTGTGGTGGCTCGAGCCCGCGCGGTGGCACGTGCTGCTCGCGGAGGCCGGCTTGGATGTGCTCGCCTGCTACGGCTGGTTCGACCGGCGACCGTATGCGGGGGGCGAGGACAGCGTCTGGATCGCCCTCCGGAAATGATGCGCGCAAATTGCGACAAAATCGTTGACGAGGGTCTTGATCCGGTGACCGGGATCTCGTAGGTTCCTTCTTGCACCGAGCAGGGCACGCGAGTAGGTCGAAGCCTCGACCGAGCGGTCAAACGGTAAGGGAGCAATCCCAAGTCGAAAGGCCGGTTGGATGAGGGGGACGAAAGCGAAGCCGGCTCGGTGAATTTTTTTTGGTCCGATCGTCCTGCTGGACAATTGCGGATCCTCGATCGGGCGCGGCATCGTCGGCGACATGGATGCCCGCGACGAGCAAGTACTCTTCACGACTCTCTTCGACATCAAGCGCGATGTCGAGTTGTTGGTGCGAGTGCTTCTGGAGGACGACGATGAAGAAGAGGATGAGCCGTAGCGAGCACATCCAGGAGCTCGTGAAGACCGACCACAACTTCCGGCGCCTCTACGAGAAGGTCCTCGAGGTCAACGGCGGTCGGATTCCGTCCGCGAAAGAGATCGACCGGCAGATTCAGGACTGGCGCGAGCGGCACGTCAGTTCGTAGAGCGCGATTGCGCCTGCGAGCGCGACGTTGAGAGACTCTCCCCCGCCCGGCTGCGGGATCGAGACCTGCTCGTCGCAGCGCTCGAGCACTTCCGGTGGCACGCCGTCCCGCTCGGCGCCGAGGACGAAGACGAGGTCGCCGTTGACGGCGAGCTCCGGCAAGGGCGTCCCGCCGTGCGCGACGAGCGCGACGCGGGGGCCGGCCGGCTCGTCGAACCCGGCGAGCGGGACGCGGAAGATCGCCCCCATCGAGGCGCGCACCGCCTTCGGCCCGGTCGGATCCGCGCAGCCGTCCGAGAGAGCGACGCCGGCGCCGAACGCATCCGCCGCCCGCAGCAGCGTCCCGACGTTCCCCGGATCGGCGGCCCGCCAGAGCGCAAGCGTCACCGGCCGCGTGCCGCGCGGCAGGTCATCACGCCGGAAGACCGCCACGACACGCGGCGGATGCGCGAGCGTCGACACCTCCGCGAGCAGCTCGGCCTCGACGTCCTCCTCCGCGACGAGCACATCCGAAGGCTCGAGGCCGGCGGCGACGCCGGCCTCGACGAGATCCTCACCCTCGACCGCGAACAGCCCGAGCTTCTCGCGCCAGCTCCGCTCGTGGAGCTTGCGGAGGAGCTTGAGCCGCTCGTTGTCGCGCGACGTGATCACGCGCGCCACTCGAGCCAGGCGCCGTGGAAGTCGGAGTGCGCAACCTCGATCCGCTCGCCGGTCGGCCACATCTGCACGTCGAGACCGTAGTACTCGTGGCTGCCGTCGACCGGCTGCCACGTCTCGACGAACGCGAGCGGCCCCTCACCGCCCGCCTCGTCCAGCAGCTCCCGCACGCGGTCGCGACGTTCCGGCGGCAGATAGTTGAGCGCCGCGGTTTGCCAGACGAGAAGCAGCGCGTCGTCGCGGCGGCGCGCCAGGAGATTCGGCAGCGTGTCGAGCATGTCGCCCGCGACGATCTCGGGCGGATCCTCCCGCCAGGCCGCGACCGCCGCCTCCAGCCGCTCGAACCGCTCGTGCTGGCCCGGCCAGACGAACGCCTGCAGGAAGCGGACGGCGGCGGGGTCGCGGAGATCCGGCGGATCGCGGTCGACGCCAACGCGCGAGCGCACAACAGGCACGAGCTCCAGCAACTCCGCGGGAACCGCCGAGCGCTCATTGCCACTAAGTAACAGACTGTTACCAGGGTGATGGCCCCAGCGGCCCTGTCCGTAGCGATAGACGTAGCGGTCCCAGAGGAGGTTGAGGCCGCCGCTGCAGCCGAGCTCGACGCAGTCGAGGGCCGTCGCGCCGGTGCGGCGCGCAACCTCGAGGAAGCACGGCAGCAGCCACCAGCAGCGTCCGACTTCGTTCGTCTGGACGTGCTCCTCCGCGACCCACTCGTGCAGGAAGTCCGTCTCGTCCCGCAGTAGAGCAGGGACGTCGTCCCACGAGCCGCGGCCGGCGAGGACGAGGAAGTGCAGACCGGAGAAGACCTGGAGCGGCGCGCGCGACTCGACGTCGTCGCCGAGGATCTCGGCCACGAGCGGGTCGTCTGCTAGCTCCGTGGAGAGCTTGGCGTAGAGCGGCGACGGCCCGACGAACTGCCGGGCCTCCCGCCGGAACGCCTCGCGGCGCTGCACCGCTACGCCTGCAGCGCGCTCTTGGCCTTGTCGGCGATCGCGCCGAACGCGGCGGGGTCGCTGACCGCGAGGTCGGCGAGCACCTTCCGGTCGAGCTCGATCCCGGCCTTCGCGCACCCATGCACGAACTGGTTGTACGAGAGGCCGTTCGCGCGCGCCGCGGCGTTGATCCGCGTGATCCAGAGCTTCCGGAACTCGCGCTTGCGCACCTTCCGGTCGCGGTACGCGTAGACGAGCGAGTGCTCGACCTGCTCCTTCGCGTACTTGTAGTGCGTCGATTTGCGGCCCCAGTAGCCCTTGGCCTGCTCGAGAACCTTGCGCCGCTTCTTCTGCGCGTGGACTGAACGCTTGACCCTGGGCATTACCGCATCCCCAGCATCTTCTTGATCTTGTTCGTGTCGGCCCCGGTCGCGAGGCGGTTCTTGCGGTAGCCGCGCTTACGCTTCGACGACTTCGTCTCCAAGTTGTGGCTCCGCATCGCCGGCCGGCGCAAGATCTTGCCCGTCCCCGTCACCTTGAAGCGCTTCTTCGCTCCGCTGTGTGTCTTCGTCTTCGGCATCGTGTTTCACTCCTGCGTTCTTCGTCGGGCCGAGCAGCATCACCATGTTGCGTCCGTCGAGGAGCGGCTGGGACTCGATCGCCCCGATCTCCTTGACGTCCTCCGCGAGCCGGAGGAGTAGGTCGCGGCCCCGTTCCGGATGGGTCGTCTCGCGCCCCCGGAACATGATCGTGACCTTCACCTTCGCGCGCTGGTTGAGGAATCGCTCGACGTGTCCCTTCTTGGTGTTGTAGTCGTGCACCCCGATCTTCGGCCGGAGCTTGATCTCCTTGACGTGGATCTGGCTCTGGTGCTTGCGGGCCTGCTTCGCCTTCTGCTCCTGCTCGTACTTGTACTTGCCGTAATCCATGACCTTCGCAACCGGCGGGTCGGCCTGGGAGGCGACCTCGACGAGATCGAGGTTCTTTCCATAGGCGTAATCGCGCGCTTCGTCGGAGGTCTTGATACCGAGCTGGGCACCGTCGTCGTCGATCAGCCGGACGCGCGGGACTCTGATCGCATCGTTGATGCGCGTCGTGTCGCGCGGCGACGGGCGGACCTGGTCGAACGGCCGGCGTCTGGGCCTCAAGTGGTGGTCACCAAGTCGAGCTTGCTCCTCCTCGTTTCGGTTTCAGATACTGAAAAGCCGCTGGTCATGCAGCGGCCCGTTTCCTCGTCGTTCGCGACTCGGTTGAACCTGCCAGCGCCCGTAGGGCCGGGAGGTGAGGAACGGGTCCGCCCCTGCTTTTCAGGATTTAGAGGGTAGCAAGCCGCTCGAGCAGAGCGGACAGCGAAAGCACGGATTGCTCGCCGCCGCGCTCGCGCACGGCAAGGCTTTCGTCGCTCTCCTTGTCGCCGTAGACGATCGTGACGGGGATCTTCTCGATCTCGGCGGCCCGGATCCGCTTGCCGATCGTCTCGCTCGGCTCCGCGACCTCGGCCCGGTGGCCGGCCTCACGCAGGCGGAGAGCGAGCGACGACGCCGCGTCGAGGTGCGCCTCCCCGACCGGCAGCACGCGCACCTGCACCGGCGCAAGCCAGAACGGGAACGCCCCCGCGTAGTGCTCGATGAGGATCCCGATGAACCGCTCGAGCGAGCCGAAGCTCGCGCGGTGGATGACGTACGGGGTGTGCTCCTGGTTGTCCTGGCCCATGTAGGTGAGCCCGAACCGTTGCGGCATCTGCGAGTCGAGCTGGATCGTCCCCATCTGCCACGACCGCCCGATCGAGTCGGTCATGTGGAGGTCGATCTTCGGGCCGTAGAACGCCCCGTCCCCCTCGTTGAGCTCGTACTCGCGGCCGCGCCGCTCGAGCGCGGCGCGGAGCGCCTCCTCGGTGAAGTCCCACTCCTCGTCGGTGCCGAGCTTATTCTCCGGGCGGGTCGAGAGCTCGAACCGGTAGTCGAGCCCGAAGAGCTCGTAGAGCGACGCGGTGTAGTCGAGGCAGCCGAAGATCTCGTCCTCGATCTGTTCGCGGGTGCAGAAGAGGTGCGAGTCGTCCTGGATGATGTGCCGCACGCGGGTGAGGCCCTGCAGCGCGCCGGCGAGCTCGTTCCGGTGTAGCGTGCCCGCCTCGGCGAGCCGCAGGGGGAGCTCGCGGTAGCTGCGCATCCGGTCGCCGAAGATCCGCATGTGCCCGGGGCAGTTCATCGGCTTCAGGCCGAAGACCCGCTCCTCGTCCGGGATCAGGAACATGTTCTCGCGGAACTTCTCCCAGTGGCCCGAGATCTCCCAGAGGGTCTTGTCGAAGATCACCGGGGTCTTCACCTCGACGTAGCCGCGACGCTTGTTCTCGCGGCGCCGTAGGTCCTCGAGTTCGTTCCAGATCACCATCCCCTTCGGGTGCCAGTACGGCGAGCCCGGCGAGAACTCGTCGAAGTGGAAGAGGTCGAGCTGGGTGCCGAGGCGCCGGTGGTCGCGCTCGCGAGCCTGCTCCATCCGCTCGAGGTAGGCGTCGAGGTCGGCCTGGGAGTAGAACGCGGTGCCGTAGATCCGCGTCAGCTGCGGCTTCGTCGAGTCGCCGCGCCAGTACGCGCCCGCGAGGCCGGTGAGCTTGAGCGCCTTGATCGGCTTCGAGTTCTGCAGGTGCGGGCCGCGGCAGAGATCGGTGAAGTCCCCCTGCGTGTACAGGGTGATGTCGCCCTCCGCGGTGTCGACGAGCTCGACCTTGTACGGCTCGTCCTCGGCAGCGAAGCGCGCCTTCGCGTCGGCGCGCGAGATGTCCTCGCGCGTCCACTCGCGTCCTTCCTTCAGCTCCTTCGCGATCTCGGCCTCAATCCGCTCGAGGTCGGAGTCCGAGATCGGCTCGGGGAAGTCGAAGTCGTAGTAGAAGCCGTTCTCGATCGGCGGCCCGATCGCGACCTTCACGCCCGGATAGAGCCGCCGCACGGCCTCGGCGAGCAGGTGCGCCGATGAGTGGCGGAGGACGTAGAGCGCATCGGGATCGTCCGTGTCGCGCGTCGTCAGGAGCTGGATGCGGTCGCCGTCGGCGAGCGGAGCGCGCAGATCCTGGACGTTGCCGTTCGCGCGCACGAGCACCGCCTGCTCGGCGAGCTTCGGCCCGATCGCGCGCGCGGCGTCGAGCGCGCTCGCGCCTTCCGGGACGTCGAGCTCGGAATCGTCTGGGAGAAGAACCTTCATGTGCACCTCCATTAGGGAAACGGGAACGAGAGCAGCACGGCGTCGCCGGTTAGGCGACGGGGCCTGTCGTTGTCGTCCCGTGCTGGTGCACGCGCCGAGCTTAGCCGACGAACTCCATGAGGATCCACTCGGCGGTGTGACCGTCGTCGGGGGGATGACGGGAGACCTCGACGAAGCCCGCGCGCTGCCATGCGCGGACGGCCCTGTCGTTCCACGCATAGGGATCGACGGTGACGCGAGCGCGGCCGCGATCGTCGGCGAGGTGTCGCGCCATGGCGCGCGCCGCTTCCGGCCCGATGCGGCGGCCGCGAGCGGCCGGCACGAGGAACATGTCGAGGCCGTCCGTATGAACCTGGAGGTAGCCGACCGGCTCACCGGCCTCCTCGACGATCCAGGCCTCGACGCCCGGCCGGGCCAGCCGCGCCCTCATCTCCGCCTGCGTGAACGTCTCGCCGTCCCAGTAGCGCGCGACCTCGGGATCGGCGTGCCAGGCGACGAGGCGGTCGACGTCCTCAGGACCGGCCGGGCGCAACGCGATGCGATCGGTCGCCGTTACCACCGGAGGAACCTCGTTCATCCGGAATGAGGATTGCATGCCCGGGAAGAGCGCGAACGAAGGCGAGCAAGCACTAACAGAGGCTGGTGCCTGCCACCCTCGGGTGGCAGGCACCAGTCGTTCGAGGCGTTACGCCGTCGGAACGACGTTGCGGGCCTCGGGGCCCTTCTCGCCGTCGGCGGGCTCGTACTCCACACGCGCACCCTCGGCGAGCGTCTTGAAGCCCTCGGCGGTGATTGCGCTGAAGTGGACGAAGACGTCCTTGCCGCCCTCGTCGGGGGTGATGAAGCCATACCCCTTCGCATCGTTGAACCACTTCACGATTCCGGTTGCCATATCTGAAACACCTCCCTCCGGAAGTTCTGAACGGACTGGGAGGCGCAGAAAGTGCGAACCCGGTACTCGCTCTAGTGCAGTAACAACCCGAACGGTAGCGACAATCGGCGCTTGATGCGCGTTCTCGCCGCTCCGGACAAGTTCAGGGGGACGCTCAACGCGCGCGAGGCGGCGGCCGCGATCGCGGCGGGAGCGGCGCGCGCGGGCTGGGACTGCGACGAGTTGCCGCTCGCGGACGGCGGCGAGGGCACGCTCGAGGTGCTCGGCGGCGGCAACCGGACGACCGTCGTGACAGGCCCGCTCGGCGAGCCCGTCCTTGCAGCGTGGCGGCTCAACGCCGACGGCACGGCGCTCATCGAGGCGGTGCAGGCGTGCGGGCTGACGCTCGCGGGCGGCGCCGAGCGGAACGATCCGCTCAGCGCGACGAGCCGCGGAGTTGGCGAGCTCATCGCGGCCGCGATTGCGGCCGGCGCGAAACGCATCGTGGTTGCAGTCGGCGGTGTCGCCTCGACCGACGGCGGCGTCGGCGCGGTCGATGCGCTCGGAGGGCGCCTCGCCATTCCGGTCGAAGTCGCATGCGACGTCGAGGCGCGCTTCCTCGCCGCCGCGGACGTCTTCGCGCCGCAGAAGGGAGCGACACCGGAGCAGGTGGAGATCCTCCGCGAGCGCCTTGCCGCGCTCGAAGTCCCGGACATCCCGATGGCCGGCGCGGCGGGCGGCCTGGCGGGCGGGCTGGCGGCGCTCGGCGCCCGGCTCGTTCCCGGCTTCCTTCTCGTCGCCGGTCGGCTCGATCTCGATGGCCATCTCTCCGGCGCGGACATCGTCATAACCGGCGAGGGCCTCGTCGACGCGACGTCACTCACCGGCAAGGTCGTCGGCGGCGTCCTCGCGCGCGCCGCCGCCGCAGGTGTGGAGACTCTCGTCGTTGCCGGCGACGTCGTGACGAATCCACCCTTCGACGTCGTATCTCTCGTGGCACTCTGTGGCCGCGAGCGAGCGCTCGCCGATTCACGCGCCTGCATCGCGGAGGTCGTCGAGAAGGAGCTCAGGGGTCGAACGAGAACCGCCTAATCTGCTTACGTGCCAAAGCCGGCTAAAGGACCGCACCTCACCTACCGCCCCGGTCTCGACGGGCTTCGAGCCCTTGCGGTCATCGGCGTGTTCCTCTACCACGCGACACCGACGACCGAGGCCTCGACCACGTGGGTGCCGGGCGGCTTCCTCGGCGTCGATCTCTTCTTCGTCCTCAGCGGCTACCTGATCACCTCGATCCTGCTCATCGAGTGGGAGCACCACCGGCGCATCAATCTGCTGCGCTTCTGGGGTCGCCGGGCGCGGAGGCTCTTCCCCGCGGTCGTCGTCCTCGTGCTCGCGGCGCTCCTGCTCTCGGCGATCTTTGGGCGCGACCACCTCGCCCAGACGCGGAGCGACACGTTCAGCTCGCTCTTCTACTTCAACAATTGGCACCAGATCGTTGCGAAGAGCTCCTACTTCGCACAGTTCCATCCGTCACTGCTCACGCACTTCTGGTCGCTCGCGGTGGAGGAGCAGTTCTACATCGTCTGGCCGCTGTTGCTCGTCCCCGCCCTCCTCTTCCTCGGCCGCAAGCGCCTCGCGTATGCCGTCATAGGCGGCATAGCCGGCTCCGCTGCGCTCATGTGGCTTCTCTACAGCCCGCCGCCCGCCGATCCGTCGCGCGTCTACTACGGCACGGATACCCGCGCATTCCTCCTCCTCATGGGAATCCTGCTCGCGCTCTGGTGGCCGTACGTCGAGCGGATTCGCCGCGCGCTACCGCTCCTGGAGCTCCTGGGAGTTGCCGCGCTCGCGACGACGATCTACCTCTTCTTCACGATGCCGGACCCGAGCTTCAACGCGACGTACTTCCGCGGCGGCGATCTCGCGGCCTCGTTGTGCTTCGCCGTCCTCATCGCGTCGGTCGCGCATCCGCGAACGCTGATCGGGAAGGCCTTCGGCGTCGCCCCGCTCCGCTGGGTCGGTGAGCGGAGCTACGGCATGTACCTCTGGCACTGGCCGATCATCGCGCTCACACCGCCGAGTGGTTGGTGGACCGGACCGAAGATCGTCCTCACGCAAGCCCTGCTCACGGTCGTCGCAGCGGCGCTCTCGTACCGCTTCGTCGAGCAGCCGATCCGCACCGGACGGCTGCAGAAGCGGCTCGCGGAGTCCGGAGCCCGCCGCGAGCTGGTCGCCGCGGGAGCAGCGGCGCTCGTCGTCGCGTTCGCCGTCCTCTTCATCGCACCAAGCGCCACGAGCGCCGAGGCGTCCGGCCCCGGCACCACGACCACCACGACGACAACGACCACGACCACCACCCATCCCGGTCACAGCAAACACCCGAAGCCTCCAAAGCGCCATCTGCTCCCTCGTGGCCGCTTCCTCGCCATGGGCGACTCCGTCATGCTCGGCTGCGCGTCAGCATTACGGCTGGCGCTCGACAACCGCGCACACGTCGATGCCGCCGTCGCCCGCCAGGTCGATCAGACGACAGTGGAGCTCGCGAGGATCCGACACAAGTACGGCAGCCTTCCGAAGGTCGTGATCATCCAGGTCGGGAACAACGGTCCGCTGTATTTCCACGGCTCCGACGGCCTCGTCCTGCTGCGCCACGCGCTACGCGGCGTCCCCGACGTGATCGTGGTGAACGTCCGCAACTCGACTCCTTGGGAGCAGGAGTCGAACAGCGCAATCACGGACTGGCTCAAAGGCTGGCACCAGGCGCACCTCGCGGACTGGTACCACCACTCGAAGGACTCCTGGCTTTCGGACGGCACCCATCCGTGGCCGTACGCGTGCACGTACTACGCACGCCTCATCGCCACGACGCTGCGCGGAACGACCTCGTAGGAAGCCAGAGCGCTGCGCGAGATCCTCACTGCGTAGGACCTCGCGCGGCCGCGCGCGACATGCGGGGGCGCGGCTCACGCCGGCCGCGATCCTGCACGCGCGAGTCGCAGGCTCGCGCACACGAGCGAGCGGAAAGCACAGCGCAGGCCACCGCGCGCAAAGCGCGCGCTAGACAAGCGAAGCGGGCGAAGCGGGAAAAATGGGCGGTACTGGGCTCGAACCAGTGACCCCCAGCTTGTCGAGCTGGTGCTCTCCCAACTGAGCTAACCGCCCCGGTCGCGCGGGATTGTAGCCGCCCTGCTTTGCTCAGCCGACGGCGAGAGCTGAGCTCACACGAGCACGCCGCGGCTCCTGGGCGGCCAGCCAACCGAGCCGTCCCGCGGTGACGGCACTCTCGAGCGCCTCGACGCACACGTCGCAGAAGTCGCTGCCACGGCTCCGGTGGATCTCGTCCATCGCGACCTCGAAGCTCAGCGCCTGGCGGTAGAAGCGCTCGGTCGTCATCGCGTCGAGCGCGTCGGCGACATGGATGATCCGCGCGGCGAGCGGGATCTCGTCGCCGAGGAGGCCGTCCGGATAACCGCGCCCGTCGGGCCGCTCGTGATGGTGGCGGATCCCCGGCACGACGTCGCTGAGGAACCCGGCCTTCTCGATGATCCGCGCGCCGAGCTCGGGATGGCTGCGCATCACCGTCCACTCCGCCTCGGTCAGCTCGCCGCGCTTGAGGAGGACGGCGTCCTCGACGCCGATCTTGCCGATGTCATGAAGCAGCGCCGCCTGCCGCACGATGTCGATCTGAGCCTGCTCGAGTCCCATCTCCTCGGCGAGGGTGACCGCGATGCGCTGCACGCGCTTCGAATGACCGGCGGTGTACTCGTCCTTTGCGTCGACGGTGGCCGAGAGGGTCTCGAGCGTCTCGGTCGTGCGCCGCTCGATCTCGGCGTTCGCCTCCTCGACCCTGAGGATCGCCCGTTGCGTGAAGTGGATGACGAAGAGCGGCGCGAGCGCGAGGGCGGCGAGCCAGAGGCTGACGTCCCACAAGGCGGCGAGCGTGACCGCGGCGATGGCGAGCACGAGCTCGAGCGACACGTCCTCGACGTCGAGGAGTCCGGTCTCGCGCAAGGTCATCCCGCGGCCGAGACGGAGCATCGGCACGAGAAGTGCGCGGTTCACGACGACGAAGGTGACCGCCGCGGCCGCGCCAGCCGCAGCCTCACGCGCGCTGCCATGCGTGAAGCCGATCGGCCGGGCGACCGCCCAGGCTGCAACGCCTGCGACCGTGTAGTTCGCGATGTTGAACGTCTGGATGTACCAGGGGTAGCGCTGCTTGAGCCAGTCCGGGATGCAGTGGGTGATGATGAGCAGGGCGAGGAGCGCAGGCGGCAGAAGCAGCGCCCCGGCGACGACGAAGACGATCGCCGGATGGAAGACGCGCCGGCGGTTGAGCTGGAACGACAGCAGCTGGGCGACCGACGCCATGACCGTCAGAATCAGGAAGTGCCGCCAAGGGCTGCTCTCGTGGAGGCGGATCTCCATGATCGGGATCCCGATCGCGGCGGGCGCGACCACGGCGGCCCAGTAGAGCCACGCTTTGGCGCTCAACTCTCCGATCGACGTCGGGCTGAGCCGCCGCGGGTGCCAGAGCAGCTTGACCGGGGCGGTCGTCACTCGGGTCGCCTAGCGCTTGGCGGAGCTGTCGGCGTGTGCAGCCGAGCCCCAAGCCGCCGAGCCCCACGCCGCCGAGGCAAGATCCTGCGCCAGTGAGGACGAGCCCCACGCCGCGCTGCCCCAGGCAGCGGAGCCCCACGCAGCCGAGCCCCACGCAGCCGAGCCCCACGCAGCGGAGCCCCAGGCAGCTGAGCCCCACGCCGCCTGGTCCCAGGTCGGGTCGGCGAGGGCGGCAGCCTGCCAGGCCGACGTGTCGAACACCGGCAGCGAGCCGCCGTTCGGATCCGGGCCGACGAACTGATCGAGCGCCGCGTTCGCGTTCGGCGGATCCGTCACTGCACCTGCGGCCTTCGCGTCGACGAGGCCGACGCCGACCGACATCGGCGCGGCGTTCGGCTCCGCACTGGCGGAGAGCATGAGCGCGCCCTTGACCTGGTCGGGCGTCCAATCGGGGTGGAGCGCAAGGATGTAGGCCGCCGCACCGGAGACGATCGGCGCCGCGAATGACGTGCCCGAGAGCTGGATGTAGCCGGGCGCGACGATGGCACCAGGGCGTGTGGTGGCGAGGGTGGAGTTCGGCGGAATGGGGCCGACCATGTAGCGGCCCGGTGCCGCGAGCTCCGGCTTCGCGAAGCCGTCGAACGTGTAGCCATAGACCGACCACGGCGCGGCGGTGTCGTTGTTCGCCGAGACGTTGCCACCCATGTCGTCGGCGCCGACCGTGATGACGAACGGGTCGTTGCCCGGCGCGTACGCGACCGTCGTCGGCTGGCCATCGCTCCCGTAGTTACCCGAGGCGGCGACGACGACGACACCGTCGAACCACAGCTTCTCGACAGCCTGGTCGAGCGGGTCCCACATGACGCTCGCCGGCGACGTGCCGCTGAGCGAGAAGTTCGCGACGCCGATGTTGTACTGCGCCTTGTGATCGATGATCCACTGGCAGGCCGCGATCACGTCGCTCGTGAGCGCCATGCCCTGGTCGTTCATCACGTCGATGGAGACGAGCGGCGCGCTCGGCGCGACACCGGCGTAGCCGGGCGCGCTACCCGCGGCGATGCCGGCGACGAACGTGCCGTGGCCGTAGCCGTCTCCCTTCGCGTTCGGCGTGCCGCTAGAGACGATCGTCGTCTGCGCGATCACCCTGCCGTTGTCGAAATCGGGGCGGGGCGTCTGGATGCCGGAGTCGACGATCGCGATGGCCGGCGGGGTCGGCAGCTTTCCGTCGGTCACCCCGGACCACGTCTGGCGCGCATCGACGGCGGTCGGCCACTGCTGATTGTTCGAGATCCCGCCGAGGAGGTGGACCGGCTGGTCGAGGCTGATCGCCGTGACGCCGTTCGCGTTGGCCAACGCGATGAGCTGGCGACCGGTGACGCCGGCGGACGCTGCGTTGATCACGGAGAGCCGGCGGGAGAGCCCGCCGCCGGTGCGCCCGACCGCCGACACGAGGGCGCGCTCGTTCGTGCCTTTGAGGATGACCTTGAAGACCTGATGGGGATGCGCCTGCGCAGTGGCTACGAACTGCGGAGCGACGAGTGCGCGCGTCGAATGCGCGCTGCGCGGCGCGGGTGACGCCGAGCCGAATGCCGCAACGGCAGCGACGGCGGCGACGCTCGCGCCGATGAGCCGGCGGCGCTTCGAAGTGATCTGTAGCCAAGCTGTACGCATTTCCCGCAATCCCTCTCCTGTGACTTGAAGGTGTGCGGACGGTAGGAGGGCGAAAGAGCACCTGCATCACCCAGAAGCGGGATGCCTCGCAGGTCCACTCGAACGAGGGATGATCAGAAGATCTCGGGGCACCAGGGCAGCGGGCGCCACGCGAACAGCGCGTCCGCCCGCTCGACCGCGCCCGGCTCGAGCTCCTCGAGACGCAATGCGTCCCGAAGCTCCGCGAAGGAGATCGCCCCGAGATATGCCGAGCCGAGCACGTCGACGTCGAGGGCGATGTCCGCGGCTTCCTCCGTGCGTTCGGCGTGGCCGTTCTCGAGCACCCAGCGCCCCTCGTTCCAGGGACAGGTGGCATCGCGGACGTCGAAGACGATCCTCCCCTCGGCCGCGTACTTCCGCCCCGAAAGGGCGGCGCCGACGTCGACGAGCCGCACCCAGAGCGAGTCGCCGGTGCGGAAGAAGAGCCGCCGCGGGTTCGCGAGCAGGAGGAAGAGCGGGTGGTTGGGCGGGAGCAGCGAGCACGTGATCTTCGACGACCAGTCGATGTCGCAGAGGTAGCGCCAGAGCTCCGCCGTCGCCTGGGGACTCGTTGCGACAGCCTCGATCACCTCGGTGCGGCCGGTCGAGACGCCGTTGTCGAACTCGAGGTGCGTGCGATAGATCGCGTAGCCGGCGACCGATCCGTCGAGCTCGAGCACGACGAAGCGCTTCGGGTTCGCCTCCTCCTCCGGAGGCAGCCAGAGCATGCGCACCTCCCACCACGCAGGCGGGCGCGCGAAGACTCCCGAACGCTGCCGGCGCAACTCTTCCCAGACAGGCGGGAACAGCTCCTGCGCCTCCTCGGGCGTCACGAAGCGCACATGCCCGCGGCGCTCGAGCGGCTTCGCGAACGACGACCACTCGCGCGGCAGCTTGATCTCCCCGCACCAGGCTGCGAGGCCGTAACCGAAGCGGCCGTAGATCGTCTCCTCGCTCGCCCACAGCGCCGCGATCGGCTCGCCGCGCTCGTGGATGTCGCCGAGCTGCCCGTGCATCATCGAGCGGAGCACGCCCCGGCGGCGATGCGTCGGGTAGACGCCGACGACCGTGACGCCCGCGCACGGAAGCGAGCCGCCGGGAACGGAGAGGTCGAAGCTGTAAGCGCCCGCACCGCCGACGATCTCGTCACCGTCGAAGGCCGCGTGCATCCGCCCGAGCTCGTGGATCCGTGTCCAGCGGTCGAGCCAGTCCTCCTCCGGGAATCGGCCGAAGTACTGGCCGATCCCATAGAAGGCGCGCGCGAGCTCGTCGCGATCACGGCACGGGCGGACGTCGAACATGGCCCGACGCTACAGCTTTTCGAGGGGCGCGTAGTCGAGCATGAGCTTGCGCTCGCTGCCGTCGTCGGCGAAGCGGATGGTGACGAGTCCGCCGGCTTCGACGTGCACGACGACGCCTTCCCCGAGCGTCGTGTGGCGGACGTTGTCGCCGGTCTGCAGGCTCGGGACGTTCTCCTTCGGGACGACCTGGCTGAGCCGCGGCGAGCCGTAGCTCGACCACGACGACGGCCGGAGCCGCTCGCGCTCGACGTGGCGCTCCGGCACCTCGTCGAGGAAGCGCGACGGGAGGTTGTGGTTGCGGCCGCCGAAGAGCATCCGCGACGACGCGTGCAGCAGCGTCAGCCGCTCCTTCGCCCGCGTCATCCCGACGTACGCGAGCCGCCGCTCCTCCTCGATCCCCTGCTCCTCGATCGCGCGCGAGTGCGGGAAGATCCCTTCCTCCATCCCGATCATGTAGACGGCACGGAACTCGAGGCCCTTCGCGTTGTGAAGGGTCATGAGCGTGACGAGGGAGCCGTCGCCGCGGATCGCGTCCTGGTCGGAGTAGAGCGAGATCTCCTGGAGGAAGCCCGACAGCGTGGTATCGCCCTCGGTTTGCTCGCGCCACTCACGCGCGACGGAGACGAGCTCCTGGAGGTTCTCCATCCGGCCCTGCGCCTCGATCGTGCGCTCGGCCTCGAGCGACTCGGTGTAGCCGCTGCGCGCGAGCACCTCCTCGATGAGCTCGGGGACATCGTACTCCTGCGCCGCCGACATGAGCGACTCGATCGTCGCGCGGAACGCCCTGAGCGCCTTCTGCGGCGCGGCACCGACGCCGGCCATCGCCGCCTCGGCCGTCGCCTCCCAGAGCGAGATCCCCCGCTGGTCGGCCCACGTCGCGAGGCGTGCTAGCGACGAGTCGCCGATCCCGCGGCGCGGCCGGTTCGCGATGCGGAGGAGTGAGACCGCGTCGTACGGGTTGTCGATCACCTGGAGGTAGGCGACGAGATCCTTCACCTCGGCGCGTTCGTAGAACCGCGGCCCGCCGATCACCTGATACGCGACCCCCTGCCGCACGAGGATGTCCTCGAGCACGCGGCTCTGCGCGTTCATCCGATAGAAGACCGCGACTTCGCTGCCGGAGTAGCCCTCCTCGACGAGCGCCGCGATCTCGGCCGCGACGTACCGCGCCTCGGCGTGCTCGTCCTCGACCTCGACGACGCGCACCGGGTCGCCCTCGCCGAGCTCCGACCAGAGGTTCTTCTCCTTGCGCTCGCGGTTGTGCACGATGACGCCGTTCGCCGCGTCGAGGATGTTCTGCGTCGAGCGGTAGTTCTGCTCGAGCGCGATCGTGCGCGCGCCGGGAAAGTCGCGCTCGAACTCGAGCACGTTCCGGATGTCGGCGCCTCTGAATGCGTAGATCGAGTTGTGCGTGACGATTCCCTCGGCGACGAAGTTGTGCGTGCGCTCGACGTCGAGGTCGTAGACGGGCCGATCGAGCTCGACGCGCTCGACCTTTGTGACGAGATCGAACTTCCCGTCCTCGTCGACCACGACCATGCCCGGGCGCACGGCGGACGCGGGCATGAAGGGAAGCGAATTTCGCTCCTTGCTGCGACTCCCGTCCTGACCCGCGAGACGGGCCGTGTACCGCACCGAGCACTTCAGCTCGTCGCGGAGAAGCCGCACCACCTCGTCGAGCTTCCCGATGTCCGCATACGACGACTCGTAGCGCCAGCCGGTCGATCCCTTGTATGCCGGCTTCCAGCGCAGGCCCAGCCGCTCGAGTGTCGCTCTTCCCTCGTCGTCGTAACCGAAGAGGGAGATGCGGTGCTGCGGCTCCGCAGCGCGGCTGTCGCCGCAGAGCGCGACCGTGAGACGGCGCCGGACCCGCGTCCCGCTCGTCGTCGTCGCGGTCGCGAAGTGCGGGTGCAGGAAACTCAGGCCCTCGGCACCGAGCAGCCTCCACCCCGCGCGCTCGGTGTCCATCTTCGTCGCGACGAACGGGATCGTCGGGATGCCGTGGGCCAACGAGAACAGAGTCTCCGCGGTCTGCGCCTCGGCTTCCGACGGGTAGCAGCCGAGAACCCAGCTCGCATCTGCCTGCTCCGCGTCCGTCCGCGAGGTCCCGATCCGGAACCCGTGCCCGCGCTTCCACATGAGGTAGGTCATGTGTAGTTGCGGCGTCCGGCCGACCTTGAAGCCGGCGAAGTGCATGTGCTCCGGCGTCGAGACGATCCTTCGCCCTGACGCAAGGGTGATCGCAACGCCCTCGGACTGAATGGAGACGTGAGTCCGTGACACCCGGGCCGGCCCGAATCGGCCGCTGCCGTAACAGGAGAGAACCTCGTCGCCTTCGCGGACGGTCTCGATCGGCCGGCGGGTCCTGTCCGCCATGGTCACGAGCGTCCCCTCGACGAGGCACTGGTCCGGGTCGCCGACGGCGAAAAGGTTCGTGTGCTTCTCCGCGAGCAGCTGGAGGAGCCGGTACTGGGCGTGGTTCGTGTCCTGGTACTCGTCGACGAGGACGTAGCGGAACGCGTCCTGCCATTTCTGCCGCGCCTCGGGGAAGCGCTCGAGGACGTCGACGGTGAGGAAGAGCATGTCGTCGAAGTCGACGGCGTTCGAGGCGAAGAGGCGCTTCTGGTAGAGGTCGTACACCTCCGCGACGGTCTGGTCGTAGAAGCTCGCGACGCGCTCGCCGTACTCCGCCGCGCTGACGAGGCGGTTCTTCGCGTTCGAGATCTGCGAGTGGATGCCGCGCGGCGTGAAGCGCTTCGGGTCGCGTTCCAGCTCTTCGAGGCAGCGCTTGACGAGGCGCACCTGGTCGGCCGAGTCGTAGATCGTGAAGTTCGAGCGGTAGCCGAGCCGCTCTGCCTCGCGGCGGAGGATCCGGCCGCACGCGGAGTGGAACGTCATCACCCACGCCGCGCGCGCCGGCGGGCCGACGAGGTCGGTGACGCGGTCGCGCATCTCCCCCGCCGCCTTGTTCGTGAACGTGATCGCGAGGATCTCGGGCGGCTTGACGCCGACCGCGCCGAGCAGGTGCGCGATGCGGCGCGTGAGCACGCGCGTCTTGCCGGAGCCCGCGCCCGCGATGACGAGGACTGGGCCCTCGGTGTGGAGGACGGCCTCGCGCTGGGCCGGATTCAGGTCGGCGAGGTACGTCTCCGGCGTCGTCGCAGCCACCGATCGAGGATAGCCGTGGCCCCCGCCGTGGTCGGCAGGGGCCACGGAAGAGCGCTGTTGCCTAGTACGTGTGGACCGGCAGGCTCCCGCCGAAGTCCGACTTCGGGACGCAGAGCGCCCACACGGCGAGGTTGTTGTCCTGCGAGCCGACGTGCGCGAACTGGACGATCCAACCGTCGAGCCGACCGGCCTTCGGCGTGTACGTGTTCCAGTCCATGCGGCCCGGGAACGACGCGGCAACCGCGACCTGGTTGTTGTTCGTCGTCATATCGGTGCTCGAGTCCGTGTCCTGGACGCCGCCCGAGATCGCGATGTACTTCTGCGAATTCGTGTCGTCGGCCGGATCGCACGCCGCAGTGGCGATCGCGCCGACGCCCACCGTCTCGGTGTAGGTCTGATCGGAGTAGAACGCTCCGGAGAATCCGGGCTTGCCGAGTACGGCGTTCGCGTGTCCGCTGAGATCGCGCAGTCCGAGCGAACCGTCCTTGATGCTGTAGCCGTTCAACGAGCCGGGCTTGACTTGACTCGCCGACGTGATCAGGTACTTGCTCCCCGCCCACGCGCCGCCTGCGATTGCGAGGCCGAGCGCGAACGCGCCCAGCACGATGAATGTCCGCTTCATATGGTTGAACCCCCAGTTGTCGTTAACTCGTACTACGAAGTAGTTCTGAGGGTCTCTACCCCGCCCTTTGCGATGCGAATCTCGACCTTGGCCGCGGAGAGCATCCTGCACCGGTTCGGCGACCCTCGCCCCCGCCGCGCGAGGACGGAACACGCCCTTACGCGCGCAGCCCGAGCGGGCGGCCGAGCACCGCAAAGCCGGCGAGACAGAGCGAGCCATCCACGAGTGCGCGGGCGAGCCCGTCGAGCGGATCCGACTGAACGCCGCCGGCGACGGCGATGCAAAGCGCGACTGCGCCCGCGATCGCGACAGCGAGAAGCCACGGGTCAGCGCGAACGCCGAGATCGAACGAGAGGTCGGCGGGCTTGCCATCGGCGGCCGGGAGGAGCCGGAGCGAGCGGACGACGGCGGTAGCCCCGAGAAGGACGGCGGCCGCTCCGACCCCGACCGTCGCCCATCCGAGCGGGCGCGAGGACCACTGGGCGACCTGGTAATACCCCGACGTGAGCAGGCCGAGCGGGATGACCGTAAGCGCAGCTCCGGCGATCGCGAGACAGGCGCGACGAATGAGGATGTGCGCTTCGACGGCCGGGATCACGGCCAGACGACGCAGGCGCCACGCCCGCAGCAGGGAAAGCGTCCCTCCGACGAACGCGAACTGGACTCCGCCGACGAGCGCGGCCGTCAGCAGCGGCGGAGCGCTCGTCGTGTAGACGGCCGCGAACGCGAACACCGCGCCGAACAGCAGACCGAACGGGACGAGGACGAGGAAAACCGCGAACCCGGCCCGTCGTGCGTAGAGCGTGCCGAGCTCATCGGCGAACTGCCGCGCCAGCGCGCGAGGGTCGCCGAGGTCGGCGCTTGGGTCACAGGCGAGGTGATCCTCGATCTCGAGGCGGATCCGGCGGCGGCGGCGAGCCGGGACGCCCACGGCGCGCAGCTCCCTGTCGAGCTCGTCGATCACGCGAGAACTCCGTCGACTGCCTGTGCGAAGAGGCGCCAGTCGCCGCGGCGCTCGCCGAGCGCGGCGCGTCCACGACGCGTGAGCTTGTAGACCCGGCGCCTCCGCCCGCTCGCGGTCTCCCACGCGCTCGCGAGCAAGCCGTCCGCCTCGAGCCGGTGCAGTGCCGGATAGATAGTCCCCTCCGGCAGATCGAAGACGCCGCCGCTGCGCTGCCGCAGCTGTTCGATGACGGCGTACCCGTGCTGCGGCCCGCCGGCGAGAACGGCGAGGATCATCGCGTCGAGATGCCCCTTGAGCGCTTCGGCCTTCATATGCTTTCCCAGCCTATGCATAGCGTTGCTAGGTGTCAAGCCGCGCTAGGCTCGCTCCTTGGAGCTCGCGCTCATGATCGAGGGTCAGGAGAACGTCACCTGGGACCACTGGTGCGCCCTTGCCGCTGCCTGCGAGGAGCACGGGATCAGGACGCTCTTCCGTTCCGATCACTACATCTCGCAGGGCGACGAGCTCCACAGCGTCGCGCACGATGCGTGGACGGTCATCGCCGCACTCGCGGCGCGTACGACGGCGCTGCGGTTCGGGACGCTCGTCTCCCCCGCGACCTTCCGCGCTCCCGCCCTGCTCGCGAACGCCGTCGCGACTGCGGATCACGTCTCCGGCGGACGCGTCGAGCTCGGCCTCGGCGCCGGGTGGATGGAGCGCGAGCACCGCGCGTTCGGCTTCGACTTCCCCGAGACGAGCGTCCGCGTCGAGCGCTTCG
>DATKRA010000037.1:0-23362 GCA_035532455.1 Gaiellaceae bacterium | reverse complement strand
TGCCATGAGATCGTCTGCTCCGGGGCGTGAGCTGGTGCGTCTGGGGCGCCGCGGCGGACGCTTCTCGCTGCTGGTGGCAGCGGGAAGCGGCCGACGTGGCGAAGCGCAGGCCCGGCGGAGGCCGGCTCCGCCGGCCGCAGCAGCGGACTGCGCGGCCCAGGCGTGCCAGATCGCGACCCGGACACGCGAGATCGTGGCATCAACCATCTAGACAACAAACGATCCCTCGCCGGAGCGGAGGAGGTCGCGCGCGTCGTCGACGCGGTCCCAGACGTTCCAGAGGAGAACGCCCCGCGGCCGGCCGTCCTCGACGTAAGTGACGACGCCCTTGCGGTTCGGCTCCTGCCAGTCCTCGACGGTCTCGAGCCGCGAGTCGACCTTGCCGACGGCCTCGTAGCCGAGATCGAACAGGTCGGAGTAGAAGAACGGGAGGTGGTCGTACGGCTGTGCGGCGCCGGCCATGTTCGCGCCGACGAGCTTCCCGTGCGTGTTCGCGTGATCCTCGTGCTCGACACGCATCGAGATGCCGAGCGCGAGGACGGGGAACCGCGCGACGTCGCCGGCGGCGAACACGTCGTCGCGTCCGCTCGCTCGGCCGTACTCGTCGACGACGATGCCGTCCTCGACCTCGAGTCCGGCGGCTGCCGCAAGCTCTGTCTCCGGAATCACGCCGAGCCCGGCGACGACGCAGTCGGCCTCGAGGACGCGTCCGTCACCGAGCGTGACGCTCGTCCCGGAAGCCGCGCCGACGGTCTGGTCGGTGAGAACCTCGACGCCCTTCTCCCGGTAGTAGTCGACGAGGAACTCCGAGAGGGCGGCGGGGAAAAGGCGGTAGCCGA
Source organism: Gaiellaceae bacterium (assembly GCA_035532455.1). Classification (GTDB taxonomy): domain Bacteria; phylum Actinomycetota; class Thermoleophilia; order Gaiellales; family Gaiellaceae; genus Palsa-739. Next base: position 22,523 of record DATKRA010000037.1, on the reverse strand, counting down.
TGCCCGGCTCGGGAAAAACCATCGTCACGTGGACGCCCGCGCCGAGGAGCGCGGCCGCTATCTCGGAGCCGATGAAGCCGCCGCCGACGACGACGAAGCGGGCGCCCTCGGTCGCCTTCTCGCGCACGAGGCGGTAGTCGTCGAGCGTTCGGAGCCAGACGACGCCGTCGGCGCCCGGGATCTCCCGCGGCCTGGCACCGGTCGCGAGGAGGAGCTTCTCCCACGCGTACTCCTCGCCGGCGTCGTCGGTTGCGCGACGGCCGACGAGATCGAGCGACACGATGCGCCGGCCGGTGACGAGGTCGACGTCGGCAGCGGGCTCGCGCCAGAGCTTCTCCTCCGGCGCGCCCTGCCACAAGCCTTTCGTGAGGAGCGGGCGCTTGTACACCGGATGCCGGTCCGCGCCGACGATGACGATGCGACCGTCCGCGTCGTGCTCGCGGATGCCTTTCGCGGCCATGTCGCCGGTCATCCCGGCGCCGACGATGAGGTATCGAGTCGTCTGCATGCCTACGTGGACGCAAACGTCGAGGTGAGCTCGGCCATTTCCCGATCCTTCGCCGTGATCCCGCCCTCGGAGTGCGTCGTCCAGCGCACGGTCACCTTGCGATAGCGGATGTCAATGTCCGGATGGTGGTTCGCAGCCTCCGCCGCGTCCGCAAGGCGCGCGACGAACTCGATCGCAAGCGGGAACGAGGCGAACTCGAAAACGCGCACGAGCGCCTCGTCCTGCTCCTCCCAGCCGTCTGTCACGGGACCATTCAACACTGAGCTACGGTTTCCGCGTCGCGGGGCGTGGCGCAGCCTGGTTAGCGCGTTGGTCTGGGGGACCAAAGGTCGCCGGTTCGAATCCGGCCGCCCCGATTGTCGGACCGCTTGCAGTCGGCCGAGCGGATCGAGATACTCGGTCAGTGGATGACTCGACAGCGGCAGCGCCGGGGAGCCTGCCGCGCGGAGCGACGAGCGACTCCGATGTCGCGACCGAGGCCGGTCGTAACGCCGCCTTCGACGGGGTGCGCTTCGTAGCGGTCGGGCTGGTGCTGGCCGCGCACTTCGGCATCCCCGGATTCCGCGCCGGCTTTCTCGGCGTCGACGTCTTTTTCGTCCTCAGCGGCTTCCTGATCACCGGCATTCTGCTCGGCCAGGTCGATCGCGGCCGGGTGAGGCTCGACCACTTCTGGATGCGCCGCGTTCGCCGCCTGGCTCCGGCGCTCGTGCTCGTGCTCGGGACGATGATCGTCTGGGGCGCCGAGTTCGCGCCGACCACGGCTCGGGACGACCTCCGCGGCGACATCAAGGCAACGCTGCTGTACGTCGCCAATTGGCACTTCATCCGCAACGCCGGCTACTTCCATTCCACCGGTCATCCGAGCGCGCTCTTGCACATGTGGTCGCTCGCAGTGGAGGAGCAGTTCTACGTCTTCTGGCCGGTGACGCTGTTCCTCGTCGCGTTCCTCGTGCGCAAGAAGCGGGCGCGCCTCCCGATCGTCGGCTGCCTGGCGGTCGTCGGGATCGCGATCTCCGCCTGGCGGCTCTCCGCGCTCTGGCACGTCGTGTCCGTCGACCGGGCGTACATGGGCACGGACTCGCGCATGTTCGAGCCGCTCGTGGGCGCCGCGCTCGCGGTGCTGCTCATGTGGCGACCGCGGATCGGCTCCTCACGCGCTGTGAACGGCGCGCTCGTCGGGGTCGGCGTCGGGCTGCTCGTGGCGGGGATGTTCACGCTCTCCAACGCCGAAGGGCCGAGCCTGCTCTATCCCCACGGCGGCGCGCTGCTGTTCTCGGTCGGCTCCGCAGCGTTGATCTGGGCAGTCGCGACGCCCGCTTCGCTCGCCTCGGCGGTCCTCGCGCTTCCGCCGGTCGCCTACCTCGGCCGCATCTCCTACGGCATCTACATCTGGCACTGGCCGCTGATCATCTGGGCGACCACCGACCAGATGGGCCTGGGCGGGATCGGCGGCATGTCGCGACTCGAGCGTGTGCCGATCCTCACCGCGTTGACCATCGGCATCTCGGTGCTCTCCTACCACCTGGTGGAGAAGCCGATTCGCTACGGAGCCGCCGGCCGGCAGCTGCGGGGGCTGCGCATCCTCGTGGCGTTGCCGGTCGCCCTGGGAGTCCTGCTCGCGCTCGACCTCTCAGCGGTCGTGGCCCATGCAGGGGCCAAGATCGAGGTGATCGGGCCGCGCGGCAAGGCGACGGGAACGTCCGTGACGAAGACGATCGTCCTCGTCGGTGACTCGGTGCCGGAATACTTCGCGCCGGAGCTCGCCGACGCGGCCGCTCCCTACGGCTACGTGGTGGTGAAGGCGACGGCGGGCGGCTGTCCGGCGACGGCGGCGCCGAAAGCCCATGGAGACGGCAAGCCGTTCCGCAACAACTGGTGCCCGCAGGTGGCGGTCACGCAGGACAACAAGGTCGCGTATTACCGCCCGGCGCTGATCATCTGGTGGAGCCGCTACGAGATCACGCCGCGGCTCGGGCCGAACGGGAAGCTCCTGCCGCTCGGAGGGCCGGCGTACGAGAAGCTGCAGCGTCGCGCGTTCGCAAAGCGGGTCGCCTCACTGACGAAGCTCGGCGCGCGCGTCGTCGCCATCCAGATCGAGCACCCGGGCATCAAGCTCGCCATCGCGAACCCGCCCGAGAGACACCTCCTCTACGGGCAGATCATGCTCCACGACTGGTTCGTCGTGGACGAATGGAATGCCTTCCTCGCGAGCCATCACGGCCCGAAGGTCTTCTCGATCTCCATCAACTCGCTCGTCTGCCACAAACCGCTGCGGGAGAACACGTGCGACGACACGCTGCCCGACGGCAACTCGGCGCGGTTCGACGGCACGCATTACGCGTCCGACGCCGGCCCGGTCATCGCGCCGGTGATCATCCGGCGGTCGCTCAAGGTCGCCGGGCTGCTGACGCCCGCGCCCGCCACGCGCAAGAACTAGCCCTCGCTCAGGCGTTCGCGGCCAGGCCGAGCGACCGAGCGCCGTTCGCCGTCCCGATCTCGAGGAGGTCCTCGGCAGTGAAGACGTCGCGCCGGCCTGACTGGCGGCGCGCGATCCAGTCGAGCTCGCGCAGCTCCTCGTGCGGGTCGATGCGGACGTTCGAGTCGGATCCGATGCAGAGCTCGATCCCGCGGTGGAGGAGCCGCTCGACCGGGAGGAAGCCGTCGGCGAGATCCGCCTCCGTCGTCGGGCAGGCGCACACGCTCGCTCCGGCAGCGGCGAGCAGATCGAGCTCCTTGCCGTCGGCGTGCGTCGCGTGGACGACCGTCGTGCGCGGGCCGAGGCAGCCGCACGCGTCGAGCAGCTCGACCGGCCGCATGCCGTGCTCCGCGAGGCACTCCTCGATCTCTCGCGGTTGCTCGTCCGCGTGGACATGGAGCGGCAGCTCGTGCTCGGCGGCGTACCGGCCGAGCTCCTCGAGCCAGCCGCGCGGGCACGCACGGACGGAGTGCGGCGCGACGCCGACCCGCAGACCCGCGGCGCGTAGCTCCTCGAGCTCCGACAGGTACGCCCCGACCGACTCCTGCCGGAAGCGATCGATGCCGCCGCGCGCGTACGCGACGTGGAGGAGGACGATCTCGATCCCCGCGTCGCCGGCTGCTTCGGCTGCGGCGCGAGCCTCGGGGAGACCGAGGTAGTGGAACTCGCCGACGGCGCGGTACCCGGCGTCGCGCAACTCGCGGTAGACGTCCGCATACGCCGTCCGCACGCCCCCCGGCGTCTGTGTCGTGGCGAGCTCGAGCATCGTCTCGCGCCAGGCCCAGAAGTCCGAGCCCGCAGTCCGGTCGCCAAGCCCGCGCTGGAACGCATGGCAATGGGCGTTGACGAAGGCGGCTTCGGGCACGGCCGTATCCTTCCTCACATGGAAGCTCGCGTCGCCGCCCATCCGCTCGCGCAGCTTCCGAACGCGCTCACCATCGGGCGTCTCGTCCTCATCCCCGTCTTCGTCGCGCTCATGATCCGGGCCGGTCACGCCTCGAGCTGGTCGGCGGGACTCGTCTTCTTCTTCGCCGGGGTGACGGACCAGCTGGACGGCTTCCTCGCACGCCTCTGGCACGTCGAATCGCGCTTCGGGAAGCTCGCCGACCCGCTCGCCGACCGTCTGATGATCGACGCGGCGGTGATCCTCCTGTTCGCGTACGACCGCCTGCCGTGGGCCGGTGTCGCCGTGATCGTCGGCCGGGACGTCGTCCTTCTCCTCGGCGCGGCGCTGCTTCGTGGCCGGGAGATCGACATCGACGTCAACATGATCGGGAAGGTCGCGACGTGGATTCTCTACGCGGCGATCTTCTTCCGGATCGTCACGAATCAGGCGACGACGCACTGGCCGAGCGTCGTGTTCTGGGTCGGCATCGCACTCGCACTCGTAGCCGCGGTGTTCTACGTCCGCGACGCCTGGAGAGAACTGCGGCGATGAAGGCGGTCGTCATGGCGGGGGGAGAGGGCACGCGCCTGCGCCCGCTCACCTCGAATCAGCCGAAGCCGATGGTCCCGATCGTCGGCAAGCCGTGCATGGAGCACATCGTCGAGCTCCTCAAGCTCCACGGCTTCGAGGACATCATCGTCACCGTTGCCTTCCTGCCACAGGCGATCCGCAGCTACTTCGGCGACGGCGAGAGCCTCGGCGTCGACATCGGCTATTCGGTGGAGGAGTCGCCGCTCGGCACGGCCGGCTCCGTTCGTCTCGCCGCCGGTCGCCTCGACGACACGTTCCTCGTCATCTCCGGGGATGCGCTCTGCGACGTCGACCTGACGAGCCTCGTCGAGTTCCACCGCCAGAAGCAGGCGTCGGTGACGATCGGCCTTAAGGCGGTTGAGAACCCGCTCGAGTTCGGGATCGTCGTCACCGACGAGGAGGGCCGCGTCGAGCGGTTCCTCGAGAAGCCGTCCTGGGGCCAGGTCTTCTCCGACACGATCAACACCGGCATCTACGTCCTCGAGCCGGAGGTGATGAAGCACGTCCCGACCGACCGGCCGTACGACTTCTCGAAGGAGCTCTTCCCGCTTCTCCTCGAGATGGGCCGGCCGATCTACGGGCACGTCTTCGACGGGTACTGGCAGGACATCGGCAACCTCGACCAGTTCCGTCAGGCGAACATCGACGCGCTCGAGGAGCGCGTGCGCCTCAACATCTCCGGCATCCGCATCCGCGGCAACGTCTGGCTGGGGGACGGGGTGGACCTCGACGACCTCGACGCGATCGAGGGGCCGGCGTATCTCGGCAGCTACTGCCGCATCGCTCACGGCGCCCGGGTCGGTCCGCACGTCGTGCTCGCGTCGAGCGTGACCGTGCGCGAGCGCGGCCGTGTCGTCCGCTCGATGATCGACAGCTCGACGTACATCGGCCGGAGCTCGGAGATCGAGGGCGCGATCATCGGGCGCGGGTGCGACCTGCGCGCGCATGTCCGCGTCCACGAGGGCGTCGCGATCGGCGACGAGGTGAAGATCGGCGCCGAGAGCGTGATCCTTCCCGGTGTCCGGATCTATCCGTTCAAGGAGGTCGAGACCGGCTCGCAGCTGCACGAGAGCCTCATCTGGGAATCGCGCGGCACGACGCGACTCTTCGGCAAGCAGGGAGTCGCGGGGATGGTCAACGTCGATCTCACGCCGGACGTCGCGGTGCGGCTCGCCGCTGCGCTCGGCAGCGCGCTCGAGCGCGGCGCGCGCGTCGTGGCGAGCCGCGAAGGCCCCGCCGCGTGCCGGATGATCAAGCGCGCGATGATCTCCGGCTTGTCCTCGACCGGAGTCCACGTCGCCGACCTCCGCGTCAGCCCGGCCGCTGTCGCACGGCATCTCGTGAAGTCGCAGGGCTACGAAGCGGGCTTCCACATCGGCGTCGGCCCGAACGACCCCGAGATCGTCCGCATCCAGTTCTTCGAGCCGCCCGGCGTCGAGATGAGCCCGGCGATGCAGAAGGAGGTCGAGAAGCACTTCACCCGCGGCGAGCTGCGACGGGTCGCCGCGAGCGCGGTCGGCGGCATCACGTATCCCGCGCGCGTACACGAGACGTACGCCTCCGAGCTCCTGTCGACGATCGAGGTCGAGCGGGTGCGCGAGCGCGGCTTCCGCATCGTCGTCGACTACGGCTCGTCGGGCGCGTCCTACGTGCTGCCCCTCGTGCTCGGGCCGCTCGGCGTGGAGGTCGTTGCGGCGCACGCGTTCGCGGGGGAGGGAGCCGAGAACGCGGACGCACCGCCGGGGCTCGCGGCGGCGATCGGGCAGACGAAGCGGCTCGTCCCGGCGGTCGGCGCAGACCTCGGCGCCGTCTTCGACCGCGCGGCCGAGCGGCTCTACCTCGTCGACGAGCAAGCACGGGAGGTGCCCGTCGAGCAGGCGCTGCTCCTCTTCCTGCGCCTGATCGCGTCGAGCGGCCGCCGCGGCAAGCTCGCGTTCCCCGTCACCGTGACGAGCCAGGTCGATCGCCTCGTCGAAGGCTCGGAGCTCGAGATCGTCCGCACGCCGGCGTCGCTGCCCGATCTCACTCGCGCCGCGGCGCAGGGGGACGTCGTCTTCGCCGGCGCAGTCGGCGGCGGCTACGTCTTTCCCGACTTCCTGCCCGGCTACGACGCGGTCGCGAGCCTCGCGAAGCTTCTCGAGCTGCTCGCGTCGAGCGACAAGCCGGTCTCCGCGCTCGTCGCGGACCTGCCGGAGCCGACCCTCGTTCACCACCAGATCCCGTGCCCGTGGGCGTTGAAAGGGCTCGTCATGCGCGTCCTCAACGAGCGCCTGGCCGGGAGGGAGCTCGACCTCACGGACGGGATCAAGCTGTTCGAGGAGCGCGGCTGGAGCCAGGCTCTGCCCGATCCCGACGAGCCCCTCATCCACCTGTACGCCGAGGGGGAGACCTCAGACGCGTCGGAGGAGCTCGCACGAGAGTTGCGAACTCTCGTGGAGGAGATCGAGCACGGCGAAGCAGCCGTCGAGCGGGCCTAGCGGCCCAGCAAGACAAAAGGCTAAAGTTCAGGTTGACACTCCGCAGTTTGTAGCCCTGGCGTCCCCGGCGAAAGGTGTTTATGGAAGCGCTGCCCGACCTCGCGATCCTGTCGGATGAGGATCTGAAGAAGCTCATCGACGAGTTGACCACCGAGGAGCAGGAGGTGTCGTACCGGCGCCGGCTGCTGCACGGAAAGATCGACATCCTCCGCGCGGAGCTCGTGGCGCGGCTCCAGAAGACCGAGGGACGGAGCGTTCTCGAGGCCGTCGACGTCAACGCGCTGACGGAGATCCTCGCCGGCAAGGCGACTCCCCGCACGTAGCGATGTCGCACGTCTACTGCCCCGAGTGCGGGTACAACAACCCGGAGTTCGCGCGCTTCTGCGCGCGGTGCGGCGCCGCGCTCGTCGTGCCGGAGGAGGGCGAGCAGACCGAGGCGTTCGCGATCGGCGACTCGGGCGACTCCCTCGACACTCTCGACGATCTCGGGCTGCAGGGCGGCGTGCTCGTCGTCCGCTCGGGCGGGGGGCGGTCGGGCGAGACGTTCGCGCTCAGCGAGAGCCCGACGGTGATCGGACGTTCGCCCGAGTGTGGGATCTTCCTCGACGACGTCACCGTCTCCCGCAAGCACGCCGTGTTCACGCAGGAGGGTGACCGCTGGAAGCTCGATGACCAGGGGAGCCTCAACGGCACGTTCGTCAACCGAGAGCGCGTCGACTCGGCCGTTCTCAGCGACGGCGACGAGATCCAGATCGGCAAATACCGGCTCACGTACCTCCACCGCTGACGTTTCGTCGATGTCGACCACCGAGGCCCATTCCACTCAAGTGCTCGCCCGCCGGCGTCTCCTGACCATCGGGACGGTCTGCAGCCGGCTTCAGGACGAGTTTCCGGACGTTTCGATCTCGAAGATCCGCTACCTCGAGGACCAGGGCCTCCTCAATCCACGGCGCACCCAGGGCGGCTACCGGCTCTTCTCGGAAGACGACGTCGACCGGCTCGAGACGATCCTCCGGCTGCAGCGGGACGAGTTCCTGCCACTCCGCGTGATCAAGGAGGAGCTCCTCGCCGGAGCCGGCGCGCAGCGCAAGCGGCGGCGGGCGGTCGGGACCGGGGAGGAGGCGCTCGACCTCGACGACCTCTGTGCGCGCGCAGGCATCACGCGCGAGCGCGTGAAGGAGCTCGAGGAGTTCGGGCTGATCGAGGCGACGACGGTCGGAGGAAGCCGTGTCTATGCAGAGAGCGACGTCGACATCGCCGCCGCCTGCGAGTCGCTCGGGCGGTTCGGGATCGGCGCGCGCAACCTGCGTGCCTTCCGGACGGCAGCCGACCGCGAGTCGGGGCTGCTCGAGGCCGTGATCGGGCCGGCGCTGCGGTCGCGCAACCCGGACCGGCGTCGCGAGGCGCTCACCGACCTCCAGCGGCTCGCGCAGAGCGCGCAGGAGCTCTCCGACCTGCTCCTGCGGCGGAACGTTCGAAGGCTCGCCGGTGATTGATCTCAAGACGAGGGTGCGGGAGGTTCCCGACTTCCCGGAGCCCGGGGTCGGCTTCAAGGACATCTCGCCGCTCCTGCTCGACCGGGAGGCGCTCGCGCAGGCGGTGGAGGAGCTCGCGGCCTGGACACGTGAGCGCGAAGCAGATCTCATTCTCGGCGCCGAGGCTCGCGGCTTCTGGCTCGGCGGCGCGATTGCGGTCGCGGCCGGCTGCGGTTTCGTCGCCGCGCGCCGTCCCGGCAAGCTGCCGCCCGAGACCGTCTCGGCCACGTATGCGCTCGAGTATGGGCAGAACACGCTCGAGGTCGCCTCCGACGCGATCGGCCGCGGGGCGCGGGTCGTGATCCACGACGACGTCCTCGCGACGGGAGGGACGGTGCAGGCGATCGCCGGGCTCGTCGAGGATCTCGGTGGAACGGTCGTCGGCGTCAACTTCGTGATCGAGCTCTCGTTCCTCGGCGGGCGGGAGAAGCTCGAGCAGTACGACCTGCACGCGCTCATTACGTATTGACGCGCGGACCCGGGCGGTTCCGTCCGGCGTTCGTCCTACAACTGCGTCATGTACGACCCGCTCACGAGCCGCTACGCGTTCGCGTGTCCCGTCCGCGGCGAGACCCATGTGCAGCTCTCGGCGTTCCGCTCGATCGAGGAGCTCCCGGGCGCGGCGCATCCGGCCGTCTTCCGCGTCCGGTTCGACTGCGGGTGCGGGGAGGAGCACGACGGTCTGCTCACCCACGACGACCTCGACTGGGCGCCGCTCGGCTTCGCCGCCGGCGCGTTCGTCAATCTCATGACCTCCCGGCTCGAGCCCGTGGCGGCGGAGCTCGGCGACATCGCCGCGGCACGGATCAAGGCGGGGGAGTGGCCGTGGAGCTTCTTCTGCTACCCCGAGGAGCAGCCGCGACCCGTCTTCCCGTCCGCGTTCGCCCTCCTGACGGCGGCGGATGCGACGGTCGGTCTCGCGGTGCGCTGCCCGAGCTGCCGCCGGCTCTCGGTCAACCTCGTCTCGCGGGCTCACGTCGACGTCCCGTTCCACAACGACCGCGACATCGGAGTGGTCGAGCACCTGTTCCATGAGGACGCGCTCGCGACGCTCGACGAGTTTCGGGCCGAGCTGTGGTCGACCTCGTTCGACAGCCGCCGCCTCACGCTCGGGTAGTCCGCACCCCGAAGCCCGGCTCGCTCGTTTCATCCGTGGCCACGAAAGGAACGAGGTGAGAGGAATGCGGAGCTATGGCATGTACGACCTGACGCGGGGTCTGACGCTGGCGCTCGCCGCCGGCCTTGCCGGACTCGGCTTATGGGGTGCGGCGCAGATCGGCACGCAGACGACCGGGCGCTTCTGGATCGCGATGGCGGTCGTCGCCGTCGCCGGCTTCCTGCTCGTTCTCGCCACGCACGTCGGCACGTGGACGAAGGGCCTTCGGTTGCGCACGTCGCCGACGACCGTCGTCGTGGCGTTCCTTCCCGTCCTCGTCTGCGTCTGCTGGATCCTGCTCGCGAGCCAGCCCGGCAACGGCTGGGAGGAGGGGCGGATCCACGCGTGGAGCTCCTCGCTCGGGATCCTCGGCGTCGTCCACTCCGTCGGGCTGTGGCGCGGGATTCTCGCCTTCGGCTTCGGCGTTATGCTGGCGCTCTCGCTCGACGGCGTCCCGGAGCCTGCGCCCGTCGAGCCGGGCTACGCCGACGAGCCGCTCGCCGCGGAGCGCCGCTGGACAGCCCGCCGGCGCCGCGAAGAGGTCGTTCCGCCTGTGGGCACGACCGATGCGGACACGCGCGTCCAGGAGCCGATCCGGAGATGAATGCCGGATCGGGGGATCATCGGAAGGCTCCCGCGCCGCCGACAACTGAACTCATGACCGGACGGGGCTCGCAACTGCTCGAAGCACACATCCGCAGCCTCGACCCGGGCGAGCGGACCGCGCACGAGCGCCTCGAGGAGGCGCTCGGGGAGCGGTTTGCGCGGAGGCTGGTACTCGCGCTATGCCCTGAGCGCCGTCTACCGCCGCCGCGGCGGCACTTCTTCGCCGCGTAGGCGGACGAGGAGCCAGATGGCGGCGAACGCCACGAGGGCGAGAACGATCGAGGTCGCGCCGCTCGTGCCGATCGCGGCGAGCCCGAAGTAGACGAACACCGCGAGGACAACCGCCCAGATGAAGGCGGCGACTCCCTGGTCGATGCTCGGCGGACGCGGAGGATGGATCATCGCGGCGATCGTAGTCGAGAGGGGAGAGGTCGCGACGCAGGTGCGTTGGACCAAAAAAAGTCGCCGAGCCGGTCGCGGTTTCGTCCACAGCGCCGGCTGACTTTCCGCTTCGGCCCTTGCGAGCCGCCACGTACAACCACCCGGTACTGCTTCGTCCTACTCCCGCGCCGTGCTCGGCGCAAGAAGAAACCTACGGGCTGTCGAGATCCGGTGCAAGGGGTCGCAGACCCGAAAACGTCGCAATTTGCGAACGTTGAATAATCAACATTTCCACAGCACTGTGTGCAACCTGTGGAAAAGCGGGGAGGCTAGCCGGCCGGCTACGGCGTCTTCCTCCAACTTGACATAACGTAGCTTCTCGTGCATTGGCCAGTGCGGTCGTGTTTGCCTTGATCCTGTAGGCGGAAGGAGGTCAAGACGCGCCGGATGAGGGGAAACCGTTGACGACCGTCGAGATCGAGTCGATCCTCGCAAGCGAGGAGCTGGTCGCGCTTCTCGACGCGGCCGAGTCGAGCGGCCGGCTGCGCCAGTCCGAGCTCGTCGAGACCATCGAGCCGCTCGAGCTCGATCCGCTCGAGATCGAAGCGATCTACCAGGAGCTCGACCGGCGCGGGATCGAGCTGCTCGTCGAGGCCCGGCAGGAGGCAGAGCGCGAGCCGGAGAAGGCGCCGCCGTCCCAGGCCGTCGAGACGACGACCGACGCGTTGCAGCTCTTCCTGCGCGAGGCCGGCCGCCACCAGCTCCTCACCGCAGCCCAGGAGGTCGAGCTCGCGAAGAAGATCGAACGCGGGGACATGGCTGCGAAGACCCGCATGATCCAGGCGAACCTCCGCCTGGTCGTCTCCATCGCCAAGAACTACCGCAACCAGGGCCTCCCGTTCCTCGACCTGATCCAGGAGGGCACGCTCGGCCTCATCCGCGCCGTCGAGAAGTTCGACTGGCGCCGCGGCTACAAGTTCTCGACGTACGCGACGTGGTGGATCCGCCAGGCCGTCGCGCGCTCGCTCGCGGACAAGTCGCGCACGATCCGGGTGCCCGTCCACATCGTCGAGCGGATGCAGAAGATGACCCGGGCCGAGCGGACGCTGTACGTGGAGCTCGGCCGCGAGCCGACGCTCGAGGAGATCGCCGCCGAGGCGTCGCTGCCGATCGAACAGGCGCGCGAGGTTCGTGCGGCCGCCCGAACGTCGGCGAGCCTCGACCAGCCGGTCGGCGACCAGGACGACGTGACGTTTGGCGACTTCGTCGCCGGTGACGAGCCGCTGCCCGAGGAGTGCGTCGAGGGCGCGCTCCGCAGCCAGGCGCTCGCGATCTCCCTCCAGGCGCTCGACGAGCGCGCACGGCAGGTGCTCGTCCTCCGCTACGGGCTGATAGACGAGGAGCCGAAGACGCTCGAGGAGATCGGCAAGCGGCTCGGCCTCACCCGGGAGCGTGTGCGGCAGATGGAGCTGGACTCGCTCGAGCGTCTCGCGAATCTCCGCGAGATGCAGATGGCCGCCGCGCCGTAGCGGTAGGTGCAGCTACTCGGCGCGAAGGTAGTGCGCGAGGCCCGGCGCGGCGAGGCGAAGCTGGCGGAGTGCACGTGTCTCGAGCTGCCTGACGCGTTCGCGGGTCACCCCCACGTCCTCGCCGATCTCGTCGAGCGTGCACGGCGTGCCGCCGTCCAGTCCGAAGCGGAGAGTCACGACTCGCTGGAGCCGCGGCTCGAGCGTCGCAAGCGCCTCACGGAGCTCGGTCCCGCGCGCCTTGTCGGCCGTCATCTCGAGCGGCGCCGGGGCGCGAACGTCCTCGAGCAGGTCGCCGTACAGGCTCTCGCCGTCGCCGACCGGCGTCTCGAGGCTGATCGGTGTCTCGATGAGCCCGAGGAGCTCACGGACGCGCTCCTCCGGCTGACTCGCGTCGGCGGCAAGCTCCGGCAAGGTCGGCTCGCGGTTGAGCTTCTGGGCGATCTGGCGGCGCGAGCGGAGAAGCTTGCGGACGTCCTCCGCGACATGGAGAGGAAGCCGGATCGTCCGGCCCTGGTCGACGAGCGCGCGCGTGATCGCCTGGCGGATCCACCACGTCGCGTACGTCGAGAGCTTGAAGCCGAGCTTGTAGTCGAACTTCTCGACGGCCCGCATCAGGCCGAGGTTCCCCTCCTGGATGAGGTCGAGGAGCGGCACGTCGGCGCGCGAGTAGTTGCGCGCGACGGACATCACGAGGCGGAGGTTCGCCTCGATCAGGCGCTTGCGCGCGGTCTCGTCGCCGGCATCTTTGCGGCGCGCGAGCTCCCGCTCCTCTTCGCGCGTCAGCAACGGGCCCGAGCCGATCTGGCGGACATAGAGCTTCAGCGGATCGGCGGCGGGAACCGGGTCGAGGCGCGGCTCGGTGACTACATGGGCTTCCACGCGCCTGTTATCGGCGTGTGAAGCTTTCGTCTTGAGCCGGACGAACGCCGAACCTGGCGCTACCCTCGAAGGGACGACCCGAAGCACGAAGAAATGGGCAGTGCTTATGTGTGGAATAGCCGGTTACAGCCTCTCCTCTGGTAGCCGCGTCGACCGAACACTGGCGGCGCAGGCGTTGCTGACCGGCATCGCCGAGCGCGGCGCGGACGCTGTCGGGTACGCGTACCGCGGGCCCGGAGACGCCTATCCGGTCGTGACAAAGCAGCGGACGCCGGCGAGCCTCCTGCTCGAACGCATAGAGGTTCCCGCCCACGCGACGGAGCTGCTCGTCCACGTGCGCGACTACACGAAGGGCCATCCGTCGATCCCCGCCAACAACCACCCCGTCCGGCACGGCCCGGTCGTCGGGATCCACAACGGGATCATCCTCAACGACGACGAGCTGCTCGCGGACTTCTCCTGCGCGCGCGCCGAACCGATGATGACGGTCGACTCGGAAGCGATCTTCGCGCTCGCCGCCCACTCGGAGAACGACCCGCACGCGCTCGAGGCGCTCACCGGCGCGATGGCGACCGCGTGGCTCGACCAGCGGGAACCGGGAGTCGTCTTCGCCGCCCGCGGCGTCGGTCGCCCGCTCTGGCTCGGCCGCGGCCGTGAGGAGATCTTCTTCGCCTCGACCCGCGCCGCGCTCGAGGTCGTCTCGGAGTACGCCGGCGTCCGGTTGCGCACGAGCGAGGTCCGCGACGGGACGTTCTTCGCGTTCGAGGCCGGCCGTGTCGCCCGTACGTCGCGCTTCCGCCCCGATCGGAACTACGTCGAGGTGTCCCCGCTGCCGACGGTGCGCGCGCCCGGCGAGAGCGCCCACTGCCTCGCCCGCCTCGCCGCCATCGCAGCCGCCGCGTAGATTCTCAGGCGCGCAGCGTGCCGTCGGCTGCGACCGTCACGCCGTGCTCGGTGAGGTGCTGCTGGACGAGGAACTGGAACGTCGACCAGGCGCCGCGCCGCGCGTCGAACATCCGGTAGACCTGCCACTCCGTCAGGAGCGACTCGTCGTTGCGGCGGGCGTCCGCCCAGTCCGCGAACTTCGGGAGCCGCTTCAGCTTCTTCGCGAGCTCCGCGCCTTGCTCGATCGCCCGCTCGAGCCGCTCCTCCCCCACCGGCACGTCGAAGCCGGCTTCGCGGAGCGCGTTCGTGAGCGAGCCGAACGTGTGCCAGTAGAGCGACTTCGAGGGGAGCTGGCCCTTGTGCTCGTCGATGTCGCGGGCAGTCGGCGGCCGGCCGAGCTCGTCACCGAGGATCCGCAGAAGGCCGAGCAGCTCGTCGCGAGTGGCGAAGCGCCGGGGAACGAGACCGGCCATGCGCTTCGCGGCATTCCAGGAGCCGAAGTGCTCGATCACCGTCTGCGGATGGACCGCGGTCTCGGGATCGGCGGCGAACTCGCGCATCGTCGGCGAGCGTCCGAGCCGTGCGGCGCAGGCGGTGATCTCGGCCACGATCTGATCGTCCGTATAGCGCTTACGGATCCGGCTCTGGAACTCCGCCAGCTCCTTCGGATCGATCGCGGCGAGCGCCCGGAAGCGGGCTTTCTCGGCCATGCCAACAAGTGTAGAGCAGATTGTGGAATCCGCAAGTAGGCCCGAGCGGGCCATGACCCGGCAGGGCATCGCGTAACCTCGGCCGATGCGCTCCCTCTCCCCTCTCGGCCTCGAGATCGCGGTCGCCCGCGGCGTGGGCGGGCTCTCGCGGCGGCTCGGGAGGGGCGGCGGGACGACGATTCCCGGCAAGCTCCTCGCCGCGCTCGACCCCGGCGCGATCGACCGGCTTGCCGCGCGGCTTCCGGCCGGCTGCGTCGTCGTATCGGCGACGAACGGGAAGACGACTTCGACTGCAATGGCGGCGGAGATCCTTCGCCCACTGCACCGGCTGGCGCACAACTCCGCCGGCGCGAACCTCGTTTCCGGCATCGCCTCCTCCCTCCTCGCGGCCGACGGCGCCGAGCTCGGGCTGTTCGAGGTCGACGAGTTCGCCCTGCCCGAGCTGCTGCGGCGGCTGCGACCGCGCGTGCTCTGCCTCGGCAACCTCTTCCGCGACCAGCTCGACCGGTACGGCGAGCTCGAGCTCATAGCCGAGCGCTGGCGCAGCGCCGTCGACGAGCTGCCCGAAGCCTCTCAGGTCGTCTTCAACGCCGACGACCCGCAGCTTGCTGCGATCGGAACGGCGCGACCGGGGAGCGTCGCGTTCGGACTGGACGATCCGCGCGTGGCCCGTGAGTCGCTCCAGCACGCGGCCGACTCGAAGTACTGCCTCACGTGCGGCACGCCGCTCGAGTACGCCGCGGCGTATGTCGGGCACCTCGGCGACTTCCGCTGCCCGAACGGTCACCAGAGCCGGCCGCCGCTCGAGGTCGCGGCGCGCGACGTCGAGCTGCACGGTCTGGAGCGGTCGGCGTTCCTCCTCGTCACGCCCGAAGCAGAGCGGCGCGTCGAGCTCTCCCTCCCCGGTCTCTACAACGTCTACAACGCGGTCGCCGCAGCGGCTCTCGCGCGCGCAGCCGGCGCCTCGCTCGACGAGATCGCCGCGGGGCTCGCGCGGTTCTCCGCCGCGTTCGGGCGGTTCGAGCGGATCGAGGCCGGTGACAAGCGCATCCTCCTGCTCCTCATCAAGAACCCCGCCGGCGCGAACGAGGCGGTCCGGACGCTCGTCGACGGCGGCTCGCCGCGCGTGCTCGTCGCCGCCCTCAACGACGAGATCGCGGACGGCCGCGACGTGTCGTGGATCTGGGACGTCGACTTCGAGCCGCTCCTGCCGGAGCTCGAGACGCTCGTCGCAAGCGGGGGTCGCGCCGCCGAGCTCGCGCTGCGATTCCGGTACGGCGGGCTCGACGAGGACGCGATCGCAGTGGAGCCGTCACTCGCAGACGCGCTCGACAGGGGTCTCGACCTCACGCCCGCCGGCGGCGAGCTCGTCGTCCTCCCCACCTACACGGCGATGCTCGGGCTGCAGCGCATCCTCACGAGCCGCGGGCTGACGAAGGCGTACTGGTCGTGAACATCCGCGTCGGCCACCTCTATCCCGACTACCTCAACATCTACGCCGACCGCGGCAACATCGCCGTGCTCTCGCGCCGGGCGGCGTGGCGCGGGCACGACCTCGAGGTCACCGCAATCGGCATGGGAGACGACGTCGTCGCGGGCGAGCACGACCTCTACTACGTCGGCGGCGGCCAGGATCGCGAGCAGATGCTCGTCGCCGAGGATCTGCTCCTCAAGGCCGACGCGCTGCGGACCGCGGTCGACGACGGTGCCGCACTGCTCGCCGTGTGCGGCGGCTACCAGCTGCTCGGCCGCGGCTACCGCGGCTTCCACGGCGAGGACATGCCCGGGATCGGCCTCCTCCCGCTCGAGACCGTCGCCGGAGAGAAGCGCATGATCGGCGACGTCCTCCTCGAGTGCGAGCTGGAGCCCGGTGAGCGCCGGACGCTGGCCGGCTTCGAGAACCACGCCGGCCGGACACGCCTCGACCCCGGCGCTAAGGCGCTCGGGCGCGTCCTCTCCGGCTTCGGGAACGACGGCGAGAGCGGCTACGAGGGCTGCCGCATGGGACGCATGATCGGCACATATCTCCACGGCCCGCTGCTTCCGCGCAACCCGTGGCTCGCCGACTGGCTTCTCTCGCAGGCGCTCGCCCACCGCACGGGCGGCGAGGCGGTGCCGCTCGATCCTCTCCCCGACCGGCTCGAGCAGGAAGCGCACGCCGTGTCCGCCGAACGGGCGCGCGCCCGCGGCGGCAAGTTCTAGCTCCGCGCCGCCCGCACGACCTTCTCGACGGCGGCACGGAGGTCCGGCGGCACGTCGCTCGTGCCCTGGAACCGCCGCCACGCTTTTTGCGGCTTGCGGCCGCGGCCGCTCGGCCTGAAGCCGGCGACCGTCTCGAAGTCCGGCGTCAGGACGACCGTCCGGCGGCTCCCCGCGACCTCGCGGATCTGCCGGTTGACGATGCGCTCCGACTCGACCGGTCGCTCGCCGCGAGCGGCGTCGCGGTCGTGCACGACGACGTACGGGACGTCGCACGCGTTGCAGATGCGCGCGAAGAGCGGCATGTTCCCCTTGCCTCCGCACTCGAGCACGAGGATCCCCTCCTTGTCGGCGTCGACGCCGAGCGCGTCGAAGAGGAGCGGGAAGACGAGCTTCTCCGTCCGCCCCTCCACGAGCACGGCGCAGCGGGCGAGAAAGAGCTCGGCGCGGTCGCTGTCGAACTCCGAGAGCGCTCGGAAGCTCTCCGCCTCGGCAAGCGGCTCGGGCTGGTGGAGCGACGTGCCGCCGCTCGGCGTGTAGCGGACGAGGGCGAGCTCCTCGAGCTTGTCGACGCTGAGGAAGACGGGAGCGTGCGTCGAGTAGAGGATCTGGTTCCCCTGCTGCGCGAGGGCGCGGAGGATGCTGTACAGGTGACGCTGCGCGTGCGGGCTGAGGTAGAGCTCCGGCTCCTCGATGAGGAGGACGAAGTGGCGGAGATTCGACGCCAGCAAGCGCTCCATCCCGGCGATGAGCGCGAGGCCGCCGTCGGCGGCGGCCCAGTGGTGATCGACGCTCGGCGGCGCGAGGAGCTCGGCGACCTCGGCCGCGCCGGGGCCGGTGGCCGGCGCGGCGAGCGTGCGCTTGCGCAGGTTGGCCGGCAGGAAGAGCACGGGTGGCGCGCCGGCGCGGTTGAGGTTGAGCGTGTCGGGCGGTCGCGCGTCGAGGAAGATCGTCCCCTTGGCGACGTCGGCCTCGAGGTGGATGCGGCCGCGCTCCTCCCCACGCGCGACGTCATCGATCGTCGGCGGTGGCGCGGCGGCTTCGAGGAGCGTCCAGATGGCGGTGAGCACCGTCGACTTACCGCTCGATCCTTCTCCGACAAGCGCGCACACCGAGCCGGGAAAGAGCTCGAACGCGTGCGCCGCGCGATAGCCCTGGATCGAGACGCGCCGCAGCGGCTTGCTCACGGCGCCCAGAGCGCTCCGAGATAGACGGCGGGGTCGCCCGGCTGCCAGCGCCGGAGGAAGCGTTGCAGCGGCGGATGGAGCACGATGTCGTCGAGGTCGGCGGAGTCGAACAGCCGGTGGCCGCGCACCGCGAGGTCGGTCGAGGTCACCTTCTCGAGCGACCGGCCGGAAAGGTCGGCCGCGAAGATGATATGGACGACATGGCGCGTCGAGAACGTCCGCTTCGGCGCGATCGAGTCGACGACGGCGACTGGGCCTTCGAAGGTCACATCCTCCCCCACGCCGACTTCCTCTTCGAGCTCGCGCCGCAGCGCCTGCACGAGGCTCTCGCCCCCGTTCACGCCGCCGCCGGGAAGCAGCCAGTACTCGCCGCGGCCCGCCTTCTCGTGGCGGCAGAGGAGGACGCGCCCCTCCCAGCGGAGGATCGCGGAGACGCGGATGCGTGGCTCGAGCGCCATCAGGCCGAGGAGCTGCCGAAGCCTTTCTCGCCGCGCTCGGTCTCCGGCAGGTCCGTCACCTCGAGCGGCTGCGGCGTCGTGACCGGGACGACGACGAGCTGCGCGATCCGCATCCCCGGCTCGACGACGAAACTCCGCTCCAGGTCGGTGTTGAGGAGGATGACCTTCAACTCGCCGCGGTAGCCGCTGTCGACGAGGCCCGGCGAGTTGACGATCGTGATCCCGTGCTCGGCTGCGAGACCCGAGCGCGGCTGGACGAAGCCGGCGTGACCTTCCGGGATCGCGACCGCGAGCCCGGTGCCCACGAGCGCCCGCGCCCCGGGGGCGAGCTCCACACGCTCCGCTGCCGCGAGATCGAGCCCGGCGTCGCCGGCGTACGCGCGGACGGGCAGCGTCGCGTCTTCGTGCAGCCGCTTGAACGGAAGGTCGCTCACGCCACGACGTAGGGACCGAAGCGGGACAGCTCGCGCCGTGGCAGGCGGGCCAGAAGGAGAACGCCGTCCGCGGTGTCCTCCCGCTCCTCGATCGGCGTGCCGAGCGCGTAGAGCTCGTTGAGACGCGCGCCGTCCGCGTACGGGACGAGGAGACGGACGAGCTCGAACCGCTCGGCGAAGCGCTCTGCGATGCCCGCGCGCAGATCGTCTAGCCCTTCACCGTCGAGCGCCGACACCTGGAGCGCCTCAGGGTGGCGGTTCCCGAGGCGACGCCGGCCGACCTCGTCGACGGCGTCGATCTTGTTCAGCACGAGCTGGCGTGGAAGGTCATCGGCGCCGATGTCGTGCAGGACGGAGTCGACGGCCGCGATCTGCTCGACGAGCCGCTCTTCGGATGCGGACGCGTCGACGATGTGGAGCACGAGGTCGGCGACGAGCGTCTCCTCCAGCGTCGCGGCGAAGCCCTCGACGAGCTGCGTCGGCAGCCGGCGGACGAAGCCGACGGTGTCGGTGACGAGGTAGCGGCGCCCGTCGTGCTCGAAGCCGCGGGTCGTCGGGTCGAGAGTCTCGAAGAGCCGGTCGCGGACCGAGACGTGGGCGTCGGTGAGCGCGTTGAGGAGCGTCGACTTGCCGGCGTTCGTGTAGCCCGCGAGCGCGACCGTCGGTGTCTCGCTGCGCCGCCGCTGCTTGCGGCGGACGTCGCGCTGGCGGCTGAGCCCCTTGAGGCGCTCCCGGAGGAGCGTGATGCGGCGGCGCGCGAGCCGGCGGTCCGTCTCGAGCTGCGACTCACCGGGGCCGCGGGTGCCGACGCCGCCGCCGAGGCGCTCGAGGTGCTGCCACATCCCCCGCATGCGCGGAAGGTTGTATTCGAGCTGCGCGAGCTCGACCTGGAGCTTTCCCTCTGCGCTCACGGCGTGCTGCGCGAAAATGTCGAGGATCAGCTGCGTCCGGTCCACGACCCGCGCCTCGAGCGCGTTCTCGAGCGTCCGCTGCTGCGAGGGACTGAGCTCGTCGTCGACGACGAGCACCTCCGCCTCGGCGTCGCCGTAGGCCTGCTTGAGCTCCTCGAGCTTGCCCTTGCCGACGAACGTGCGCGGGTCGGGGCGCGAGCGGTGCTGGACGACCTGCGCAATCGGGTCGACGCCCGCGGTGCGTGCGAGCTCCTCGAGCTCCGCGATCTCGTCTTCCGCGTCGGCGCCGGGCGGGAGTACGGCGAGGACGAGACCGCGCTCGGGCTCGGCACCCGACGAGCGATCGGGCTGTTTCACCGTCATCCGGGCGTCATTATGACGCTTGCCGTGCCATCTTCCCATCTCGCCGCCCGGACGCTCGAGCTCGTCGACACGCCCTCCGAGAGCCGTCACGAGCGTGAGGCGATGGAGCTCGTGCGTTCCCTCCTCCCCGGGCCGGCGCTCTACGACGACGGCGAGGCGATCGTCTGGGGCGATCCGCGCGCCCCGATTGCGCTTGCGGGGCATCTCGACACGGTGCCGGCGCAGGGGAACGTCCCGGGCCGGCTCGACGACGGCGTCGTGCACGGCCTTGGCGCTAGCGACATGAAGGGCGGCGTCGCGGTGATGCTCGAGCTCGCGCGGGCGGGGCTCGCCGCCCGGTACGTCTTCTTCACGCGCGAGGAAGTGCCGCTCGAGGAGAGTCCGCTCCCCGCCGTCTTCGCGAGCGGCGTGCTCAGCGGGCTCGAGCTCGCGGTCGTGCTCGAGCCGACGGACTGCATCCTCCACGCCGGCTGCCTCGGGAACCTCCAGGCGCGGGTCGACTTCCACGGCGAGAGCGCCCACTCGGCCCGGCCGTGGACGGGGCGGAACGCGATCCACGCGCTCGTCGAGGGGCTTGTCCCGGTTGCGGCGCTCGAGCCGCTCGACGTCGAGCTCGACGGCCTCGTCTATCGCGAGGTGCTGAGCGTCGTGCGGGTCTCCGGAGGGATCGCGCAGAACGTCGTGCCGGGCCTCGCCTCGGCGGAGCTCAATTTCCGCTTCGCGCCGGGCCGGTCGCGAGACGAGGCCGAGGCACGGCTGCGCGAGCTCGTCCCGGCGGGAGAGCTCCACGTCCTCCACAACTCGCCGGCCGCGCTGCCGGCGCTCGAAAATCCCCACGTCGCGCGGCTGCGCGAGCTCGTGCCCGATGTCGCCCCGAAGCAGGCGTGGACGCCCGTCGCCCAGTTCGCGGAGCAGGGCATCGACGCGATCAACTACGGCCCCGGCGCGACGGCGTACGCGCACAAGGTCGACGAGCAGGTTCCGATCGAGAACCTCAACACCGCGTACGACACGCTGGCTAGGTTCCTCTCGTGACGATCAACCCGGTGCTCAGTGGGATGGCGGCGTATCCGTTCGTGCGGCTCGAGGAGGAGAAGCGGCGGCTGCTCGCGGCCGGCGTCGACGTGATCGATTTCGGCAAGGGCGATCCGAACGAACCGACCGATCCGATGATCCGGCAGGCTCTGGTCGACGCGGTCCCGGAGCGGGCGCCGTATCCGCTCGCGCAGGGGTTGCCGGAGCTGCGAGCGGCCGCGACGGGCTGGCTCGAGCGGCGCTTCGGTGTCTCCCTCGACCCCGGCACCGAGATCGTGCCGACGTACGGCTCGAAGGAGGCGATCTTCTCCCTTGCCCAGGTGCTCGACGTCGCCGGGCAGGTCGTCGCCTTCGGCGAGCCGGCCTACCCGGTCTACGAGCGCGGGGCCGCGTTCGCGGGCGCGTCGGTGCGGACGCTGCCGCTCACGCGCGAGAACGGCTTTCTCCCGGATCTCGGCGAGCTCGACGACGACGTCGCGCTTGTGTGGGTCAACTACCCGCACAACCCGACCGGCGCGGTTGCGCCGCGCGAGTTCTACGAGGAACTCACGGAGGCTGCAAAGCGCCATGACTTCGTAATCGCGTCCGACGAGGCGTACTCGGAGCTCTGGTTCGACGAACCGCCGCCGTCGGCGCTGCAGGTCGCCGATCGCTCACGCGTCGTGTGCTTTCACACGCTGAGCAAGCGCTCCTCGATGACCGGCTACCGCTCGGGCTTCGTCGCCGCGCCGCCGGAGATCGTCGCGGCGCTCAACTCGTACCGCCCGACGGTCGGAACGGCGCCGCAGGAGTTCGTCCAACGCGCTTCGGTCGTCGCGTGGAACGACGAACGGCACGTCGAGGAGACGCGGGCGCGCTACCGCGCAAAGCGCGACGTCCTCATCCCGGCCCTCGAGGCCCGCGGCTGGGAGATCGTCGCGAGCGAGGCGACGATGTACCTCTGGGTCGTCGGGCCGGACGCGGATACGCTGCTCGAGCGAGGCGTGATCGTCTCCCCCGGCGAGATGTTCGGGCCGAGCGGCGCGGGCTATGTCCGCCTCGCGCTCGTGCCGACCCTCGACGAGTGCGAGCGCGCAGCGCAGATCATCGGTGAGCTCCCCTGAGCGGGCGGTGCTCGCGCCGAACGTCTCGCTGACGGGCTCGGCGCCGGTGCTCGACGTGACCGGCTCGGAGCCGGTCGAGCACCGCGGCTACGTGCCGCCCGGTGCCGCCGGCGTGCCGGGGACGCGGCCCAAGGACGTTCCCGCCGGGACGCAAGACGAGCCTGGACGACCACGCGCGTGCTCGCCCTCGTCTACAACTCGCACAAGCTCCAAG
>DATKRA010000036.1:0-18667 GCA_035532455.1 Gaiellaceae bacterium | reverse complement strand
TGCCGATCGCGCTCGTGAGAACGCAGGGATCGCCTGCGCTCGCCGTCCTGCACGCCGGCTGGAAGGGACTGCTGGCCGGAATCGTCGCGGAGGGCGTCGACGCGCTTGGCGGCGGCGTGCTCGCTGCCGCGATCGGCCCGGCGATCGGCCCGTGCTGCTACGAGGTGGGGGAGGAGGTCGCAGCCCCGTTCCGCGAGCGCTTCGGCGAGGACGTCATGCACGGCCGCAATCTCGACCTCTGGACGAGCGCCGAGCGAGCGCTCCGCGCCGCCCGTGTCGCGCGCGTCGATCGCTTCGACCGCTGCACCGCGTGCGAGCCGGAGACGTTCTTCTCCCACCGCCGTGACCACGGCGTGACCGGGCGCCAAGGAGTGATCGCCTACGTCCCCGGCTGACATCAGGGAGCGCTACGTGCGCGTCCGCGCCGAGCTCGGCCCGAGCGTCACGGTGGTCGCCGCGACGAAGTACGTGTCCGTCGAGGACATGGCGGTGCTCGCCGAAGCCGGCGTCGAGGTCGTGGGGGAGAACCGCGCGCAGGATCTCGAGGCGAAGCACGCCGCGTACGGCGACGCGTTCCGCTGGCACTTCATCGGGCACCTCCAGAGCCGCAAGGCGCCCGCCGTGAGCGCGATCTGCGAGCTCTGCCACTCGCTCTCGTCGGAGTCTGCCGCGCGGAAGCTGTCGATACCGGCTCTCGTCGAGGTCAACCTCTCGGGCGAGCCGACGAAGTCCGGCGTGACGCCCGACGAGCTGCCCGCGTTGCTCGCGCTCTACCCGGACGTGCGCGGCCTCATGACGATGCCCCCGGCCACTCCCGACCCCGAAGACTCCCGACCGTACTTCCGCCGCCTGCGCGAGCTCGCAGAGCTCCACGGGCTGCAAGAGCTTTCGATGGGCACGAGCCAGGACTTCCGCATCGCGGTGGAGGAGGGAGCGACCTTCGTCCGGCTGGGTGCGGTCCTATGGCGGGAGTAACATCCTCGCCCGATGGGCCTCGCAAACGTCTGGGAGCGCGCACTCGTCTACTTCGGCATCGCCGATGACGAGGACTGGGACGAGGACGCGTACTACGAGGACGAGCCGGACGAGGCCGACCCGTACGACCGCCGCAACGTCCGCCACCTGCCCGCACGGCGCTCGCGGCGCGACTACGACGACGACTGGACCGATCCCGAGCCGTCGCCCGACCTCCAGCGCACGAGCGTTCTCCGCCCGCGCCTGACAGACCAGCGGCGCGCCGCCCGCAAACTCGAGCCGGTGCGCGGACCGGCCACGTCGCAGGTCCACCTCGTCCTGCCGCGCAGCTTCAACGACGCCCAGCAGGTCGCCGACCGCTACAAGAACGGCATCCCGGTCATCCTCAACCTCCAGTCGGCCGACGCCGAGCTGTCGAAGCGCCTCATCGACTTCGCGAGCGGCCTCACGTACGCGCTCGAGGGCGGGATGCAGCGGATCGCAGACAAGGTCTTCCTCCTCACGCCGCGCGACGTCGAGCTGTCGGCCGAGGATCGCGCCCGGATGCTCGAGCGCGGCTTCTTCAACCAGGCGTAGACCAGGAGAACCCCCGTTCGAGGCGAACGGGGCCGCATGGGCGTCGCGGCCAGCTTCAGGTTGCCCTTGGGAGACGCGATCACGAACGTCGAGACGTTCGTCGACGTCTTCATCACCCTCTACAGCATCGTCCTCATCGCGTACATCGTCATGAGCTGGGTGCGACTGCCGTACTCCGTGACGCTCGACCGGATCCAGCGCTTCGTCCACGACGTCGCCGAGCCGTACCTGCGGCTGTTCCGGCGCCTGCTGCCGATGGCGGGGCCGCTCGACCTCTCTCCGATCCTCGCGTTCGTGGCGCTCGCCGCGATCGACCAGCTCCTGCACTGGATCCTCGACCACTTCCACTAGGAGGAGAAGACATGGGACTCACACCCGTAGAGATCAGACACATGCGGCCGCCGAAGACGCTCCTTGGCGGGTACCGCCGCGACCCGACGGAGCGGCTGTTCGACGAGATCGTCGCGAGCTTCGAGGACGTCTGGCGCGAGCGGGCCGATCTCGCCGACAAGGTCGAGCAGCTCCAGGCCGACCTCGTCCGCTTCCGCGAGCTCGAGAGCCTCCTCCGGACGACGCTCGTGTCGGCCGAGCAGGCCGCCGAGACGTTGAAGGATCAGGCGCGCCGCGAGGCGGAGCTCATCCTCACCGAGGCTCAGGCCGAGGCGCGCGAGCTTCAGCGCCGCGCGGTGATCGACAACGACCGTCTCGTCACGGCGACGCGCCGCATGCGCGCGCAGCTGAAGGAGGCGGCCGCCGTTCTCGACGAGGACGAGGCGGTGGCCGACGCCGCGCCGACGGAAGAGGGCTCAGCGGAGGAGCGGGGCTGGCTCATCGTCCCGGGCGCCGACGCAGCGTGACGCCGGCGTAGTCCGGCATAGACTTGACGCATGGGCGCTGAGACGACTCGGCTGCGCCTGCGCGTCAGTCCCGGCGCGCGACGCGCAGCCGTCGTGGGACGGCAGGGCGACGCGTGGAAGGTGCGCGTCGCGGAGGCCCCCGAGCGCGGTCGCGCGAACGAAGCGGTTCTCCGCCTGCTCGCCGAAACCCTCGCGCTTCCCCGCACCGCGCTGACTCTCGTTTCGGGTCACGGCGCGCGGGAGAAGATCGTGGAGTTGACGGGGATCGGGCCGGGGCTGATCGAGCGCCGCCTGAGCTCCGCCGCCGCGGCCGGACGTGAGCGAAAGGAGAGGCGTTGAGCACGATCGACACTGCGCACTTCCGGGAGCTTCTCCTCGGCGAGCGCGGCCGGGTCGAGCGCGCCCTGGCAGGCCTGCGCGACGGGCATCCAGGCTCGCTCGAAGACGAAGCGGAGGAGGTCAACGGCGGCCTCGACACCGACGACCTCGGCGAGACCGCCTCGATCACGCTCGGACGCGAGATCGACTACACGCTCGGCGAGAACGCGCAGACGGTGCTCGACGAGATCGACGCGGCGTTGGCGCGGATCGAGAACGGCACGTACGGGAAGTGCACGAACTGCGGCAAGGAGATCCCGGGCGAGCGGCTCGAGGTCTACCCGTGGGCGTCTCTGTGCATCGACTGCGCCCGCCTAGACGAGGGATGAGCGAGCCCGCTCGCAGGCTCGACGTCCGCGTCGGCTCGTCAACGGATGCGCTGACGCCGGTCTCGAGCGCGACGCGGTCCTTCGCAGCGACGCGGGGGGAGTGGCTGTCGCTCGCGGCGCTCGCGCTCGCTGCGGCCGGAGCCGACCAGCTGACGAAGTGGATCGTCTCGTCGAACCTCGGGCTCGGCGACAGCCTTCACGTCCTCGGGCCGTTCTGGATCCGGCACGTCCAGAACTCCGGGATCGCGTTCGGCTTCTTCCCGAGCGCGACCGCGGCGGTCATCATCCTCACCGCCGGCGCGGTGGCGTGGATGCTCGTGTACTTCGGTCGCTCGGGCGCGCGGCATCCCGTTCTCCCGATCGCGCTCGGGCTCGTGATCGGCGGCAGCGTCTCCAACCTCGCCGACCGGATCCGGCTCGGCCACGTCACCGACTTCCTCGATTTCCGCTACTGGCCGGCGTTCAACCTCGCCGACAGCTTCATCGTCATCGGCGTCGGGATCCTGCTCGCCGCGCTCGTCCTCGCCGACCGCAGGTGAGCGTCGTCGACGTCCCGCCGGAGGCGGCGGGGATGCGCCTCGACCGCTGGCTCGCGACGCTGCCGGACGTCGGCTCGCGCGGCGCCGCCGAACGGCTCCTCGAGGCGGGAACGGTGCGGGTGGACGGCAGTCCGCGCGGGAAGAGCCACAAGCTGTCCGGCGGCGAGACCGTCGAGCTCGAACTCGCGAAAGCGGCGGCGGCGCCCGAGGTGGCTCCGGTCGAGCTGACGATCGCGTACGAGGACGACCATCTCCTCGTCGTCGACAAGCCCGCCGGCGTCGTCGTCCATCCCGGCCCCGGGCATGCGGCTGGGACGCTCGCACACGCGCTCGCGCTCGCGGGCGCCGAGGGCGGGGAGGAGGACGAGCGGGCAGGCATCGTCCACCGCCTCGACCGTGACACCTCCGGCCTGATGGTCGTGGCGCGCTCGGCGGAGGCGTACGACAAGCTGGCGCGGCTCGTGCGCCGGCGCGAGCTCGTCCGCGAGTACCTCGCCCTCGTCGTCGGCAAGCCGCGCTCACGGAGCGGGACGATCGACGCGCCGATCGGCCGCGACCGCCGCGACCGGGTGCGCCACTCCCTCGACACGGACACGCCGCGCGCGGCGGTGACGCACTTCGAGCTGGAGGAGCTGCTCGACGGCTACGCGCTGTTGCGCGTGCGGCTCGAGACGGGACGGACGCACCAGATCCGCGTCCATCTCGAAGCGATCGAGCTCCCGGTCGCGGGCGACCCCACCTACGGAAGGGCGGGCGTGCTCGGCTTGGACCGCCAGTTCCTCCACGCGACGCGGCTCGCCTTCACGCATCCCGTCACGGGCGAGGAGCTCGACATCTCGTCGCCGCTGCCGCCCGATCTCACGTCAGCGCTGGAAGCGGCGCGTCGCCGGGACTAGCGGACGACGATCTTGGTGCAAACTTGTCACACCTTGCCCTTGACAACGCATGGCGTCTCCTAGGCGGTGTCGGACACCATTTCCACCATTTCCACGCGAGATGGTGGCATCAATCATCTAGGGCCAGATCGGTGCAGAGTTGGCACTAGAGGCGGGGAGCGTTTCGGAGCCGCTTCTCGTTGGGGCGTCGGGTTGACAGGGGTTCCCGGAGGGGGTAGTAACGGGCATGGGTCGGATCGCGGGAGTCGTTCTTGCAGCCCTCCTGGCCGGGACGCTCTCCGCGTGCGGTTCGGTGAACTCCCGCAGGGCGACGCACGCCGCGGCGCATCACGTGTGGTCGTACACTCGCGCTCAGGTCCGAAACGTCTTCGCGGCCCACGGTCTCCCACTTTCTTCGCGTTACCTCCGCGTCATCGTCCTTCCGCCGGTTCCGCCGGGCACAGACCGGGCAGTGTGCAGTGCTGCGGGCGGAACGCGACGGCCTCGAAAGTGGCCCCGAGACTGCGCCACGTTTGTGTGGTTCTCGAAGGCCGAAATGGGCTCCACGCGGCAGGTGTTCAGTAACGGGCTGGAACGAGAGGCCTTGGGCCACGCGCACGGCGTTGTCGAAGCTGTGTATCTCGGAGGCCACGGCTTGGACGCGCGCGTCAAGGCCGCCATGGCGTCGCTTCCCCGCTAACCTTCCTTCGTCTCTGTTCCCACTCCCCGGCGGACAAGCCGTGGCGCGTGTGCCTCTCGCTATGAGCGGTGCGCCTCGACCCCGGCCGGCGTACGACACCCAACCAATCGAAGGAGCTTTCTCAATGGCATCGACGAGCATCGCCGTCTCCATGCGCGAGCTGCTGGAGGCCGGAGTCCATTTCGGTCACCAGACACGGCGCTGGAATCCCAAGATGCGCCGCTTCATCTTCGCGGAGCGCGGCGGCATCTACATCATCGACCTCACCCAGACCTCGGAACGGCTGGATGAGGCGCAGCAGTTTCTCCGCAACGTCGCCGAGCGTGGCGGCACCGTCCTCTTCGTCGGCACGAAGAAGCAGGCGCAGGACGGCGTCGAGACCGAGGCGAAGCGCACCGGCATGCCGTACGTCAACCACCGCTGGCTCGGCGGCCTTCTGACGAACTGGCGGACGATGTCCGACCGGATCGACCGGCTGCACGGGATGCGGCACCTGCGGGACGAGGGGCAGATGGATCTCCTGCCTTCGAAGGAGCGCATCTCGATGGCGAAGGAGCTCGAGAAGCTCGAGGCGAACCTCGGCGGCGTCGCCGACATGCGCCGCCAGCCCGACGCGGTCGTGATCGTCGACCTGAAGAAGGAGGCCCTCGCGGTGCACGAGGCGCGCCGGCTCGGCATCCCCGTCGTCGCGCTCGTCGACACGAACTGCGATCCCGACGAGGCCGACTACGTCATCCCGGGCAACGACGACGCCATCCGCTCGTGCAACCTCGTGATCCGCGCGCTCGCCGACGCGATCGAGGCCGGCAAGAACAAGGTCGCGCCGCAGGAGTTCGAGGCCGCGCCTGAGGCTGGAAGCGTCGCCGGCGAAGCCGCCGACGCCCGGCCGGGGGCTGACGATAAGCCCACACTTCCGGACGCGCCCGAGCCGGTTGCCGAGGCAGTACCGGCCGAAGAGACGCAGCCGGCGCCGGTCGCCGAGGAGCCCGCCGCCGTTGCGGCCGAGCGCGAGCCGGCGGTGTCGACCACCGAGGTTCAGGATGGAGGCGAGGTCTTGACTGAGTCCGACCCGGAGACGTCGGCTTTGCCGACGTCGGAGGAGGGAGTCTGATGGCGGCAGAGATCTCGGCCCAGCTCGTCCGCGAGCTCCGCGAGAAGACCGGCGCGGGGATGATGGACTGCAAGAACGCGCTCGTCGAGACGAACGGCGACATGGAGGCGGCGATCGTCCTCCTGCGCGAGAAGGGAATGGCGAGCGCCGCGAAGCGGGCCGACCGGGCCACGACCGAAGGCGCGGTCGGCTACATGCTCGCCGAGGACGGCTCGAAGGGAACGATGGTCGCGATCGGCTGCGAGACGGAGCCGGTCTCGAAGAGCGACGAGTTCCAGGAGTACGCGGCGAAGGTTCTCCGCGCCGTGCACGCCGACGGCATCGACGCTGCGTCGTCCCTCGAGGATGAGCGCGTCGAGCTGTCGGCCAAGCTCGGGGAGAACATCGCGATCGCCGGCGCCGCCCGCTTCGAGCCGGTCGAGAGCGGCCGCATCGGCGCCTACGTCCATCCGCCGGCGAACAAGCTCGGCGTCCTCATCCACCTCCGCGGTGGCGATGACGAGCTCGCGCGCAACCTCGCGATGCACATCTCGTGGTCGGATCCGCGCTGGGTCGCCCGCGAGGACGCGCCCGCAGAGCTGGTCGTCGCCGAGCGCGAAATCTATCTCAACTCCGACGAGGTGCAGTCGAAACCGGAGCAGGCCCGTGAGAAGATCGTCGACGGCATGCTGAACAAGCGCTTCTACGCCGAGCGGGGAGGCGTGCTCGCCGACCAGCCGTGGATCCACGACGGCTCCATGACAGTCGGCAAGGTGCTCGCCGAAGCCGGCGCCGATGTCCTCGAGTTCCAGCGCTTCTCCTTGGCTGGATGAGCTCGGAGCCAGACCCCACAGCGGCATCACCGGCCTTCCGCCGCGTCCTCCTCAAGCT
Source organism: Gaiellaceae bacterium (assembly GCA_035532455.1). Lineage (GTDB taxonomy): Bacteria > Actinomycetota > Thermoleophilia > Gaiellales > Gaiellaceae > Palsa-739. Next base: position 11,457 of record DATKRA010000036.1, on the reverse strand, counting down.
CTCGGGCGAGGCGCTCATGGGCGCGCGTGACTACGGGATCGACCCCGGTGTCACGCGCGCGCTCGCAAAGGAGGTCGCCGGGATCCGCGGCGAGGGCGTCGACATCGCAATCGTCGTCGGCGGCGGCAACTTCTACCGCGGCCTCAAGGAGGCGGCCGACAGCGGGATGGACCGGGCGACGGCCGACTACGGCGGCATGATCGCGACGCTGCTCAATGCGCTCGCTCTCCAGGACGCGCTCGAGCGGGAAGGCGCCGTCACACGCGTCATGTCTGCGCTCACCGTCTCCGAGGTCGCGGAGCCGTACATCCGCCGCCGCGCGATGCGACATCTCGAGAAGGGCCGCGTCGTGATCTTCGCGGCGGGCACCGGCAACCCGTTCTTCACGACCGACACCGCCGCCGCGCTTCGCTCGCTCGAGATCGGCGCCGACGCGATCCTCATGGCGAAGCACGGCGTCCGGGGCGTCTACGACGGCGACCCGAGGCAGAACCCCGACGCCGAGTTCCTGCCGCGCATCACGCACCTCGAGGCGATCGAGCGCGGCCTCAAGGTGATGGACACGACGGCGCTGTCGCTCTGCATGGACAATCGGCTTTCCATCCACGTCTTCGAGCTCGCGGAGGGCAACGTCGCGCGAGTCGTCGCAGGCGAGGAGGTCGGCACGATCATTTCGACTCCAGAGAAGGAGGCTTGAGCCATGGCAAGCACTGACGAGCTCATCGCGAGCGCGAAGGACAAGATGGCGAAGTCGGTCGAGCACGCGCGATCGGAGTTCTCGACGGTGCGCACGGGCCGCGCCTCGGCGGCGCTCCTCGACCGGATCGACGTCGACTACTACGGCACCGCGACGCCGCTCAAGCAGCTGTCGACGATCAACGTCCCCGAGCCGCGGATGATCACCGTCCAGCCCTTCGATCCGGGCTCGATCAAGGCGATCGAGAAGGCGATCATGGAGTCCGACCTCGGCCTGACGCCCTCGAACGACGGCAAGCTCGTCCGCCTTCCGATCCCGCAGCTCACGGAGGAGCGGCGCAAGGACCTCGTCAAGATCGTCCGCAACATGGCGGAGGAGCACCGCGTCGCTGTGCGCGACATCCGGCGCGACGCGATGAAGCACCTGAAGGACCTCGTCGACAACGGCGAGGTCGGCGCCGACGAGGAGCACCGCGCCGAGGGTCGCGTCGACGAGCTCACCGCCGACCACACGAAGCAGATCGACGATCTCCTCAAGCACAAAGAGGACGAGGTGATGGAGGTTTAGTGCTCCACCCGGCGACAGCCAGGGCGCCCCTGAACGCTGCGGAGCCGCGCGATGCAGCGTCCTCAGTCCTCGCCTCGCTCGCTCCTCGCGCCCACGGACGCGTGTCTGTCACCGGGCGGAGCACTTGACCGAGCTCCCGGAGCTCGCGCACGCCGTCGCGATCATCATGGACGGGAACGGCCGGTGGGCGAATGCACACGGCGTCTCGGTCGCGGAGGGGCATCGCGCGGGCTCTCGCGCGCTGCGGCCGGTCGTCGAGACCGCGATCGACCTCGGCATCGAGTCGCTCGCCGTCTATGCGTTCTCCACCGAGAACTGGAGCCGGTCCCCCGACGAAGTCGGGGCTTTGATGGAGATTTTCGGCGAGACGATCGATCGCGAGCTCCACGACCTCGCGCGGGAAGGTGTCCACACGAGCTTCCTCGGCCGGCGCGACCGTGCGCCCGCGTGGCTCCAGGAAAAGATGGCCGACCTCGAGCGTGCGACCGAGCACGAACGCCGTCTGCTCCTCTGGATCGCCTTCGACTACGGCGGCCGCGCAGAGATCGTCGAGGCCGCCCGCCGCGCTGCGGTCAGCGGCGTGGAGCTCGACGAGGAGTCATTCGCCGAGTTCCTCTACGCACCGAAGATGCCCGATCCCGATCTCGTGATCCGCACATCGGGTGAGCAGCGCATCTCGAACTTCCTCCTCTGGCAGTCCGCGTACGCGGAATACGTCTTCACCGAGAAGCTCTGGCCCGACTTCGGGCCGGACGAGTTGCGCGCCGCGATCGAGGAGTACGCGAGCAGAAGACGTAGATTCGGCGGACGATGAGCGCGATCGAAGAGACTGCGGCACCGTTTATGAGCAACTTTCTCTCGAGGATCCTCGTCGCCGCTGTCGGCCTGCCGCTCGTGCTCGGCCTGCTCTGGCTCGGCGGCTGGTGGCTGTTCGGGCTCGTCGCCGCGGCTGCATTCGTCGGCGTGCACGAGTTTGTGACGACGGCGCGGCAGCTACGCCCGCTCGCGCCTGCCGTCTACCTCGGCGTGCTGCTTGCGCTGGTCGGTGCGGAGAGCGGCGAGATCGAATGGCTGCTCGGCGGTTTCGCCGCGACCTTCGTCCTCGCGTTCCTCCTCAACGCCGCTGCCGAGACTCGCGCGCCGACGACGGCCGCCGTCGGGTCGACCGTGCTCGGCTCTGCGTGGATCGGGCTCGGGCTCGGCTCGCTCCTCGTGCTCCGCGAAATGCATACGGAAGGCCGGCTGATCGCCTTCACGGTCGTGATCACCGTGTTCGCGGCCGACACGGCGGCGTATCTCGCCGGGCGCCTCGCCGGGCGCCACAAACTCGCGCCGCGTCTCTCGCCGAAGAAGACGTGGGAGGGGCTCGTCGCCGGAGCGGTCGCCGGGATCTTCGTCGCGTTCGTCGCGCTCTACGACACGCGGCACCACTACCTCTCCGCTCTGCAGTCAGTTGTGCTCGGAGTCGCGGTCGTGGCAGCGGCCGTCGTCGGCGACCTCTTCGAGTCGGCACTCAAGCGCGATCTCGAGGTGAAGGACACGGGGCGGCTCCTCGGCGGCCACGGCGGCGTCCTCGACCGCGTCGACGCGCTCCTCTTCGCCGCGCCCGCCGCGTACTTCATCGTGCGCGCGTTCGGCTTCCACTGAGAACTCGTCTCGTAATGACCACGCGCTGGCTGGGTGCGATGGCCGAGTGCGAGGCTAGGACGCAGGGAGCGCCAATAGCAGCGCTATTGGCGCGACTGAGGACGACGCATCGCGCCGGACAGCGCGGCCAGACGGCCCGTGCTTCATTTTGAGACGAGTTCTAAGGCTCGCGTCCCTACACTTCCGCAGGTGAAGCGGGTTGCACTCCTTGGCGCTACCGGCTCGATCGGCCGGCAGGCGATCGAGATCGTCGAGGCGCACCCCGAGCTCGAGCTCTGCGCGGTTGTGTCCGGCTCGACGCCGCTCGACGACATCGACGCGCCGCTCAAGCAGGTCGGCGGCGATCTCACCGAGCTCCTCGACCGCGCGGAGCCCGACGTCGTCCTCAATGCCGTGGTCGGCTTCGCGGGGATTCACGCGACGCTCTGGGCGCTCGAGCGCGGCGTCGACCTCGCGCTCGCGAACAAGGAGAGCCTCATCGCCGCCGGCGACCTCGCGCTCGCCGCGCAGGAGCGGGGTGGAGGGCGGATCCTGCCGGTCGACAGCGAGCACTCCGCGCTCTTCCAGTGCCTCGAGGGACGGAGCGGAGAGCAGATCGACACGCTCGTCGTCACGGGCTCCGGCGGGCCGTTCCGCGGTCGCACGCGCACCGAGCTCGAGGATGTCACGCCGGAGCAGGCACTCGAGCATCCGACGTGGCGCATGGGCCCGAAGATCACGATCGACTCCGCGACGCTCGCGAACAAGGGGCTAGAGCTGATCGAGGCGCATTTCCTGTTCGGCGTGCCGTACGACCGGATCGAGGTCGCGATCCAGCCGACGTCGATCGTCCACTCGCTCGTCCGCTTCCGCGACGGCGCTGCGCTCGCGCACCTCGGCTACCCGGACATGCGCGTACCGATCTCGTACGCGCTCACGTACCCGGAGCGCGCCGCGACCCCGCTGCCGCCGCTCGACCTGACGTCGCTGACGCTCGAGTTCTCGGCGCCCGACACGGAGACGTTCCCGATGCTCGCGCTCGCGCGCGAGGCGGGGGAGAAGAGCGGCGCCGCGCCGTGCGTGTACAACGCCGCGAACGAGGTGGCCGTAGCCGCATTCCTCGCGGGGCGTCTGCCGTTCCTCGAGATCCCGGAGGTCGTCGGCGGGACGCTGGCCGCGGCGGGCGACGAGCCTGTGCGCGACCTCGACGACCTGCTCGAGGTCGACCGCGCCGCCCGCGCGGCCGCAGAGGGAGCGCTGGCCGCAGCATGACCTGGGTCGTCGTCGTCGCGGGGCTCGTCGCGCTCGTCTTCATCCACGAGCTCGGCCATTTCGGCGTGGCGCTTCTCGTCGGGATGCGGCCGCGGAGCTTCTACATCGGCTTCCCGCCGGCAATCGCAAAGATCAAGCGGCGCGGGATCGAGTACGGGATCGGGGCGATCCCGCTCGGCGGGTACGTGCGGCTCCCGGGCATGCACCGGCCGGCGGCACGCGATCTGCAGATCCTCCTTGCACCCGCGATCGAGGAGCAGCCCTCGCTTGCCCCGGCCGCGCTCCGCGTGCGGCGGGCGCTCGCGCTCGAGGACTTCGACGCCGCCCGCGCCGCCTATGAAGAGCTCGAGGAGGAGGTCGCCGCAGCGAGTCTCTCCGCAAGCGCTCGTCGCACCGCGTCCCGCGCGCTCCGCGACGTGGAGGAGGGCACGGCCAGCGACGCGTACTGGCGCGCGCCGACATGGAAGCGCGTCGCCGTCATCGCCGCCGGCCCGGCGGCCAACGTCGTGGTCGCGTTCCTGATCCTCTTGGTCGTCTACGCGGTGAGCGGCGTCAGCACCACCAGGTCGGCGACGCAGGTTGCGCAGGTCTATCCGAAGACTCCCGCCGCCGCGGCGGGCCTCCGGGCGGGCGACGTTATCAGGGCGATCGACGGCCGCAGGGTCGACTTCGGGAACACGTCCACTGCGATCCGGTCGAGCGGAGGACAGCCGATCACCGTCACCGTCGAACGGGACGGTCACCTCATCACCCTCGGACCGCGCGCGCCCGTCCGGCGCGATCATCGCTGGATCTGGGGCTTCGAATCGCTGGGTAAGCCAACCCCGTATCCGGTTGGGAAGTCGGCGAGGTGGGCGGCCTCCGACCTCTGGACGATCACCTCGGGCACGGTCACGGGAATCGCGGCCCTCTTCAAGTCGCACTCGAAGAGCCACCTGTCCACGGTGGTCGAGATCAGTCGCTACTCGGCCGCCGCCCTGCGGGTCAGCGTCGCGTGGTACTTCCGGATCCTCGCGCTCGTGAGCATGTCGCTCGCGCTTCTCAACCTCATCCCGCTGCTGCCGCTCGACGGCGGGCACATCCTCTTCTCGCTCATCGAGAGCGTCCGCCGGCGCGCGCTCGCGCGGGAGGTCTACGAACGGGTCTCGCTCGTCGGGATCGCGCTGATCGTCCTCGTCTTCGTCATCGCCTTCTCGAGCAACCCCAGCGGCGCCGTTCCGCACTGAGAGCTCTAGGCCGTCTCTAGACTGACCTGAGGATGGCGAGCAAGCGGCAAATCTCCGTTGGCGGCGTCAAGATCGGCGGCGGCGCGCCCGTCGTCGTGCAGTCGATGACGACGACGAAGACGCACGACGTCCCGGCGACGACGGCGCAGATCGCCGAGCTCGCCTCGGCCGGCTGCGAGATCGTGCGCGTCGCCGTCCCGAAGACGGAGGATGCAGAAGCGCTCTCGAAGATCGTGCGCTTCTCGCCGGTGCCGATCATCGCGGACATCCACTTCAACGCGAGCCTCGCGCTGAAGGCGATCGAGCAGGGCGTCGCGGCCGTGCGCATCAATCCCGGCAACATCGGCGGTCCCGACAAGGTCGCCGAGGTCGTGCGCGCCGCGAAGGCGAAGGGCACGCCGATGCGGATCGGCGCGAACTCCGGCTCCCTGCCGAAGCACCTCGAGGAGCTCGCGCAGCGCGATCAGGCGGAGGCGCTCGTCGAGGCCGCGCTCGAAGAGGTGCGCCTGCTCGAGAGTCTCGACTTCTACGACTTCAAGATCTCGGTCAAGTCGAGCCACGTGCCGACGATGATCCGCGCCTACCGGATGCTCTCGGAGAAGGTCGACTACCCGCTCCATCTCGGCGTCACCGAGGCGGGCACCGTCTTCGCCGGATCGATCAAGAGCGCCGTCGGGATCGGCACGCTGCTCGCCGAGGGGATCGGCGACACGATCCGCGTCTCGCTCTCGTCCGACCCGGTCGAGGAGCCGAAGACGGCGTACGAGATACTCAAGGCGCTGAACCTGCGCGAGCGCGGGCCGGTGATGATCGCGTGCCCGTCGTGCGGCCGCGACAACGTCGGCGTGCACACGCTGGCCGAGGAGGTCGAGCGGCGGCTCGCCGAGTATCCGCAGGCGTTCGAGGTCGCGGTGCTCGGCTGCGCGGTGAACGGCCCGGGCGAGTCGGGCGACGCCGACTTCGGCATCGCCGGCGGCCGAGACGTCGGGTTCATCTACGCGCACGGCCGCGTCCTCAAGAAGGTCGAGTCCGAGGTCCTCATCGACGAGCTGTTCGCGGAGATCGACAAGTGGATCGCCGACGGGATGAACCGCCCGAAGCGGCTCAAGATGGCCAAGCCCGCGGCCCTCGCGATGGCCGAAGCTTCGATGATCCCGCTCGACTAGGGTCTCGCGAGACCCATGATCCACCGAGCTTCACAGCTGTTCCTGCCGACCCTGCGCGAGCCGCCCGCCGACGCGGACGCCGCGTCACACCGCCTGCTCGTGCGCGGCGGCTTCATTCGCCAGATCGGCGCCGGCCTCTGGAGCTTCCTCCCGCTCGGCTGGCGCGTCCACATGCGGATCGAGCAGATCATTCGCGAGGAGATCGAGGCGATCGGTGGCCAGGAGATGCTCTGCCCGACGCTCACGCCCGCGGAGCTGTGGGAGACGACCGGACGGATCGCCGTGCCGATCCTCTTCCACCTGAAGGACAGCAGCGGCCGGCCGCTCGTGCTCTCGTTCACGCACGAGGAGTCGATGACGTTCATCGCGCGCGAGATTCAGTCGTACAAGCAGCTGCCGCAGATCTGGTTCCACTTCTCGACCAAGGACCGCGACGAGCCGCGCGCGCGGGGTGGCCTCCTGCGTGTCCGCGAGTTCATCATGAAGGACTCGTACACGTTCGACGTCGACGAGGACGGGCTCGACGCCAGCTTCAAGAAGCACGAGGACGCGTACACGCGCATCTTCGAGCGCTGCGGGCTGGAGGCGTATCTCGTCGAGGCCGAGTCCGGAATGATGGGCGGCAAGAGCTCGCTCGGGTTCCTCGCGCCGACGGGCTCGGGTGAGAATGAGCTCATGCGCTGCGAGAACGGCGACTACTTCGCCGACGCGGAGGCGGCGCGCGGGAGGGCCCGTCCCGCGGAGCTGCCGGTGGCGCTCGACGTGCCGGAGCGGGTGGAGACTCCCGGCATCGGGACGATCGAGGAGGTCGCGGCGTTCCTCGGCGTCTCCGAGACCGCGACGGCGAAGGCGCTCCCGGTGGTGACAGGCGATCGGCTCGTTCTTGCGCTCGTTCGGGGTGACGACCGGCTGAGTCCCGAGAAGCTCGAGACGTTCTTCGAGGGCGCGTTCCGTCCGGCGACGGATGACGAGATCCGCAACGCGTTCGGCGCGGGTGGCGGCTCGCTCGGCCCGGTCGGACTCGACGTCGAGGTGGTCGCCGACGGGGCGCTCCGCGACGGCCAGTACGTGACGGGAGCGAACGAGGACGGGTGGCATCTCCGCGGCGTTCAGGCCGGCCGCGACTACGACGCGACGTTCCTCGACATCCGGCAGGCCCAGCCCGGCGACGCGTGCCCGGAGTGCGGCGGCACGCTCGAGCTCCAGACGGCGATCGAGGTCGGGCACATCTTCAAGCTCGGGACCTTCCACTCGAAGGCGTTCGACGCGACGTTTCTCGACGAGGATGGGAGGGAGAAGCACCTCGTCATGGGCAGCTATGGCATCGGACTCGCGCGGACCATGGCGGCGATCGTCGAGCAGAGCCACGACGAGAACGGCATCGTCTGGCCACGCTCGGTCGCGCCGTATGACGCGCATGTCGTCGTGCTGCCGGGAGGCGAGGAGATCGCGGAGAGTGCTGCGGAGGCTCTGTCCACGGCCGGGCTCGACGTCCTCCTCGACGACCGCGACCAGCGGGCGGGGGAGAAGTTCGCCGATGCCGACCTGATCGGGTGCCCGATCCGCGTCACGGTCGGGAAAAAGAGCCTCGAGGACGGCAAGGTCGACGTCCGTGATCGCGCAACGGGTGTTGAAAGACGATTAGTTGTTGCCGATCTCGGCAAGGAGATCGCGTGATGGCCAAGCGGAGACGATTCAGCGACGAGGCGTTCGGCGCCACCGTCGAGCGGCTCATGGACGAGCAGGGCGTCACGTACCGCCGGCTCGCGGCGCGCACCGGCCTTTCGGCCGGCTATCTCAACCATCTCGTCCACGGCAACCGGCCCGTTCCGTCGAACGACGTCGTGAAGACGCTCGCGGGCGCGCTCGAGGTCGAGCCGGAGCACTTCCGCGAGTTCCGCCTGCGGTCGATCACCGAGCGGCTCGAGGCGATGCCCGAGCTGATCGACCGGCTCTACAAGCGCCTGGAGGCCTAGCGCCTTCCGACGACCGGTACCAGGTACCTGGTCACACATCCGCGACAGAGCGTGCCGTTTTCGGCTGTTTTGAGCCGAGACGATCCGTGGCACGTGTGACACCTTCGTGACGCGGTACCAGGTACCGGTCTTCTAGATGTCGGACTTGCTGCGCACCTCGGGAGGCTCGAGCGGCATCCCGGTCTCCCGCCAGAGGTGGACGCGCACGAGCGCGTCGCATCCGTAGAGGAGCTCCTGGAGGAGGTCGGGGTCGTTCGGGTCCGCCGCGAGGGTGCTCTCGGCCCAGACGTCGAGCGCTTCGAGGCCTTGCGGGTCGAGCTCGGCGATCGGCTCCAGCCTTTCGCGCAGCTCGCCGATGAGCGCGACGCACGTCTCGCGGCGCTCCAGCATGGTCTCGGCGCGGATCGTGCGCGCCGCGATGCGGAGGTCGCGGACGAGGTCGGTGAGTTCAAGCCTGCGTGTTATGTCGATGACCGTCATACAGCCGAGGGTGCGCCTCCGCGCGCCCGGCTACATCGGGGAAAGCGCGTATCGCAGGAAGAGATGCGATCCGTTCGCCCGCACCGAGCGCAGGCGGCCGGCCACGCGCCGGTCCGGGAGGAGCTCGACTCCCTCGACGAGGTTGAGGCGCGCCGCGAGCGCGTGGCCGGCGAGAAGCGGCGAGATCGTGAGAAAAAGCTCGTCGACGAGCTCTGTCGCGACGAGCTGCCCGAACAGCGTCGGCCCTGCCTCGGAGACGATCACGCCGTGCCCCCGCTCGCGCAGGGCGCCGACCGCGGCGCTGAGGTCGACGCCGGCCCCGTCGTTCACGGCGACGACTTCGGTGGCCTCCGGTACGGCCTCGGCGATCCCCGGCGCCGCAGTCTCGGTCGTGAGGACGATGGAGCCCGCCCCGAGCACCGGATGAGACGAGGAGAACGAGACCCCGGACGTGACGATCGCGACGCGGGGCTGCTCCGGCAAGCCGCGAGCCGCCCGCAGCTCCGCGAACGCCTCCGCCGCCTCCGTATACGCCTTGTCGACACGCCACGTCCCCGTCGGCGAAGCGGCGAGCGTTCCCGTTCCGACGAGCACGACGTCGGCGCACGCCCGCAGGAGAGCGAGCACGAAGCGGTCGGCGTCATTGTCGTCGGAGACGACGGCGTGCGAGCGGGGGAGACCCGGAATCGCGACGACGCCATCGAGCGACTCGACGAAGTTCGCCACGAGGCACTCGTCCGCGAGACCGAGCCGCCCGTAGAGACGCTCGATCTCCGCCGGGACGTCCCAGCGCGGCAGGTCGTCGTCCTCGGCAAGGACGGTGAACGGCGAAATCACTGCGTCAGCGTGAGGAACTCGCTGCGGAGCGACTCGTCCTCGTCGTGCAGGCCGCGCCAGACCGTCGTGACGGTGATGGAGCCGGCTTCCTCGACGCCGCGCATTGCCGTGCACATGTGCGACGCCTCGAGCTTGACGGCGACGCCCCGCGCCGCCGTGAGCTCCTTCAGCCCGCCCGCGATCTCCTCGGCGAGCCGCTCCTGCACCGTGAAGCGCCGCGCGTAGAGCCGCACGAGCCGCGTGAGCTTCGAGAGGCCGAGGATCTCGTCGCCGGCGACGTAGCCGACGTACGCGCGCCCGTGGAAGGGGAGCGCGTGATGCTCGCAGAGCGAGTAAAAGCCGATCGGCCCCTCGACGATCTGCGCGTGCCGTCCCTCGACGTCCTGCGGCCGCTCGCTCGGGAAGAGGGTGCGGAGCTTCGGGTCGCCGTCGTAGCCCGCCGTAGCGTCGTACAGCGCCTGCAGGAACCGCTGTGGCGTGTCGCGCGTGCCGGGCGTGTCGAGGTCGAGACCGAGCGCTTGGAGGATCTCGGCCGCGTGCTGCTCGAGACGCTCGCGCTCGGCCGCCGTCCACTCCCGGCCGGGCTCGTCGGGCTTGGGCAGCTCGAAGATGTTGCTCATGCGGGTTCCTCCACGGGCGCGCGTTGCGGGAAGACTGCGAGTGCGATGACACCGAGCTCCGCGACCGCGAGCCAGGCGAATCCGAGCGGATGGCCGACGACGAGGAACACTCCGAAGACGGCGAGTTGTGACGACATCCCGAGGTTAGCGAGCACCGTCACTCGCGACGGCGCTATGAGCGACGGCCGCCGCACGACGACCCATTCGGCGAGGCGATCCTGCGGGGCGTAGACGACGCCGTAGACGCGGCGGAGGATCGCCGTTCCACGGCCGCCGTCGTCGTCCGCTCGGGTTGGCTGGATGGTCGAGAGCCGCGCAGCGTTGAAGTTGAGGCTGAGGACGGAGGTGAGCGCGACGAAGCCGGCGAGAGCGAGCGCCGGGCTTCCGTAGCGCCAGCCGAGGGCCGCGAACAGCGCGGCGTTGACGACGAGGTCCAGCTCCGAGTCGAGATAGCGGCCGAACGAGCTCGTGCGGCCGGTGAGGCGTGCGAGCTGTCCGTCGGCGTTGTCGAGCAGCGTCTTGAGCTGAACGAGCCCCGCCGCGACAAGCAGGGAGCCGCGGCCGAGCTCGACGGCCGCCGCGATTCCGGCAACACCGGTCGACACGACGACGACGGGCGGCGCCACCCGCAGACGCGCGAGCACGAGCACGAGCGGATGGGCGAGAGGCCGGAAGACCGCCTCGCAGAGCACCTCGTAGCCGCGCCGCGGCTTCCGCGAGCGGGCTAGAGCGCCAGATGGTTGATGCCATGAGATCGTCTGCTCCGGGGCGTGAGCTGGTGCGTCTGGGGCGCCGCGGCGGACGCTTCTCGCTGCTGGTGGCAGCGGGAAGCGGCCGACGTGGCGAAGCGCAGGCCCGGCGGAGGCCGGCTCCGCCGGGCGCAGCCGGGGCCTACGCGGCCCAGGCGTGCCAGATCGCGACCCGGACACGCGAGATCGTGGCATCAACCATCTAGCCCGTGACCGTGCCGTTGGCAGAGACGGTGATCGG
>DATKRA010000035.1:0-23070 GCA_035532455.1 Gaiellaceae bacterium | reverse complement strand
GTGATCCACCACGTCGCATACGTCGAGAACTTGTACCCGCGCCTCCAGTCGAACTTCTCGACCGCGCGGACGAGGCCGAGCGTGCCCTCCTGGATGAGATCGAGGAACGGCAGTCCCTGGTTGCGGTACCGCTTCGCGATCGAGACGACGAGGCGGAGGTTCGCCTCGATCATCTCCTGCTTCGCGCGCAAGTCGCCGGCCTCGAACCGCTTCGCGAGCTCGACTTCGCGGGTGGCGGTGAGGAGCTCGACCTTGCCGATGTCCTTGAGGAAGAGCTGGAGCGCGTCGGTCGACATCTCCTGCGTCGACTCGTCGAGAGCCGGCTCGCGGACGTCGGCGGCGATCACCTCGACGTTGAGCTCGTCGAGGGCCTGGTGGAACTCGGCCACCTGGGCCGGCTCGAGGTCGAGCTCGTCGAGGGCGAGCGCGAGCGCGTCCGCACCGATACTGCCCGCTGCCTGCGCGGCATCGAGCAGGGTGCGAACGTCCTCGTGCGCGAGGACGTCAGTCACCGGCGTGCTCTCTCCCGCTGCGTTTCCCCGGGAAGCGATGCAGCACTGTGCCAGACGCGAGGGCGCATGGCTATAGGCCGTTCGGCCCAAAGTTTCCTTACTTCTGACCCAGCGCCTTGAGGAGTTGGCGCGCCTGCCTCCCGTAGACGGACTTCGGTTGCTCGGCGGCCGCGAGGCGTAGTTGCGCCTCGCCCTTCGCTACCTGCCGGTTCCAGAGGAGCAGGACGCCGAGGTGAAGGCGAACGACCGCGTCGTGCGGGAACTCTCCCGAGAGCGGGCCGAGGAGCGGGAACGGCGCCTTCGGATCCGCGGGAGAGAAGCGCGCGACCGCCGCGGCGACGAGCGCCTCGGGCGAGTTCGGCGCAAGCCGCGCGGCGGCGTCGAGCTTCTTCCGTGCCGAGACGACGCGCTTCAGCCGATTCCAGAGATTGACTCCGGCGATGAAGTCGGCTCGCGCCTTCGCGGGAACGGGATTCGGGTCCACTTCGATCGGCGGCAGTCCCGGCGCGACGCCCGGGTTCAGCGCATCGAGGGCGTCGACGGCGTAGGGCGAGTCGGGGAAGCGCGACGCCGTCTCCTGCCACGCGCTCGCGGCGTCGGCGTTGCGGCCGGCCTGGTAGTCGGCCCAGCCGAGGTTGAGGAGCATCGCGGGATCGTCGGGATTCGCCGCCGCCACCGCTTGCACGCTCGCGAGGCTCGACGCCCCGGTCCACTCGGCGAAGGCGAGACCGAGTTTCGCCTCGGGCGTCGCGTAGCGGCGGAAGATCGCGGCCGCGGCCGCGGCGTGACCGTTGTCGAGGAGCTTCTCCGCCTGTCCGAGGGCCGTGTCCGGACCGACCTCGAGCTGGAGCACCGGCGTGCCGGGCCGCGGCGTCGTCACTGCGCCGGGCAGCGTCGTGTGCTCGTTCCGTGAGAGAAGGACGGTTCCGCCGACGATCGCTACGACCGCCGCGGCCGCGCAGAGCGCGACGATTCCGACAACGCGCCCGCTCGCCACGGCGCGAGCGTAGCCCGGAACCGCGCCGCTACCGTGTTTCGAGCGATGCCGACCTACCGCGAACTTCTCGCCCAGCTGCGCTCCGAGATCGACGAAGTCGACGCCGTTCGCGCGCGCGAGCTTCTCGCCGGCGACGATCCGCCGCTCCTCGTCGACATCCGCGAGTTCGACGAGTGGGCCGAGGGAAAGATTCCCGGCGCCGTTCTCATCCCGCGCGGCAATCTCGAGTCGCGGATCGAGCAGGTCGCGCCGGAGAAGTCGCGCCCGATCCTCCTCTACTGCGCGCAGGGCAACCGCACGGTCTTCGGGGCGAAGTCGCTCAGCGAGCTCGGCTACACCGACGTCATCTCGCTGGCCGGCGGCTACACCGACTGGAAGCGCAACGGCTTCGACACCGAGCTGCCGGGCGGCCTCGACGACGCCAAGCGCGCCCGCTACAGCCGGCATCTCCTCATCCCCGAGGTCGGCGAGGAAGGTCAGCTGAAGCTTCTCGACTCGCGCGTCCTCCTCCTCGGCGCGGGCGGGCTCGGCTCCCCCGCGGCGCTCTACCTCGCAGCCGCGGGCGTCGGCACGCTCGGGATCGTCGACGACGACCGCGTCGACGCCTCCAACCTCCAGCGGCAGGTCCTGCACTCGACCGCGCGGCTCGGAGACTGGAAGGCGGAGTCGGCGAAGCGGACGCTGCAGGAGCTCAATCCCGACGTCGACGTGAAGACGTACGTCGAGCGGCTCACGTCTGAGAACGTCGAGCGGATCCTCGCCGACGGCTGGGACGTGATCGTCGACGGCGCCGACAACTTCCCGACGCGCTACCTCGTCAACGACGCCGCGGTGTGGCACGGAATCCCGCTCGTGCACGGCTCGATCTACCGCTTCGAGGGACAGATCAGCGTCTTCGATCCCGCGCACGGCGGCCCGTGCTACCGCTGCCTGTTCCCGCTGCCGCCGCCGCCGGAGCTCGCCCCGTCGTGCGCCGAGGGCGGAGTGCTCGGCGTCCTGCCGGGCATCGTCGGCTCGCTCCAGGCGAGCGAGGCGCTGAAGCTCTGCCTCGGCATCGGCGAGTCGCTCTCCGGCCGGCTCCTCCTCTTCGACGCGCTCGTGACGGAGTTCAGCGAGGTCAAGCTGCGCAAGGATCCGGACTGCCCCGTCTGCGGCGAGTCGCCCACCATCACCGAGTACGTCGATTACGTCGAGTTCTGTTCGGGAAGGGCTGCGCACGCATGAGCAAGGTCCGCATCCCACCGATGCTGCGCGAGGAAGTCGGCGGCGCGCGCGAGGTTCCCGCCGAGGGCGCGAACGTGCGCGAGCTGCTCGACGACCTCATGGACCGCTTCCCCGCGCTCCGCGCGCAGCTCGTCCGCGACGACGAGATCGCGCCGTTCGTCAACGTCTACGTCGAGGGCGAGGACGTGCGGACGCTCGACGGGCTCGACACGCCGGTCGCGCCCGGTCAGACGGTCATCCTGCTCCCGGCGATGGCCGGCGGCGCCGAACCACCCGCCGTCGACGGCTCACGGCCGGCGGAGCCGGCCTCCGCCGCCGACTCGGCTCGCTGACCGCGCGATGTCTTCCGGGGCCGTACTCTCGTACTGTCCCCTCCGACCTCGCGCGCCCAGCGAGCCGCGGGAGGCTCGGCGAGCGTGACAAGCGCGAACGAGCTCTACAAGCACTGGGCCGGCGATCCTCCGCGCGACCCGCGAACCGGAGAGAGCCTCGACCCACGCGGCAAGGAGTGGCTGTTCGAGCTGTTCGCGTCGCTCGTGCCGAAGCCGGGCGACTTTCTCCTCGACGTAGGCGCGCGGGACGGGAAGCACTTCAAGCGGCTCGTCGAGGCACACGACCTCCGCGGCCTCGCCCTCGATCCCGTCCCAAACGGTCCGGACGTCGTCGAAGGAGTCATCGAGTCGATCCCCCTCGCGGACGAGAGCGTCGACTGGATCTGGGCGCGCGACATGCTCGTGCACGTCGACCTCGCCCCCGCTTTCGCCGAGTGCGTCCGCGTCCTCAAGCCGGGCGGCCGGATGTTCGCTTATGTCACGCTCGCGACCGCCGAGCTCGAGCCGCGCGAGCGCGCCTGGCTCTGCGACGGAGCCGCGCTCCGCAACCTCGACGGCGAGCAGATCGAGGCGGCAGCGTCTGCGCTCACGCTCGAGCAGAAGATCGAGCTCGGCAGCGAGTGGCGCGAGCGGATGGTCGAGGACGGCGAGTGGGATCCGACCGACGCACTGCTCCGGCTCGCGCGGATGCGCCGGCTCGGAATCGACAGCCCGATCGACCGCGCGGATCTCAGCTGGGGCATCTACCAACTCCTGGGGAAGACATGTCCGACCGTCTACGTGTGGTCAAAGACCTCCTCGGCCTGATCGGCGACACGCCGCTCGTCGAGCTGTCCCGGCTCTCGCCGCCCGGCGTCACGATCTACGCGAAGCTCGAGGGCCAGAACCCGACCGGCTCGACCAAGGATCGCATCGCGCTCGCCATGATCGAGGCGGCGGAGGCGAGCGGAGAGCTCGAGCCCGGCCGCGCGTTGCTCGAGCCGACCTCCGGCAACACCGGCATCGCACTCGCGCTCGTCGCGAAGCTCAAGGGGTACCCGCTGACGTGCGTCCTGCCCGAGAACGCGACGGAGGAGCGTCGGCAGCTCCTGCGGCTCTACGGCGCGGAGATCGTCGAGTCGCCGGGCTCCGAGGGCTCGAACGGCGCCGTGCGCGTCGCGCTCGAGCTCGCCGAGCGGGAGCCGCGGTTCTTCATGCCGTTCCAGTACGCGAACGAGGCGAACCCGCGCGCGCACTACGAGGGGACGGGCGCCGAGATCGCGGCGGCGCTCGACCGCGTCGACGTCCTCGTCGCCGGGCTCGGCACGGGAGGCACGCTCATGGGTGCGGGCGCGCGGCTGCGGGAGAGCTTCCCGAACGTCGTCGTCGCCGCGGCCGAGCCGCTGCCCGGCGACTCGGTGATGGGACTTCGCTCGCTCGACGACGGCTACGTGCCGCCGATCCTCGACGTCGCGAAGATCGACCGCAAGCTCCTCGTCTCGAACGAGGACGCGGTCGAAGGGGTGCGCGCACTGCTAAACGCCGAAGGCGTGTTCGCGGGCGTCTCGTCCGGCGCGGTCGTCCAGGTCGCGCGCCGGCTCGCAGCCGAGCGGGAGGAGGGCGTCGTCGTGTGCGTGCTCCCCGACGGCGGCTGGAAGTACCTCTCCGCCGGCTTCTGGCACGGCGACGAGATCGACGAGGCGAAGCTGTGGTGGTAATCCCACAAATTGTTCGGGAAGCGCTGGCAGAGCACGCGCGCGCGGAGCTCCCGAACGAGGCGTGCGGCCTCCTCCTCCTGCGCGACGGCGTCGCCGAGCGCTTCGAGCCCGCGCGCAACACGCTCGCTTCGCCGTACCGCTTCGAGATGGAGGTCGACCCGGAGCTGTGGTTCGTCGAGGACGAGGGCTTCACGCTCGCGGTTGTCCATTCGCATCCCTCCACCGAGCCGAAGCCGTCGCAGACGGACGTCGCGAACATCGGCCTCTGGGTGGGACGCCCGTACCTCATCTACTCCGTCGCGCGCGACGAGCTCGCCGCGTGGACGTTCGCCGGCGGCGCCTTCGAGCCGCTCGAGCTCGGCTGAACCGGCACGAAAACGGCTGAAGGCCCCGCAAGGCCTCCAGCCGTTGTCAGTCGCCGCTCCTGTCAGCGGGAAAACACCCAGGCCGGCGGCTGTGTGTTAGCCGACCCGATTACCCGCGGCAGCGTCACGACGACGACCCCGTTGACGGTCCGCCACACCGGTTGCACCCACGGATACGCCGAGCCGGGAAGCATTACCGCCGTCTTCACGACGGGAGCTGCAGCCGGTACAGGCTTCGCGGCACTGACGCCGAGCGCGAGTGCTGCAAAGGAGACCAGAAGCACGACCAGCACAAGCTTCGTGCGCATGGTTCACCTCCTTCTCGTGAGCAGAATCGCCCCTCGGTGCCCCGCCGTCATCGGTACAACCACTGATCTGCACGGAACGCAGGATCGCGCGCGCCCGTGCTTCGCCGCTCCTATTTCGCATCGAGCCTCTAGACGATGCGGCGACGCACGAGCGCGAGCGCGACTGCGAGCGCGAGCACGAGGAATCCGAGCAGGCCCAGTTCGAGGAGGATGTTCGTCAGCGTGCGGCCGCTCGACGGGATCCGTTCGAACTGTGCCGTCACGATGAGGATCCGCCGCACGACGGCGATCAAGCCGATGAAGAGGAACGGCTCGACGGTGATCTCGTGCGTGCGGAGCACGAAACGGAGCGTGTACGCGAGCTCGGCGATGATCAGGAGGAGCAGGATCCGGTCGAGCGCCGTCACGCCGGTGTCGACCGCGCCGGACTGGGTCGAGACCGCATGCGCGAGCTCGTGCACCGTGCCGACGAGAACGAAGACGGCCGCGGCGGCGAGCAGAACCGCGACCGCGCCGTAGAGAACCGTCTCGAAGCCGACAAGGCCGACGAGCAGCCCCGGCGGCGGCTCATCGCGAGCGGGAGGATCTGGCCGGGAAGCTTGCGCACCGCTCATCCTGTGAACCTACTCGGGTTCGCCGTCGCCCGCGAACTCGTCGTCCGAAGGATCGCGCCGCTTCGGGCGCTCCTCGAACGTCACCGCTATCAGCTCGATCCTGTTCCCCTCGACCTCGAGGACGTCGAAGCGCATCCCGTCGTGGACGACATCGTCGCCCGGCTCGGCGACTCGCCCGAGCTGACCGAAGACGAACCCGGCGACCGTGTTGAAGTCCTCCTCGGGGAGCTCCGTCCCGAACCGCTCGTTGAAGTCGTCGATGGAGTACATCCCGTCGACGCGGTACGAGTCCTCGCCGATCTGGACGACCGGCTCCTCGGCGACGTCGAACTCGTCCTCGATCTCCCCCACGATCTCCTCGAGCAGATCCTCGAGCGTTGCGATCCCGACCATGCCGCCGTACTCGTCGACGACGACCGCGAAGTGGTTGTTCTTCTCCCGGAAGTCGTGCAGCAGCGCGGCGAGACCCTTGTTCTCGGGGATGACGTGCGCGGGCCGCAGAAGCGACTCGAGATCGAGAGCGACGAGCCCCTTCTCGTGAATGGCGCTGAAGAGGTCGCGGACGTGGAGGACGCCGACGATGTCGTCAAGCGACTCGCGGTAGACGGGAAAGCGGGTGTACGGCGAGTGGAGAACGGTCTCGAGCGCGTCCTCGGGCGTCACGTCGACGGAGATCGCAACGACATCGGGCTTCGCCACCATCACCGCGGCGACGTCCTTGTCTCCGAAGTCGAAGACGCCCTCGATCAGCTCACGCTCGCCCGTCGCGATCGCACCCTCGTCGGTCGACCGCGAGAGGAGCATGCGGAGCTCGGCTTCGGAGTGGACGTCTCGCTCCGCGCCCGGGGGCTCGAGACCGAAAAGCTGGAGGGTTGCGTCGGTCGTCTTCCGCAGCAGCCAGATGGCCGGACCGAAGAGAACGAAGAAGCCGCGTACGGGCGCCGAGACCCAGAGCGCGGTGCCTTCCGGATGGCCGAGCGCGGCGCCCTTCGGCACGAGCTCGCCGGCGACGACGTGGAAGAACGTGAGGATCGCGTACGCGAGGAGGATCGCGAGGATCGACGCCATCCAGTGCTTGAACTCGCGCGAGAGCGTCGCTTCGCCGAGCGCGCCGATTCCCAGCGAGGTGAGCGTGACACCGAGCTGCATCGCGGCAATGAAGCGCCCCGGATCCGACGTGATCCTTAAGACTTCCCGCGCTCGCCGGTTGCCTTCGTGCTGCTTCTCGATGATCCGCGTCCGCCGCGCGGTGACGAGGCCGTACTCCGCCGCCACGAAGAACGCGTTGAGGAGGATCAGGAGAGCGACCCCGATGAGCTCCAAGAGAAGTGTCACGCCCTCACCGTGTCACCGGTGGGAGGGCGCGGGTACTAGGAAGGTTGTCGTCCACCTCTCGCGCCGGAGTATACGAGACGGAGATCGGACGAGACGAACATGTGTTCGCTACCATTCGGCGACGGATGCGCGTCGAGTACCGGGAGGAGCCCTGTCGCAGCGCCCTCAACCGCGTACGCGGGATGCCCTTCCCCTGGTCGCTGAATCCGTACATGGGCTGTGTTCACCGGTGCACGTTCTGTTACGTCCGCTCGTTCGAGGCGCGCGCCGATCGTCCCTGGGACGACCGCTACGGGGCGAGCATCCGCGTCAAGACGAACGTCGCCGACGTGCTGCGCCGCGAGCTCGCGCGTCCGAGTTGGGAGCGGGAGACCGTCGTGCTCGGCGCGGCGACCGATCCGTACCAGCCGGCGGAGGGCCGCTACCGGCTGACCCGCGCGTGCATCGAAGTGCTCGCCGACGCGTGGAACCCGTTCTCGATCATCACGCGCGGCCCGCTCATCGTCCGCGACGTCGACGTTCTCGCCGAAGCGGCGAGCCGCGCCGAGGTGTCCGTCACGTTCTCCGTCCCGACGCTCGACCACGAGATCTGGCGGCGCACGGAGCCCGGCACCGCTCCGCCGCGCCAACGGCTGCGGGCGCTGAAGCACCTCGTCGACGCGGGCGTGAAGGCCGGGGTCGGGATGGCGCCGATCCTGCCGGGCCTCAGCGACAAGCCGGAGCTCCTCGCCGAGGTCGTGCGCGAGGCGCGCGCCGCGGGCGCGACCGGGATCTGGGCGAACATGCTCCACCTGCAGCCGGGCACGCGCGAGCACTTCCTCACCGCGCTCGAACGGGACTGGCCCGAGCTGCTGCCGCACTACGAGGAGCTGTACCGGCGCGGCTCGTACCTGCCGCGACGGGACGTGGATCCGGTGCGCGAACGCGTGCGCACGCTCGCCCGCGAGCACGGCATCCGCGACCGCCGCGTGCGACTTCAGCCGGCGCCGCCCGCCGAACAGCTGTCTCTCGCTGTGTGACCGGTGATCGCGGCCGTATGATCGGCGGGCCGTGACGACTCCCCCTGAGATCACCGCGTTGATCGTCGACGACCACGAGGTCGTACGCGAGGGACTTCGCCTCTCGCTGAGCCGCGCACCGCACATCCGCGTGATCGGCGAGGCGGCCGACGGCGAGTCCGCGGTGGAGCTCGCCGAGCGCCGCAAGCCGGACGTCGTGATCATGGACGTGCGCATGCCCGGCATGGACGGCCTGGAGGCGACGAAGATCCTCACCGAGCGCCTTCCCGACACCGCCGTCCTCATCTTCACCGCCTACAGCGAGCGCAGCCTCCTCAGCCGCGGCCTCGAGTCGGGCGCGAAGGGTTACGTCCTCAAGGAGGCGCCGCACGAGACGCTCCTCCGCGCGATCGAGAAGGTCGCGAGCGGCGAGGGGTACGTCGACCCCGCGCTCATGCCGGCGTTCCTCATGGGCAAGGACAAGGACGACATGCTCACGACGCGGGAGCGGGAGATCCTCCAGCTCCTCGCCGACGGCATGTCGAATGCCGACGTCGCGACGAAGCTCTTCATCAGCCAGGAGACCGTGAAGAGCCACGTCCGCCACATCCTTGCGAAGCTCGAGGCGGACACGCGCACGCAGGCCGTCGCGATCGCGCTCCGCGAAGCGATCATCGATTAGATGGTTGAGGCCACGATCTCGCGTGTCCGGGTCGCGATCTGGCACGCCTGGGCCGCGCAGACCTCGGCTGCGGCCGGCGGAGCCGGCCTCCGCGAGGCCAGCGCTTCGCCACGTCGACCGCTTCCCGCTGCCACCAGCAGCGAGAAGCGTCCGCCGCGGCGCCCCAGACGCACCAGCTCACGCCCCGGAGCAGACGATCTCATGGCCTCAACCATCTAGACGTGGCCGACGCCGACCACCGCGAGACAGAGCAGGTTCTCGCAGCCGAGCAGGATGAGCGCCGCCGCATCGCGCTCTTCCTCCACGACGGGCCGGTGCAGTCGCTCGCCGGTGTCGCGCTCATGCTCGACGCGTCGCTCGACCTGATTCAGCGCGGCAATCTCGACGAGGCGCGGAACATCCTCGACCGCGCACTCATCCGGACGCGCTCGACCGTTGGGGAGCTCCGCGACCTCTCGTTCAACCTCGAGCCGGTCGTCCTGCGCGACCACGGCTTCGCCGCAGCCCTCGACGCGCTCGGCGAGTCGCGCGCACGCGAGCATGAGATCGACGTCTCCTTCGATGTCGCCGCGGTGGATGCGCTCGGCGAGCGGGAGCAGGCGGCTCTGTACCAGATCGCCCGGGAGGCGCTCGAGGAGGCGATCCGGCGCGGGCCTCCCTCCCGGTTCGAGATCAGCGCGACTGCCGATGCCGAGTCGCTCCATCTCGTGGTCCGCGACGACGCGCCAAGCGAGCGGCGGCGGCGCGCCCTCGAGGTCCTCGCGGAGCGCGCGCGGACGCTCGGTGCGGCTCTCGCCGTCGAGAACGAGGACTCCGGAACGACGATGATCCTCGAGCTCCCGCTGCGCGCCGCGAGCGACTAACGTTCCGCCCCGATGGGCGACCAGCATCTCCTCTTCGTGTGGAAGCCGTCCGGCTACGAGCTCGTCGAGCAGGACGGCGACGCGCCGACGCTCGGCTCCGCGGTCGATCTCGACGGGCAGCATCTCCGGGTGATCAAGCTCGCGCCGTCGCCGCTGCCCGGCGACAAGCGCACCTGCGCGTACCTGTCGGCCTAGAGGGTTGATGTGAAATCGAGCCCGCTCGGGGCCGTTTCAGGCCAAGCGAGGGCGGGTCGGCGGTCGCAGCGCAGGCCGGTGGCCTGGGCAAGACCGACGAAACGGCCTCGCGCCGCGCCTGAAGCGGCATCCGGGCGCCGCTCCTATTTCACATCAGGCCTCGAGCCCGTCTCGGCCGCGATCGACTCCGCCGCGGCGAGGCCAAGGACGAGCGCCTGCGCGAGGCCGCTCGCGTAGCCACCGCTCGCTACTCCGCCGGCGTCCACTCCCGCGGCCCAGATCCCCTCGGTGCCGACGACGCGTGCCTGCTCGTCCACCCGCAAGCCGCCCATCGTGTGCGTCACCGCGGCCGCGACATGGACGGCGACCGTGCCGTCTTCTCGCTCGACGACTTCGCCGCCGGCGGCCCGCGCCGCCTCAATCCGCTCGTTCGTCTCGGCGACGACGTACCAGGCGCCGGGGCCGACCAGCTGCGCGAGGTCGTTCTCGTGCCACGCGACCTGCGGCGGCGTGATCTCGCGCCAGTCGTCGGTGAAGATGCGCGCCTCGCGGCCGTAGAGCTGGGCGAGCGGGACGAAGTCCTGCTCCTCGATGCGCGCCGGAGGCGCCGGCATGACGCGGCCGTAGAACTCGGCGAGATCGCCGGCGACCTCGGCGCCGCGCGCGCGGGCGAAGTCGAGGCCGTCCCCGTCGCTCCACGGGTTGGCGCGGAGGAGGAGACCGCGCTCGCGCGCGAGCCGCACGGGGAAGCCGCCGGTCGCGAGGAGAAGCGGCGGGCTGGCCTCCTCCGGTAGCGGCGTCGCGAGCTCGACGTCACGCGCAAGCAGAGCGGTGAGCGCGAGCGGGTCGTAGCGGCGGCCGGTCGTGAGTGGGTTCTCGGTGTCGCGCCAGACGGGTTCGGCGCCGAGCGACTCGAGCCAGCCGAGCGCGTCGTCGAGCCGTTCCCAGATCAGGCGCTGGAGCCGCTCGTCGCCGTCGGGGCACTCGGCGCGGAACTGCTCCCACTCGAGATGCCGCCAGATCACGCAGGACGAAAGCAGCATCGACCCACCGGCGCGCGTCCCTTTCTCGAGCACTCGCGGCTCGTGCCCGAGCTCGCGCAGGCGCGCAGCGGCGACGAGCCCCGCCATCCCAGCTCCGGCGACGGTGACCCTTAGAGCCATGTCCGGTGTCTGACACCGGCCATGTCCGGTGGGGACATGGCCGATGACCCGCAATCCCGCATTCCTCCACGGAACGACATGTCCCTACCAGCCATGACGGGGTCTGACCCCGGACGTGTCCGTGGTGGACATGTCCGGACTAGGTCAGGGAGAACGTCGGCTTGTGCTCGACGTACTCGATCCGCACGCCTTCGGGGCCGCGGAGGAAGACCGCGAGCGTGTTCGGCGCGTCGACGACTTTCTCGACCTCTACGCCGAGGTCCTGCGCGGCGGCGAGATGGTCGTCGGCGGAATCGACGAGAACGGCGAGGTGGTTGAGCAGCGGCCGCTCGGGCGCGCTCGGCGCGCCGGGCTGGAACTCGATCCACGCGCCGCCGACCTCCACTCGTCGGCAGCCGGACGGCCCGGCGGCGGCGGGCCGGAAGCCGAGCGACTCGTACTCGACCGCGGTCGCCTCGGGATCGGCGGAGCGGAGCGTGACGTGGTCGAGGTCGTAGTTCTGGCCCGCGGCGCTCTCGACGAGGCCAAGGACGACTCCCTGCCCGACCTCGAAATAGGCCCCGCCGGCGCGGCGCCGCTCGACCGAAAGAGCCTCAGGGAGCCGGGCCAGCGCTGACCCGAGATCGGCGACGCGCAACGCGACGTGCTCGAGCGGTCCGGCCTCGCGCGGCCCCTCCGCCGCGAACAGCGTCAGCTTCCCACGACGTGCGTCGGCGCCGACGAGCGTGAACGCGTCCGTCCGCTCGATGACGTGCATGCCGAGATGCCGCACGACGAAGTCGGCGACGGCGTCCCGGTCCTCGAGCCAGTACGCGACGTGATCGAGCGTCTTCGGGTTCACCCCGACGTACTCCCCCGTTTCGCGCTTTGCTAGTCGAGCGGCTGGTTCTGGACGTCGTGCTCGGTCGCGTACGCGTTCGTCAAATCGTTGACAGTGCCCATCCCGTCCGGGAACGCGTAGTTGATCTTCACGAACGGCTCCCATTTGTCGGGCAGCGCGTCCTCGGGGAAGATCGCCTCGACAGGGCACTCCGGCTCGCACGCACCGCAGTCGATGCACTCCTCGGGATCGATGACGAGGATCCGGTCGGCCTCATGGATGCAGTCGACCGGGCAGACGTCGACGCACGAACGGTCTTTGATGTCGATGCAGGGCTCAGCGATGATGTACGTCACGAGCCCGACTCTACCGAAGGCACCAGCTCGTTCACGACGGTACTGATCCGCTCATCGAGTGCGGATTTGGCGAGCACCTGATCGAAGCCCGCGGCGTTCGCCGCGCGCAGCCCGGCGGTGTCGGTGTGGTTCGTGAAACCGACGATCGGGATGTCGGGATAGGCGTCCGCGACCTCCTCCGCATCGACGCGCGAGACGTCGGCGAGGACGAGATCGGGATCCTCGGTGTGGTCGGCCGTGATCAGCCGGTGCTGCGGCAGCAGGGCATCGAGTTTGCCCCGTATGAAGAGGTCGACCCCACACAGCAGGATCGTCGCCACAGCGAAAGGTTAGAACGCGGTGCCGACGGCGTTCAAGGTTTCGTCAGGCCGAGATCGTCGAGCACGCGGTTCAGCGCAACATGGAGCCACCAGTCGCGGTGGAAGAAGAGGAGCAGCCCGAGCGCGACGAGGGTGAGCCCGCTCACGACCTGAATGACGGCGTAGCGGTCGCGGAGCCAGCGGAACGCTCCCATCGCCCGCGCGAACGCGACACCGGCGAGGAGGAACGCCGCGGCAAGCCCGAGCGCGTACGCGGCAAGGAGCACCGCGCCCTTCACGACGGTGCCGGTGTTGCTCGCGAGGACGAGCACGGCCGCGAGCACCGTCCCGATGCACGGTGCGGCGCACACGGCGAACGCCCCGCCGAGGAGGAAGCCGGAGCCGCTGCGCCGGGCGCCGCCGAGCAGGCCGGGCGCGAGGATCCGCTCCGGCACGGGCAGCAGCCCGACGAACGCGAGGCCGATGACGACGAGGACGAAGCCGGCGATCTCGGTCTGCGCGTCCCCCGAGACGACGCTGCCGATCGCCGCGGCGCCCGCGCCGAGCAAGACGAAGAGGACGGTGAACCCGGCGACGAACGGGAGGCTCGAGGCGACGACGCGCCGCGCCACGCCGCGCTCCCCGAACCGGTTCGCCTCGATGCTCGAGACGGCGGAGAGGTAGCCGGGGACGAGCGGCAGGACGCACGGCGTGATGACCGACGCGAAGCCTGCCGCGAACGAGATGGCGAGACGCGCGCCCATCAGTCGAGCCCGGCGAGCAGCTCGTCGATCTTCCGCTCGGTCTCGTCGTCGAGCCCCGACCCCGCCGCTGCGGGCGGCTCGTCGTCCGCGCTGCGACTCCAGTGCCAGACGCCGAACGCGAGGATGAGCCCGCCGCCGAGCACGCCGGCGATCGGCAGCCACCACGCGAGGAGGTCAAAGCCTTTGTGGGACGGCTCGGCGAGGATCGCCTGACCGTAGTTGCGCACGAGCGCCGTCTCGATGTGCTGCGCCGTCCAGCACGCCGCGATCTTCTGCGCGATGTACGTCTTGATCTGCTGCGCGGCCTGCGAGTCGGACTGGTCGAGGGTCGTGTGGCACGTCGGGCACATGACCTGCCCCTCGAGGAACGAGAGCGACGTGCGGGGATGCGCGCACGCGGCGGCAGGGCCGGCGAGAACGAGCGCCGCGACGACGACCACGAGCAGCCGCCTGATCACGACACCTCCCGCAACGCGGCCGCGAACTTCGCCGAGAACGCCGAGTCGTTGATCGGGCCCGCGAGGTGCGCGACGATCGTGCCCTGCGCGTTCAGGACGTACGTCTCGGGCACCTGCGAGATCCCGTAGCTGCCCGTGACGCCGCCGGGGCCGTCGGCGAGCATCGGAAACGTCAGGCCGTGGGCACTGACGAACGTCCGCGCGTCGGAGCCGAGGTCGTGGTAGTCGACGCCGACGAAGACGACGCCGCGGCTCCGGTAACGCAGCCAGTCGCGCTCGAGAACCGGCGCTTCCGACTTGCACGGTATGCACCACGACGCCCAGAAGTTCAAGACGACCGGATGGCCGCGCAGCGAGGCGAGCGACACGGAGCCACCGCCCTCGAGCCGCGGGAGGGTGAAGGCGGGCGCCGCCGAGCCGACGGGAGGCGCGTGCTGCTGATGCGTGAGCTTCCAGACGAGCAGCGCGAGCAGTCCCGCCACGCACGCGAGGGCGGCGACCTGCGCGACGATTCTCACGCGGCCGGTCACGACTTCAGCGCCGCCGCTAGATCTTGATGGAACGTGGTCGAGTAGCCGGCGTCGCTGACAGGGCCGGACACTCGCCCGCCGACGATCCGCCCGGCCCGGTTGATCACATACGTCGTCGGAAAGCCGAGCAACGCATAGGGCCCCTTCGCGAGCGACTCATTCTGGTCGACGACGACGGGATACGTGACGCCGTGCGCGCTCATGAAGCGCCGGGCATCGCCCACCGCGTCGCCACTGTCCACGCCCAAGACGACCACACCACGGGAACGGTAGTCCCGCCAGACCTGCTCGAGCGCCGGAGCCTCGCGCTTGCACGGCTCGCACCACGACGCGAAGAAGTTGAGGACGACTGTCTTGCCACGAAGCGAGGCGAGCGAGATCGTGCCGGAGCCGTTCAGCCGCTGGAGCGAGAACGCCGGCGCCCGCTGGCCGACCCGCGGCGGCGGAGGCTGGTGCGTGAGCTTCCAGAGGAGGACCCCGGCGAGCACTCCCACGGCAGCGACGGCGAGCGTCTGCGCCGCGAGTTGCAGCCGGCCGAGGTCGAGACGCACCTCAGCGGGACACGATGAAGACCGGCGTCCCGACCCGTACGCGCTGGTACAGCCACTCCGCGTCAGGAACCTGCATGCGGATGCACCCGTGGGATTCCGAATGGCCGATGGACCATGGCTCGTCGGTGCCGTGGATGCCGACACCCGGGGAGCTCAGCCCCATCCAGCGCGTGCCGAGCGGGTTTCCCGGCCCGGGCGGAACCGGCTTGAGGCCCTTCGCCCACGCGTCCTGCGTCGGCGGGTACCACCACGGGTTCATCTCCTTGATGACGATCTCGAATCGCCCGAGCGGCGTCGGGTAGATCGCCTGGCCGGTCGCGACCGGGAACAAACGGATGCGGTGGCTGCCGTGGAACAGGACGAGGCGGTTGTAGCCGCGGTGGATCACGATGATCGGCCCGGCCTTCACGTCGGGCGCCGTCAGCACCCGGAGCGGCGCGACGATCGTCGTCCGTGTCCCGGTGTCGATCGCGTGGCGGATGAGGAGCCGCGTCGCGTGAATCCGGAGCGCACGGCCCGGATGGTCGTGGAAGAGGACCGGGTGGCCGTGGTGGAGGACGATCGTGCCCGGGCGAGCGGCACGGTGCGTCTCCGCGGCGACAGTCTTGACCCACTTGTGGACGCGCGTCCAGTCGAAGGTCGGTGCGAGCGGGACAACCGTGTTCGCCGGCGCTGCCAGAGCGGTGTGCACGGCGGCGCGCACCGGCACAGACGTGTGGAACTGGGCCGGCTCGATCGAGAAGCCGTGGTGCGCCACGCGCACGGCGAGCGGCGCGTAGTACGCCGTCTTCACGGCGACCGTCGCGTGCCACGCGGTCATGCCGCCGACGTTGACGGTGCCGATCATCACGCCGGCGGCGATTGTCGGCGCCGAGGAAGACTGCGCGCGCGCGACGTTTCCGCCCACGGCGAGAGCACAGACGACGATGCAGAGGAGGGATCCGGCTTGTTTCACGGCCTTTCCGGCCGGATTGTAGCCAGATCAGCGGCGGGTCAAAGGCGTCGAATCGCGACAACGGCGACGTCGTCGGACAGGTCGCCGCCCGCGAACTCCCGGGCGTCCTCGGCAACCGCTGCGGCGAGCGCGTGGGCCGGCAGATTGTGCCGTGCCGCGAGAAGCGAGTCGAGTCGCTCGTCGCCGTAGAGCTCGCCGTCGCGCCGCGCCTCGACGACGCCGTCGGTGTAGAGGACGAGCGCCGCGCCGGGCGGCAGCTCGGCCCGAACCTCCGCGTACTCCTGGCCTGGCTCTATGCCGAGCACGAGACCGCGGGCAGCGACGTGGGAGACCGTGCCGTCGGCGAGGACGAGCCGCGGCTGCGGATGCCCGGCGCTCGCGGCGGCGACCGTCCCCGCGACACCGTCGACGACGACGTAGCTCATCGAGATGAACTTGCCACCCGCGATCTCGCTGCAGATCACGTCGTTTGCGGCGGAGAGGAAGTCGGCCGGCTCCGCATGCTCGCGCACGAGCGAGCGGAAGACGAACTTCGCCATCGCCATGTCGGCGGTCGCGTCGACGCCGTGGCCGGTGACGTCGCCGAGCACGACCGCGAGCCGCCCGTCGTCGAGCGCGAGGAAGTCGTAGAGGTCGCCGCCGACCTCGACCCGCGACGACTGCTCGTACACCTCCCCCACCTCGAGCCCGGCGACGACCGGACGCGCGCGCGGCAGGAGGGAGCGCTGCATCGTGTCGGCGAACTGCTTCTGCTGCTGGTAGAGGCGCGCGTTGTCGATGGCGAGCGCGGCCTGCGCGCCGATCGCCTCCGCGGCCTCGAGCACGTCGTCGGTCAACGGGCTCCCAGGCCGGAAGCTGTAGATCCCGAGCGAGGCGAGCACCTCGCCGGGCAAGGCGATCGGGACGATCGCGGCCGTCCAGCCCTTCTCGAGGAACGGCGCGAGACCGGGCACGAACAGCTCGCGCGCGTTCGGCCGGAGCCGGAAGCCGCGACCGTCGCGGAACAGCCGCTGCACGTCGTGGTGGCCGAACGGCGCCGCGTGGGCGACGATGCCGCCAAAGGCGTCGGCAAGCTGGTCGTCGCGCACGTGGATTGCATGCGGGAGGAGTTGCTCGCGACGCTCGTCGGGCATGCGCACGACCGCGGCGTCGACGTCGAGCACGTCGACGACGGTGCGCGCGAGCGCCTCGAGCGTCTCGTCGAGCGAGAGGCTCTGGGCGAAGGAGCGCGAGATCTCGTAGAGAGCGCGCAGGCGCCGCGAGGCCGCGCGCTCCGCTGCGAGCGCCGCCTCGCGCTCGTCTCCGAGCCGAGTCGTCTCCTCGTGCAGCTGCGCGTTCCGGACCGCGACCGCGAGCTGGCCGGCGAGCGCGGCGAGCAGCGCGGTCTCGTGCTCGCCCGCGGAGCGCCGCTCCTCGGGATACGCAGCGAGCAGCCCGACGACGTCGCCACGCGCGACCAGTGGCACGGCGAGCGCGCCGGCCACCTCGATGACGGGAGAGAGCCGCGCCGGGCCGAGCGCGAGATCGAGCAAGCGCTCCGCGGGCGGAGCGTTCCGCGTCGGGGCTCCGCGGCCGGCCGCCTCCTCGAGGCTCCCGTCCGCGGAACGAAGGTGGACGGCGACGCGATCGACGCCGAGAATCTCGGAGACGCGCTCGACGGCGGTCTCGAGCGTGTACGCGACCGAGAGCTCGGCCGTCGCCTGGACGATGAGCTCGAGCAGCGCACGCGTGCGCGCGAGCTCGAGCGCCAGCTGCCGCGACTGCTCGCCCGCGCGGAGGGCGGCGGCCGCCCGGACGCCGAAGGTTCCGAGGTGGGCGATCTGCTCGGCGGTCGGCTCGCGGCCGTCCGCGTGGAGGAGCTGGAGGACGCCGGTGGCCGGGTTTCCGAGCGGCAGCGTCGTCGAGACGGTCCCGCCGTTCGGCAATGCGTCGGCTGCGGCTGCCGCCTCGGGGAGCGGGACTCCGTGCGCGGCGACGGCGACCAGCTCGGCTCCGCGCTGCTGCCAGAGGATCGCCGCCGTGGCACCGGCGACGGCGGCCGACAGCCGGACGATCTCCCCTGCCTGATCTCCCTCGTCGAGCGCAGCCGCGAGCGACTCGCCGGCGAGCTCGAGCGCGGGCCGCGCGAGCGACTCGGTCGGGTCGCCGGCGCCGAAGGCTCGGAGGACGAGCAGCGCCTGGGCCGCGCAGAGCTCAGCGGCGAAGCGCTCGCTGCTCGAGAACGGATCGCCGGCGCGAAGAAGCTCGAGCGCGACGCTCCCCTCGCCTGCCGGAAGGAGGAAGAGCTCCGACGCTCCGGCGAGCTCCGCGGCGCGCCGCGTCGCCGCAGGGGCGCGGTCGAGGTCGTCGAGAGCGCTCCCGGGCAACTCCGAAATCGAGACCCTCGTCCCGGCGAGCTCCGCCGCGAGCGTTGCGGGCCCCGCGACGGCAGCCGCCTCGAGCTCGGCGCAGCCATCCACGGGAATCCGCACGAGTGCGACGTCGGCACCCGTGACCGAGCGCGCGACGGCGGTGATCTCCGCAAGCGCCTCCGTACGCGTCCCTGCGGCAGCTGCGGCGGACACCGCGCGCACGAGAGCCGCGAGTGACACGGCCGGCAACCGGGCGGATGCGGGTGTGACGTCGAGCATGCTGCTCACGCCGCGCAAGTATTGCCGTCAGGAGTCGGAATGCGCCGCGCGCCGCTCGCGTCGCTCCCACACCGTTCCCTGGCACATCGGGCACGGCGGGAGGACGTGCTGGACGACGGCGCCGTAGCCGCAGTCCGCGCACCGGAAGTCTCCGGACGCGTTGGATCCCGCTACGGAGAAGTCGGTGAATCCCGGGTCTTCGACCGTTTCCCCGAGATCGACCGCCACCCCCGCCATCGCCCTGAGGATTCCCCCATACTGCGCCTGTGCAAACCGGACGCGTCGCCTGGATCGCGGGGCTCGTGCTCACGCTCTCGCCGTTCATGGACTGGTACGCGGCGACGCAGCCGAACGGCCTGACCCTCTCGGTCACCGGCTGGCATACCGGCGCCCTCGGGAAGCTCGTCTTTTTCATCGGCCTCGTGACGCTGATCCTCGAAGCCCTCCGCGAGGCGGGGATCGAGCTCCCGGCTTCGGTGCCGGATCAGTTCGTCCTCATCGGGCTCGGCTCGCTCGCGTCGGTCTTCGTCCTCGTCCGCCTCGCCTCGGTCCCGGACACGTACTTCCCGGCGGGCAGCCGCGGCATCGGACTGTTCGTCGCGCTGTTCGCAGCGCTCGGCCTCGTCGCCGCCGGCCTGCTCGGGCTCGCGGGCAATCCCGCCCGGCCGGCACGGAACCTCTAGAGGCTTGATGTGAAATAGGAGCGGCGTCCGGATGCCGCTTCAGGCGCGGCGCGAGGCCGGCTCGTCGCTCTTGCGCAGGCCACCGGCCTGCGCTGCGGACGCCGAACCACCCTCGCTTGGCCTGAAACGGCCCCGAACGGGCTCGATTTCACATCAACCCTCTAGCTAAACCGGGAGGATCGCCTTCGCCTGGTCGACGAGCTCGTCGAGGTCGAAGCCCTTGCCGACGAAGCCGCGCGCGCCGCTCGACGTCGCCTGCCGCTCGCCTGCCTCGTCGACCTGGCCGCTGAACATGAGCACGGGGATGGAGCCGACGCCGTAGCGCTCCTGGATCTGGCGCAGCATCTCCCAGCCATCGACGTGCGGCATCATCACGTCGAGGAGGATGAGCTCGGGCTTGCGCGCCTCGATCGCCGCGAGGCCCTCCGCCGCGCTCGCCGCCTCCTGTACGGAGTAGCCCTCGCGCTCGAGCTGTAGCCGGACGAGCTCGCGCATGCCGGCGTCGTCGTCGACGAGCAGCACCGGCGGGCCGCTCTGCTGGCGTCCGGTACCGGAGCGCACGAGGAACGTCTCGAGGTCGCCGCGGCGATACCGGCGGTGACGGCCGGGCGTGTAGAAGGTCGGGATCCGGCCGTGATCCGACCACTTGCGGATCGTGCTCTGGGCGACTCCGAGAAACTTCGCCGCTTGACCGAGCGTCATCCATTCCGGCTCGCGCCGGCCGCCGTCTTCGCGGTAGCTCATGGGAGGAAACCTGTCCAAATCTGTCTCTTTTTACACGTCATGGCGTGTAATCGACGGCGCCGCGCTGATACGCGTCGAAAGCGGCGGCGAGCATGGTGGTGAGGTCTCGCGGCCAGCTGGGAACCGAGCTCCGCTCGTCGAGGAGCTCGCGCGCCCACGCCTCGGCCTCGCCGTACGCGCCGACGAGCTGCGCCAGCGTGTACGTCTGCCCGACGCGCTTGCGGAGATCGTCGAGGATGAGGTCGAGGAGCTCGAGCAGCTGGTGGTAGCGGCGGACGTCGTTCCGGGCGGCCTCGAGCCGGCGGGTGCCGTCCTCCCACTCGTGCCTGGCGACCGCAACCGCGCTCACGTATCAATAGTGCAGCAGCGGTCGGGCCAGAGCGGCTGGATCTCGGCTCCGATCCGCTCGCCGAGCTCGTAGCCCGGCCGGGCGAGCGCGTACGCGACGTGCGCGTGGAGGCACTTGAGGCTGCCGGTCCGGCGCGAGCCCCCGACACCGAAGTCGAGGGATGCGCCGCCGTCGCTTCGCTCGGCGCTGCCCGCGAGCTGCCGGCGGATGCGGCGCTGCTCGTCGTCCGCCGCGGCGAGGCCGGCCGCGAGCTCCGGCTCCTCTCGCACGGCCGCGCTCCAGCGCTCGACTCCTCCGGCTGCCTCGAGCCGGGAGACGGCGGCGACGAGGTGCGGGCACGTCAGGTAGTACGTCGTCGGGAAGGGGTCGCCGTCGACGGTGTACGGCTGCTGCTCCGTTACCGCCGGCGCGCCGAACGGGCAGCGGACGGCGACGCGGTTGAAGGCGCGCGGCTCACGGCCGAGCTGGCGCGCTACAAGTGCCCGGTCGGCGTCAACGGTGGCCATGGCGCGAGGCATTCTGCCTGCGCCGCCACTGCGGGATGTCCTTGACGAGGAAGAGGTGCTCGCCGGGACGGATGTAGCCGAGGAGTCGCTCCTCCGCCGCCAGCGCCGCCGGCGACGACGCCTCCCGCAGCTTCCGCGCGAGAGCCGCCTGCTGGCGCTCGAGCTTCACGACCTCGGCGACCCGTGCGGCACGCTGCGCCTGTGCGGAGAAATAGTCGTGCAGCGGCCGGTAGTAGAGAAGCCCGACGAGGACGAGCACGGCCACCGCGAACCAGCGGCGCCCGACGAGATACCGCGGCCGGGCGCGAGACTTCGGAGAAGCCATAGACCCGAGTCTTCTCGGGCCGTGGCGCCTTCCCTCCTACGCGATGTCGACTTTGATGACGTTCGTGGAGCCGGGGATGTTCACCGCGGTCCCCGCGGTGATGACGACGCGGTCGCCGGAATCGACGATGCCCGCGTCGCGCGCGGCGTCGACGGCGAGGCGCCAGAGGTCCTCGACGTTGCCCGTCTCGCTGATGAGCACCGGCGTCACTCCCCACTCGAGGGCGAGCTGGCGCATCGCCCAGTCGACGTGCGTGAGCGCGACGATCGGGCGGCGGGGGCGCAGCCGCGCGACGGCGCTCGCGGTGCGGCCGGAGAAGGTCGGGACGAGGATCGCCGCGGCCTGCAGCGCCTCCGCGAGATCGCAGGCGGCGTTCGACATCGCCTGGCCGATCGTCGGGTCGTCCGCGGCGTCGGGGATCTCGTGGCGGTAGCCGAGGCTCGGCTCGACCGCGCGCGCGATCCGGTCCATGTACGCGACGGCGTCGACCGGGTACTCGCCGACCGCGGTCTCGCCCGAGAGCATCACGGCGGACGTCCCGTCGAGGATCGCGTTCGCGACGTCGCTCGCCTCCGCACGGGTCGGCTCGGGCGAGTGAACCATCGACTCGAGCATCTGGGTCGCGGTGATGACCGTCTTCCCGAGCTCGAGTGCCCGTTGGATGATCCGCTTCTGCACGAGCGGGACGACGGCCGGGCCGATCTCGACCCCGAGGTCACCGCGCGCCACCATCACCACGTCGGTCGCGGCGAGGACGTCGTCGAGGACGTCGACCGCTTCCGCCTTCTCGATCTTCGCGATCACGTGCGCGTGCGAGCCGCCCTGCTCAAGCAGGGCGCGAAGGTCGCGGACGTCGGCCGCCGAGCGGACGAAGGAGAGCGCGACGAAGTCGACCCCCGTTTCGAGCGCCCAGTCGAGATCGTCCATGTCCTTGCGCGTCAGCGACGGGATCGGCAGCGGGACGCCCGGCAGGTTGACGCCCTTGTGCGACGTGACGTGCCCGCCGACGAGCACGTGGCACTTCGCGCGGCCCTTCTCCACCGCGTCGACGCGGAGGCGGATGAGACCGTCGTCGATGAGGATGTCGTGGCCCGGCTCGAGGACGTCGCCGATCACCGCAGGGGCGACCGGTAGGTCGCCGGTCGTCGCGGCGTCCTCCGCGCAGACCGTGATCTCGTCTCCGGAGCGAAGGACGACGGGCGCGTCGAGCTCCCCGATCCGAAGCTTCGGCCCCTGGAGGTCTGCGATGAGCGCGATGGGACGCCCGAGCTCGGCGGCGATCTCGCGGACGAGCCAGGCGCGCTCGGAATGGTCTGCGTGCGTCCCGTGCGAGAGGTTGAACCGGACCGCATCGACACCCGCGTCGAGCAGCGCCCGAAGGCGCTCACGCGAGTCCGCAGCCGGTCCGAGCGTGGCGACGATCTTCGTCCGCCGGTCCATCGCCATGTCGTCCAGCGTAGCTAGTGCAGTGTCTCTAATATAGCTTGACAGATAGTTGGGGATGAAGTAGCGTCCATCGCGTGGCGTCGGCGATGCTCGAGACGCGGATCTGCGAGGAGGAGCGGGGGCTGCTGGAGCGCTGGGTCGGCGCGCAGAGGACGCCGCAGAGTGTGGCGTTGCGGGCGCGGATCGTGCTGGCCGCGGCGGCGGGTGAATCGAATAGCGAGATCGCGCGGACGCTCGGCGTCAGCCGCCCGACGGTGATCCTGTGGCGCAGCCGGTACGCCGATGGCGGCGCGCAGGCGCTGACCGAGACGAGGCCCGGCCGCGGCCGCAAGCCGTCGATCTCGGCGGCGAAGATCAAGGCGATCGTTG
>DATKRA010000034.1:0-63460 GCA_035532455.1 Gaiellaceae bacterium | reverse complement strand
TTCATCGTCATCTCGCTCGCCACGTACTTCGCGCACATGAGCAACGCGACTGCCCCGCTGCAGACGCCGTTCGTCGTCGTCCTTGCGATAGCGGGTTTCGGCGTGTCGCGGCCGTGGAAGCGCTTTCGGCTCGACCGCTGGCTCACGGGCTCAGCCGCCGGCGTCTACACGGTGTTCGCTGCTCCAGTCGTGCTCGTCGGAGTCACCTTCGCCGGGTACATCAGGCTCGACGACACCTCGACCTTCATGTCGTTCCTCGACCGGGCCGCGGCACACACGTACGGCGCCGCCGGCCTCCTGCCATCGACGTACAAGGCGACCTTGCTGCACGAGGGGTACAAGTACGGCTACCCCCTTGGCTCGATGCTTCCGATCGACGTCGGGCAAACGCTCCTCAGGGTCGATCAGCTCTGGCTCTGGCAGCCGTACCTCACAATCCTTGCCGTCCTCACCGGTCTGGGACTCTACGAACTCG
This sequence comes from Gaiellaceae bacterium, assembly GCA_035532455.1. Taxonomy (GTDB): domain Bacteria; phylum Actinomycetota; class Thermoleophilia; order Gaiellales; family Gaiellaceae; genus Palsa-739. Next base: position 62,985 of record DATKRA010000034.1, on the reverse strand, counting down.
TCTCGGGACTGGTGCAGTCGCGGGTGCTCCGAGGCTGTGTGGCGTTCTTCGGCGCCCAAGCTGCGCTCATGTACGGCTACGCAATGTGGGGAGGAGTCAAGGAGCTCTTCACGCCGGGCGTGGTTCTCTTCGCCGCGTGTCTCGTCCCCCGCGTGAAATTCGGCTCCCCACGACAGGTGATCCCGCTCGCCGTCGCCTCGGCGGCCCTGATCGGAGGGCTGAGCGTCGGAGGTGGCGTCTGGCTCGTGCCGATGCTCGCCGCGGGTGTGACGCTGCTCATTCTCAATCGGTCGGCCCGGGACGTGCTGCTGTCCATCGGCGTCTACGTCGTCACGGTAGGGATCCTCTCCATCCCGATCCTGTCGGTGAGCGCGGCTCGGCTGAACACCCTGGGGAAGTTCATGAAGGGTGGCTCCGAGGGAGCCGGGAACCTCAACCATCCGCTGAGCTGGTGGCAGGTGCCCGGCGTCTGGCTGAGCGGGGACTTTCGCGACCCGACTTCCCACCCCACCATCACGCACATACTCGCGGTCGCGGTCGTGCTCGGGGCGATCCTTGCTGTCGTAGCCGCATGGCGTCGCGGGCGCTGGGAGGTCGTCGTCGCTCTCGCCACGGGAGCGTTCGCGTGTCTCGTCTATGTCGAGCGGGCGTCGCCGTGGGTGGCAGGCAAGGCCCTTGCCTCAGCGTCTCCGCTCGTTCTCGGCGTCGGCCTCGCGGGCGCGGCAGTTGTCATCGAGGGCGGCCGGCGAATCGAGGGGAGAGTCGTCGGGGGAGTGGTGCTGGCTGCCCTCGCCGGCGGCGTCCTCTGGTCGAACGCGATGCAGTACCACGCGGTGCTCCTGGCTCCCAGCGCGCGTCTGATGGAGCTCCAGACGATCGGGGCCAAGTTCGCCGGCCAGGGGCCCGCGCTGCTGACTGAGTACGAGCCGTATGCCGCTCGCCACTTCCTCCGCGGGCTCGACGCCCAGACGACCAGCGGACTGCGCGTCCAGCTGATGTACCTCAACAACGGCCACGAAGCGTCGAACGGCACCTCGCCCGACGTGGACGAGATCAGGCTCAAGCAGCTGCTCTACTTCCGCACCCTGGTCATTCGCCGGACAGGTATCGCCAGCAGACCACCTTCCGCGTACTCTCTCGCCTGGTCGGGGCGCTACTACGACGTTTGGCGGCGAGCCTCGGGACCGGCCGGGATCATCTCGCACCTGTCGCTGGGAAGTCGTTTCCAGCCCGCCGGAGTCCCGGACTGCAAGGCGGTGATGCACCTTGCCAGCCTTGCGTCCGCCGCCCATGGAGTCCTCGCGACCGTGTTCCGCCCCGAAGTCACAGTGATCAATCCAAGCGGGCAAATTGCGGTCCCAAAGCATTTCGGCGCGTACGGAGAGCCTTTCGGGCTCGTGTACGACACGAATGCGTACAAGCTCACTCTCCCGTTCAGTGTCCGGGAGGGCGGCACGTACGGGGTGTGGGTCGGCGGCTCGTTCAGCTCCACTCTGACCGCGAAGCTCGACGGACACCAGGTCGGTCAGCAGCGGAACCAGACCGAGTGGCCCGGTAACTTCCTCAACTTCGGGTCCGCCCACCTGACTCGAGGCTCCCACACGCTCGTCATTAAGCACAGCGGGCCCGACTGGGGCCCGGGCAGCGCGGCGCACCAGTCGTTCGGGCTCGGGCCGTTCGTGATCGCGCAGGGAACCGACGATCGGGGCGTCACGTACGTTCAGCCGAAGGCGGCTCGCTCTCTCTGCGGCAAGAGCCTCGACTGGGTCGAGGCGCTGCGCGGCTGAGCCACTCACGCGTCGCCTGCATCGAACCTCGCGAGAAGAGACGTAGCGCGCTGAGCCGCTAGTACAGGCATCTGCAAGTTCGGTCCGTAATCGGTGAAGGGACCGGTGTCGCGGCGTCGAATGGTGTGGGTATGGCGAGGTCGAGTGGGTTTGTGATCGTGTTGAGCGAGGTGGAGCGGGCGGAGTTGGAGCACCGGGTCGCGTGTTACACGCTGCCGCACAAGGTGGTGGTGCGGGCGAAGATCGTGCTGTACGCGGCCGAGGGTCAGAGCAACGTCGAGATCGCCCGCCGGTTGGAGACGGCGGCACGGGTGGTCGGACGCTGGCGGAAACGCTTCTTTGAGCAGCGATTGGCGGGCCTTGAGGATCGTGAGCGTGCGGGCCGTCCGCGCCGTTTTCCCCCCGGAGCAGGTGGCCGAGGTGAAGGCGCTGGCCTGTCAGCTGCCGGCGACGCATGGGTTGCCGCTCGGCCGCTTCTCGCGCACTGAGCTGCATCGGCTGGTCGTCGAGCGTGGTCTGAGCGAGGCGTCGGCCTCGACGATTTGGCGCTGGCTGCACGACGACGCGTTGAAGCCGTGGCAGCAGCGCTCCTGGATCTTCGTCCGCGACCCGCGCTTCGCCGAGAAGGCCGGGCGGGTGCTCGACCTCTACCAGCGCCGCTTCGAGGGTCGCCGGCTGCGCCCGGACGAGTATGTGATCTGCGCCGACGAGAAGACGCAGCTGCAGGCGCTCGGCCGCCGCCACGCCTCGTTACCGGCCGCCCCCGGCCGGCCGGGCCGGTTCGAGTTCGACTACCGCCGCAACGGCACGCTCGCCTACCTCGCCGGCTGGGATGTCCACCACGCCAACCTGTTCGACCGCGTCGAAGACAAGACCGGGATCGAGCCATTCGCACGGCTGGTCGAGCAGGTGATGAGCGTCGAGCCGTACGCCTCCGCGCGCACCGTCTACTGGATCGTCGACAACGGCAGCTCCCACGCCGGCAACGCCTCGATCGAGCGAATGGAGACGACGTGGAAGAACGCGCGGCTGATCCACCTGCCGATCCATGCCTCCTGGCTCAACCAGATCGAGCTCTACTTCTCGATCGTCCAGCGCAAAGCGCTCACCCCGAACGACTTCGCAACGCTCGACGAACTCACCGAGCGGCTGCTCCGCTTCGCCGACCACTACCGACAGATCGCCAAGCCGTTCGCGTGGACCTTCACCCGCACCGACCTCAACCGCCTCCTCGCCCGAATCGACGCCCACGAGCCCGACCTCAAGCTCGCGGCATGAACACCGAACTTCCGGACGCCTGTACTAGCGACTACACCGGATAGAAGTGCAACAGCCGCCTCCTGGGGTGCAAAACCCCTGCAAAAGGTGCATATTTGCACCCCAGGCAACAGCTCTAGCCCCCGATCAACCCGCCACCCGAGTTTCGTTGCTAATACAAGTGAAGAGAGCGGCCAACCCCCGGGGCGACCGCGGACGCCGGAGCCGCCGGGGGCCGCCCCTCGCGGGGCGGCTCGCCGGGCGACCCCGGCTACCCCGCGAGCGCACCGCGGGGAAGGGCGGCATCGACTGGGCGATGCAAACACCGAAGGGGACACCGGCTAGCGCGGGCCCCCGCGCCCAAATCGCAGACCCCCCTCCTCGTCGCTAGCGCTCCTCGGCGATTTGGGCTTCCCCGCGCTACCCGGGCGACACCACGCACACTCGCTCAGTCGACCCTCGGCTAAAGAACCCCGGCTACGACCAAGAGGATCCAGATCACGACTACAGCGGCGAGGGTCCCGAGCAGTCCAATGAGCAGGAAGCGGATCGGCGGCCATAGCTGGTTCATCTCCGCAGGGTACGCCCATGTCGTCAAGTGACATTCCCGCGCGCGACTGGCCCAGGCCATGAGAGCGGCTTGCTTTCGACCGTCGGCGCCCTATTGTCTCTCAGGTGCCGAGATCAGCATTGACCGTCATGATCGTCGCTCTCGCTGGGGCGGGAGCCATCTACGCGGCGACGGCGTCCGGGACAGCACAGATCCAGATCTGCAAGGAAGTCCGCGTGACCGGCGGAATCCAAAACGGGCGGGCGGCACCAGCATCGCTGCCGTTTGGGTCAAGAACCGCGGCAGTCGTGACTGCACGGTCAACACGCGGCCGTGGGTCCTGCTCGGCCCGTTTCGCTATCGAGTGATGGTCGCGGACGCCGCCCCCGGGGACTTCGGAAACGCAGGCGATCCCGAACGGACTTGGATCCTTCGCCCCGGCCGCCGCATCGCCGCCGCTCTCTTCTTTGTACCCGGGTCGTGTGACCGATCCGTCGGGTCAATGTTCGGGCTCCACCTACGTGCGGGCTGGGGCCGTCAAAGCGCCCTGATCGACGGCGGCGCCTGCAAGAACGGCACAGGCCAGGTCTTCGTCGGCTCATTTCAGCGATAGAACAAATCGCCTCAAGTGACATTCCCGCGCACTGGCCCAGCTGAGAGTCGCCCCGCCGCATGTCAGGTAGTCAGGTAGAACCCTTCCCGAACATGCCACGTAACGCCGTAACACTGAGCCCTCGCCGCTTCGTCCTACCCCTGCCACAGAACAGGACGGCACGCGAGCGCATCGAGCGAGCCCTTCTCGATAAGTACCGCGCGCGCCGTGAGTCGCATCCCGACCGTCTCGAAATCGACTTTCCGAAGCATGAGCCGCATCGAGCGGCGAAGGAAGTGATCACCGCCGAACTTGACAAGGTCGAGCCACGGTGGAGGCGGCTGTATGTCCTCTACCCGACCGAGTCGTCGCTACGCGAACGCGGGGAGTGAGTCTCCCGTCGGGTGACTGTGAGACTCCGCGATGAGCCTGCGGGGGCCGCGTCCTAAGATGCCTTCTCGATGAGGCGCGCGAGAGCTCTGTTGGTCGTCGTGGTTGCCGGCGCGCTGCTCCTCGGGGCGTGCGGCTCGGGTGGGACAGCTGTCCCAGCCTCGACGTTGTCGTGGCATCGCTGTGACGCCCAGTTCGAGTGCGCGACGCTGCGGGTTCCTCTCTCGTACTCGCATCCGCGCGGTCCGCAGATCCCGATCTCGGTGGTCGAGCTCGTTGCAACCCGGCCACACCCGATCGGCGACATCGTCTTCAACCCCGGCGGCCCCGGCGCGTCGGGTGTGCAGTACCTCGAGGGGGTGTCGAGCACCTTCCCGGCTTCGCTGCGGGCGCGGTTCAACCTCGTCAGCTTCGATCCCCGCGGCTCCGGGTCGAGCAAACCGCTGCGGTGCCTGACGTCAGCCGGGATCCGTGCCTGGCTCGGCGTCAATCCGGACCCGACCACGCCACGCCAGATCGCCGGCGTCGTAAGCGCCAGCAAGGCCCTCGTCCGCGGCTGCGAGCGGAGCGCCTCGACCGCCTTCATCGTGAGCCTGTCCACGTCGAACAACGCCCGTGACATGGATCGTCTGCGCGCCGCTCTCGGCCAGTCGAAACTCACGTATTACGGCCTCTCCTACGGCACTTTCCTCGGCACCGTCTACGCCGAGATGTTCCCGAAACGCGTCCGGGCGATGGTGCTCGACGGCGCTCTCGATCCTGCGCTCGACACGGCAACGTCGGAGGCCGAGCAGGCCGCCGGCTTCGAAACCGATCTGCACGACTTCTTCGCCTGGTGCGCAAGACATTCCAGCTGCGGGTCGGCCTTCGCGACCACGCCCGCCCACGCATATACGGCGCTCATGGCCCGCTTCAAGCGAGGTCTGGTCATCCCGGCGCGCCTGGCGCCCGCGTTCGGCGGTGAGGAGCGCGTCAACTACGGAGTCGCCCTGGTCGGCGTTATCGCAACCCTCTACTCGAAGGAGACCTGGCCGTTCCTCGGCCGAGCGCTGGCGGCTGCGGAGAACGGCGACGGCACGGACCTTGCCGCCGCGGCCTACAGCTACGCCGGGATGAACCCCGCCGGCGGGTCGTTCTCCAACATCCTCTCCGCGAACATGGCGACCAACTGCCTCGACCGGCCGGCGCCGACGACGATCCGCGACTACCGGGAACTCGCCTCCCGGCTCTCCAGGTCCGCGCCCGACTTCGGGGCGGCCGAGGCATGGGGAACGCTCCCCTGCGCCTACTGGCCCGCCCGCGCACAGATGCAACCGGCAGCCGCGCACGCTCCAGGCGCCCCGCCGATCCTCGTCATCGGCTCGACCGGCGACCCGGCCACACCCTACGCCTGGGCGAAAGCACTCGCCAGAGAGCTACCGCGAGCAACCCTCCTCACCCGCACCGGCCCAGGACACACCGCGTACCGCCAGAGCTCCTGCATCCGGAAGTGGGCCGACCGCTACCTCCAAACTCTCCGCATGCCGCCCAGCGGGACCGTCTGCCCGAGCGACTAAGAGCTCCTAACGGGATGACCACGCGCTGACTGGGCGTGATGGGCGAGTGCGATGCAAGGACGCAGGGAGCGCGAATAGCAGCGTTATTCGCGCTCCCGAGGACGCGGCAGCGCGCCGCCCAGCGCGGCCAGGCGGCCCGTGCTTCATTGCGTTAGGAGCTCTAAGCCTCCGCGTACTCAGCAGCCTCGCCTGCCGCGCGACGGAAGCGTGTGACCGTCGCCGCGAGGAACCGCTCGGCGTCGTAGACGATGAAGGCGCAAAGCGCGGCGAGCGGGAGCTCGGCGAGTGCAGCCTCCGCGACCGCTTCGAGGAGCTCGGTGCCGGGCTTCGACGTGGTCACGTCGAACCACGCGTCGCAGCAGAGCATCGTCGCGGTCACGGCGGCAAAGGGGACGAGCCACTGTGAGCCGCGCAGGACGGCCCACGCGGTGGCGGCGAACGTCACGCTGAGCCCGACGTCGAACCCGACCCACGCGAGGTCGTAGTGGACGGTGACGTGCCGCGAGGGCAGCGTGAACGTGAGGTAGAGGATCCACGGGACGAGGAGCACGGCGACACCGCCCAACACTCCGACGAGCCAGCGCGGTAGGGGAATCTCTACGTGCTCGGTCGTCACGGTGACGTTGTACCCTCCGTGCGTGACGCTGCGGAGCCTCCCAGCCGAGCGGCTCCTCGCCTTTGCCGCTGCTGCGGTCGGCGTAATGGGGATCGTCTCGGCGGCAACTCCGGGGATGGCCGACCGGGTCAAGCTCATCCGCGGCGTGCTGCCTCCGGGCTGGCCGGAGGGCGCGCGCATCCTGACGATGGCGAGCGCAATCGGCCTCGTCTTCCTCGCCCGCTCGCTCGCGCGGCGCCGCCATCGCGCCTGGCAGCTCGCGATCTTCGTCGTCCTCGCCTCGGCGGCCGCTCATCTCGCGAAAGGTCTCGACGTCGAGGAGGCGGCCATCTCGCTCCTCTTCCTTCTCGCGCTGCTCCATTGGCGCGACCGCTTCGACGTGCCGGGCGATCCCGCGAGCGTGCGGTTCGTGCTCGGCCTCGGGGCGCTCGTCGGCGGGATAGCCGCGGTCGCGATCGCCTCCGAGCTCCCCGGCCACGACCTGCCGAACCGCGCCGCGGACGCGCTCACCGCCGTAGGGATCGTCGCCGGCTTCTCCGCGCTGTACTTCTGGCTGCGCCCGTTCGGGCAGGCCGTTGCGCAGAGCGTGGGGGAGCGGCGCGTCGCGCGGACGCTCGTCGAGACGTACGGCACCGACAGCCTCTCGTTCTTCGCGCTGCGGCGCGACAAGAGCTACCTCTTCTCGCCGAGCCGTCGCGCCTTCCTCGCGTACCGCGTCGTCGCCGGCACGGCGCTCATGAGCGGCGATCCGGTCGGGGAGGAGTCCGAGATCGACGACCTCCTCGCCGAGCTGCAGCGGACAGCGCATGCCCACGGCTGGCGGCTCGCGATCGTCGGCGCCTCCGAGCATCACCTGCCGCGCTATCGCGCCCTCGGCCTCAAGCCGATCCCGTTGGGGGAGGAGGCCGTGCTGCGGCCGGCGGAGTTCTCGCTCGAAGGGCGCGCGATCCGCAAGGTGCGCCAGTCGGTTTCGCGCCTGCAGAAGGCGGGCTACTCCTTCCGCGTCGTCGCCGCCGACGACGTCTCGCCCGGGCTCGAGGAGGAGCTCGCCGAGGTCTCGTCCGTCTGGCGCGGGGATCAACCCGAACGCGGCTTCTCGATGACGATCGACGACCTCCACGTCCCGGGCACGGTGCTTGCGATCGCGGCGGACGAGCAGGGGCGGATCGGCGGCTTCCTCCATCTCGCACCGTCGCCGGCCGGCGGAGGCTGGTCGCTCAGCACCATGCGGCGCCGGCCCGACTCGCCGAACGGGCTCACGGAGTTCCTCATCGTCGAGACGGTCGAGTGGGCGAAGGCCGAGGGCGCGAGCGAGCTGTCGCTCAACTTCTGCGCGTTCACCGACGTCATCTCGCCCGAGCGGGCCACGAGCATCCCGAAGCGGCTCGCGCGGCGCGTCCTGCTGCTCGCCGACAACGTCTTCCAGCTCGAGCGCCTCTACTCGTTCAACCGGAAGTTCTTCCCGGAGTGGCGCCGCCGCTACATCTGCGTCGAGCGGTATGCCGACATCCCCGCGGTCGGCCTCGCGTACCTCCACGCCGAGTCCCTGCTCGTGCCACCCGGCCCGTGGACGCGGCGGCGCGAGACACGCAAGCACGTTGCCGCTTAACCTTCTGCCATGAGCACGCCGCCGCGGACGCGGACGATCGGACGTCTGTCCGAGATCGCACAGGTGATGGTGCGCCACGGGTTCGGCTACTTCATCGACGCGCACCGGTTGAGCGATCTCCTGCCCCGGCGCTCTGCGGAGGAGCGCCTCGCGAGCGCCGCCGCCGCGCAGGGAGCGGGCTCGGCGCGGGGCCAGCGCCTGCGGGAGGTGCTCGACGAGCTCGGGCCGACGTTCGTGAAGTTCGGGCAGCTCCTCTCGACCCGTCCCGACGCCGTGCCGCCCGACATCGTCCTCGAGCTGCGCGGCCTGCAGGACGACGTGCGGCCGTTCCCGTTTGCGGACGTCCGCCGCGTCGTCGAGGCCGAGCTCGGGAACACGCTCGAGCGTCTCTTCACGGATTTCGAACCGGTGCCGGTCGCCGCGGCGTCGATCGGCCAGGTGCATGCCGCGACGCTCCCGAACGGTCAGCGCGTCGCGGTCAAGGTGCAGCGGCCGGGAGCCGCGCGGCAGATCGACGCCGACATCGCGCTCCTCTACCAGGCGGCACGCCTCGCCCGGGAGCGGATCCGGGCGCTCGACTTCATCGACGCGCGCCAGCTCGTGGACGAGTTCGCGCGCTCGATCCGCAAAGAGCTCGACTACCACCTCGAGGGCCGCAACGCGCAGATGTTCCACCGTCACTTCGCCGGCGCGGAACACGTCCGTGTGCCGAAGGTCTACTGGTCGTATTCCGGAGCGCGCGTCCTCACGCTCGAGTGGATCGACGGCGTCCAGCTCGCCGATCTCGACCTCGCCGCGATGACGCTCGAGGAGCGGCGGGACCTCGCGTATCGGATCACCGAGACGTGGATGACGATGATCTTCCGCCACGGCTTCTTCCACGCCGACCCGCACCCGGCGAACATCCTCGTGGTGCCCCAAACGGGGACGGTCGGACTCGTCGACTTCGGCTCGGCCGGGAAGCTCAGCGACAACGACATGTCGAAGCTGACCGGGTTGCTGATCGACGCCGCGAACGAGAACATCGACCAGATCCCGCGGCGGCTGGCCGACCTCGGCGTCCGCTATCCGCGTGAGCGCGAGGAGGAGCTGCGGGCGGAGCTGCGCGAGCTCTACTACCGCTACTACGGCGCGAGCCTGAGCGAGATCGATCCGATCCAGGCGATCCGGGAGGGCTTCGCGCTCATCTACTCGCTCAACATGCGCCTGCCCTCACGGTTCCTGCTCCTCGACCGTGCGATCGCCACCCTCGGATCCGTCGGCCAGGAGCTCTATCCCGACTTCAACGTGTTCGAGGTCGCGCGGCCGTACGCGCGCGACCTCATGCTCGAGCGGTTCACGCCGGAGCGCGTCGTGCGGCGCGCCCGCCGCGAGGTCGTCCGGTATGCCCAGGTGCTCGCCGAGGCGCCGCACCAGTTCCACGGCTTCATAGAGGAGATTCGTGACGGCCAGATCGAGGTCGGCTTCGTCCACAAGGGCCTGGACGACCTGCTCGCGAAGCTCGACACGCTCATCAACCGGCTCGTGATCGCGCTCGTCGTCGTCGGCGGGCTGATCGGCTCGAGCCTGATCGGGATCTTCGCGAAGGGCGGGCCGCATGTCCTCGGCGTGAACGTCATCTCGATCGGCGGGTTCGCGGTCTCCGCACTGCTCGGCCTGTGGCTGCTGTGGGGCGTCGTGCGCAGCGGACGGCTCTAAGCCGAAAACGCTTCGCGTTTTCGGCTTGTCGGAGGAACTCCGGCGCGGGAGAGCGCGGTCTCCCGCGCCTTCGTGCAGAGACCTGGTTACCGGCCGCGGCGGGCACCTTCGTCGCGCGCCGGGGAGCCGGGGAGCCTGCGGCTTAAGCCGCCGCTCGCGCGGCTGTCTTAGCCTTCCGGCCGAGACCAAATCCTCCCAGCGGCCGAGTCTCTGCGGGGGGGTCCGTGACGGTTTCGTTGCGGTTCTTGCCGTAGGTTCGTGGCGATGACGGCACTCGTCCTCGCAGAAGCGGAGCCCGCGGTGCGCGGCTTCCTCGAGCGGCAGCTCCGGAACGACGGCTTCGACGTCTTCGTGTACGAGCGCGCCGAGCACTTGCCGCGCGCCGCCGACCCCGACCTCCTGCTCCTCGGCGACGCCGAAGCGCTCGACCGCGGCCTCGTGCCCGACTGCCCGGTGATCGTGCTCGGCGGTGCGGATCCGGCCGCGCGCGTCCGCGCGCTCGAGCACGCCGACGACTGCCTCGCACGGCCGTTCGTCTACGAAGAGCTCCTCGCGCGCATCCACGCGCTCCTGCGGCGCTGCCCGCCGCGGGTCGAGCGGCTCGAGGTCGGGCCGCTCTCGATCGACCGCGCGACGCGCCGGACGGTGGCGAACGGCGAGGACGTCGACCTGTCGGCGAAGGAGTTCGCGCTGCTCGTGAAGCTCGCCTCCGATCCCGATCGCGTCTTCACTCGCGAGCAGCTCCTACGCGACGTGTGGGGATTCCGGACGTATGTGCCGACGCGGACTCTCGAGTCCCACGCGTCCCGGATCCGCCGCAAGCTCGCCGCGGCCGGGCTCGACGACTGGGTTGTGAACGTCTGGGGAGTGGGATACAAGCTGCGCCCGCTCCGACGCGACGGCTTAGTGGTGGCCGAAGTGACCGGAGTGCGTGGCGAGGATCAGCAACAGGAACCCGAGCCCGATGCCGAGGCCGCCGACGGTCTGGCCGAACCGCTTACCGAAGGGCGTAATCCCGCCGAGGAGCAGCGCGGCGCCGCCGATCAGGCCGAGTAGCTCTCCGATTTCGGCGATCCGGAGGCCCGTGTGCTGCGCGATGGTGAATGCGAGGAGTGTCATGCCCGGGTGATTCCCGGAGCGGGCGGAAAACCCTTCTGGCGGGAGGCTTTGGCGACCCCTCCTACAGAAGCGCGCCCTCCAGCCGAAGCAGCCATTCCTTCCGTTCGAGCCCGCCGCCGTAGCCGGTGAGGCTTCCGCTCGCGCCGACGACGCGGTGGCACGGGAGGACGATCGGCACCGGGTTCCTGTTCATGACGGTGCCGACGGCGCGCGCCGCCTTCGGCGCACCGACCCTGGCAGCGAGAGCGCCGTACGTCGTCGTGTGTCCGTACTCGACGCGCGCGAGCTCGGCGAGGACGCGCTGATGGAACTCGGGCGCGGCGCGCAGGTCGAGCGGGAGGTCGAACGCGTGGCGGCGTCCCTCGAAGTACTCGTCGAGCTCGCGGCGGACGTCGTCGAGCGCGGCGGGAGCGCGGAGGACACGCGGGCCGAATCGGCGCGCGAGGTCCTCGATCTCGCGCTCGGGATCCGGGTCGAAGTGGACGCGGCAGAGGCCGCGCTCTGAGACGCCGACGAGCAGCTTCCCGATCGGCGTGTCGTCGAGGACGTCGTACGCGACGTCGAGCTCGCCCGTCGCGGCCGCGGCGGCGCGGAAGCGGGCGTCGAGTGCTGCCGGAACCTTGCTCGCAATGTCGGTCACTGGGCGTCCTTCTCCTGTCGTAATCGCCGCACTCCGGCGGAGGCGGCCTGGCGCGCTGCGTCCTCGCTCGAGTCGAGGGCGGCGCCGATCTCGTCGTAGCCGAGCGAGTAGCCGTAGCGGAGGACGACGGCCGCGCGTTCCTTCGGTGGGAGCCCGTCCGTGAGCGGCGCGAGCTCCTCGAAGGCGGGACGCGGATCCTCACCCCCCGGCTCGAGGGCAAGCTCCACGGTTGGACGCTCCCGCCGTGCCGCGTCGACCAGCGTGTTCGCCGCGATCGTCAGGACCCAGGCGCGCAGGTGCTCGCCGTGCTCGAGCCGGCCGTAGGCCCGCAGCGCGAGCAGGAACGTCTCCTGGAAGAGATCGTCGGCACGGTCGCGGCCGGCCCGCCGGCGGAGAAACGCGAGAACTTCGCCGTTGTGCGCTTCGTAGAACCGTTCGAACGGGGGGACCGACGCGACCGCCATCTAGTCATCAAACGTACTCCCCCTCCTCAGTGTGAGGTCAAGATGTGAGGTCATGCGAGTCGCAGTGGTCGGACATGTCGAGTGGGTCGAGTTCGCGCTCGTCGAGGAGCTGCCGTCCGCGGGTGAGATCGTCCACGCTCGCGGGTCGTGGGAGGAGGCGGCGGGCGGCGGTGCGGTGGCGGCCGTCCAGCTCGTGAATCTCGCCGGCTCGTGCCTCTTCTTCACGGCGCTCGCCGACGACGATCTCGGCCGGCGCTCGAAGAAGGAGCTCGAGGCGCGCGGCGTAACCGTCCACGCCGGCCGTGCCGTCGGCCCGCAGCGACGCGCGTTCACGCACGTGGACGACGGCGGCGAGCGGACGATCACGGTGATCGGGGAGAAGCTCCGGCCCTCGGGCGAGGACGCTTCGCTGCCGTGGGAGGAGCTCGCCCGCTGCGACGCGGTTTATTTCACCGGCGGCGACAATGCGGCGCTGCGCGCGGCCCGGCGCGCCGAGGTGCTCGTGGCGACGTCGCGCGAGCTGCCGACGCTCCGCAGCGCCGGCGTGCAGATCGACGTTCTCGTCGGGAGCGGGGAGGACGCCGGCGAGCGCTTCGAGCCGGGCGAGATCGAGCCGCCGCCGGGGATCGTCGTCACCACCGCCGGCGGGCTCGGCGGCTGGATTCGTCCCGGCGGGCCGTTCCGCGCGGCGCCGATCCCCGGCCCGGTGGCCGACGCGTACGGGTGCGGAGATTGCTTCGCCGCGGGCGTGACGTACGGGCTCGCCCGCTCGCTGCCCGTCGACGAGGCAGTCGCGATCGGCGCGCGCTGTGGTGCGACGGTGCTGACGAGCAGGGGGCCGTACGAGAGGCAGTTGACCGCCGCAGATCTCTGATTCGCTGGACAAAGTGGGTTTGAGTGGGGTAAAGTGGGGCACAGTGGCGCGATAGGGAGAGCTGCCCCATGCTCCTTGGCGAATACGAGCACACCATCGATGACAAAAACCGCGTGACGCTTCCGGCGAGATTCCGCCGGGAGTTCGAGGATGGGTGCGTCGTCACGAAGGGGTTCGAGGGCTGCCTCTTCGCGTGGCCGCCGGAGAACTGGGAGAACTACAAGGACGCCTTCCTCTCTCCGCTCAACCCGCTGAGCGTGGAGAGCCGGCGGATGCACCGCAGGTTCTATGCCGGCGCAACCGAGACTGCGCCGGACAAGCAGGGCCGCGTGACCATTACGCCTGCGCTCATGGCTCACGCGCAGCTCGGCCGGGACGTCGTCGTCGCCGGAGTCAACGACCACGTCGAGATCTGGGACCGCGACGCCTGGCGCCGCGAGCTCTCCGAAGTCGAAGGGAGTGCTGAGGATGTTGCCGAACGTCTCGCAGCCCATACCAGCTGACCACGTCCCCGTTCTCGCCGAGGAGGTGCGCGCGGGCCTCGCTGTGCGCCCGGGCGAGTCGGTCATCGACGCGACGTTCGGCGCCGGCGGTCATGCCGCGCTCCTCGCCGCCGACCTCGCCGGCCGCGGGAAGCTGACCGCGATCGACCGCGACCCGTCGGCGCGCACGTACTTCGAGCAGCTCGAGAAGCGCTTCAGCGTCAACGCCCGTCTCCTGCGCGGCGACTTCGGAATCGTGCTGCCGCAGCTCGCGGCGAACGGCGTCCGCGCCGACGCGATCCTCCTCGACCTCGGCGTCTCGTCGATGCAGGTCGACCAGCCCGAGCGCGGGTTCTCGTATGCCGTCGATGCGCCGCTCGACATGCGGATGGACCCGACGCAGGAGGAGAGCGCCCGCGATCTCGTCAACACGTGGAGCGAGCGCGACCTCGCGACGATCTTCCGCCGCTACGGCGAAGAGCGGTACGCGAATCAGATCGCGCGCGCGATCGTCCGGCGTCGGCGCGAGCAGCCGTTCGAGCGGACGGGCGAGCTCGTCGACGCGATCAGGGCGGCGATCCCGGCACCCGCGCGCTTCGGCGAGGGCCATCCGGCCAAGCGCGTCTTCCAGGCTCTCCGGATCGCGGTGAACGGGGAGCTCGATTCGCTCGCGGCGGCGCTGCCGGCGGCGCTCGAGATGCTCAGGCCCGGCGGCCGGCTCGCGGTGATCTCCTTCCACTCGCTCGAGGACCGGATCGTCAAGCGCTTCCTCCGCGAGCGCGAGCGCGGATGCACGTGCCCGCCCGACTTCCCGGTTTGCGTCTGCGGGCATGAGCCGGAATTACGGGCGGTACAGCGCCGGCCGATCCGCCCCGGCGAGGCCGAGCTCGCAGCGAACCCGCGCTCATCGTCGGCGCGCCTGCGCGTCGCGATCAAGAGCGAGGTCGGCTAGATGTCCGCGGTCGAGTCCTGGTTCGCCACTGCCGCGGTCGCAGAGCCGGTTCCCCGGAGGTCTTCCGGCCGGGCGTCGGCGGCTTCGCCGGCGACTCCTCCAGCCAGAGCACGGCCCCGGCGTGCGCCCGCGCCTGCGAGGACGAAGGCGCGGCAGCGGAAGGGGCAGCGGCGCGTCTTCCGTGTTCGTGCGCCGCTCGTCTGGATGGCCGTCTTCGCGATCCTGCTCGTCGGCGTCGTCGCCGTCAACGTCGCCGTCCTCCGCGCGAACGTCTCGGTCAACAACCTCGACACGAAGATCGGACAACTCCAGCGGGAGAACGCGAATCTCGCCTCGCAGTACGCGAGCGCCACGGCGGCGCCACGGGTCGAAGCGGCAGCACACCGGGCCGGGCTCATCCCTGCGCCGGGTCTCGACACCACGCTCCTCGACCTGGGTAGCGGCAAGTGAGCCGGGTCCGCGCGCGGCTCGTCAACCAGCGGCTCCGCCTCCTCTTCCTCCTCATCCTCCTGACGTTCGGGGCTCTCGCGGCGCGAACCGCGTACTTGCAGACCGTGAAGGCCTCATCGCTCGCGGCCGCGGCGATGGCGCAGACGAGGATGACGGTCGTCACGCAGGCAATGCGGGGAACGATCTTCGACCGCATGGGCACACCGCTCGCGATCGGAGAGCAGACGACCGACGTGATCGCCGATCCGATGCAGATCTCCGATCCGCGCAGCGAGGCGGCTGTCGCGGCGAAGACGCTCGGGATCTCGCAGAAAGTCGTTCTCCGGCAGCTCTCCGACCGCCGCCTCGGGTTCGTCTACGTCGAGCGGAAGGCATCCGCGGTGAAGGCGGCCGCGCTCGCGCAGAAGCAGCTCACGGGCTTCACGTTCCAACCGGACCAGGAGCGCGTGTACCCGCAGGGAACGGTCGCCGCGCCGGTGCTCGGCTACGTCGGCACCGACAACACGGGCCTCGCGGGTCTCGAGCTCGCTCTCAACGCCGAGCTCTCCGGGCGGGCGGGCAAGGCGACGATCGTCCGGGACGCGACAGGCCAGGTCGTCGAGACGCAGCAGACCCGACCGGTCCGCGAGGGCAAGGACGTCTTCCTCACGCTCGACAGCCGCATCCAGGCAAACGCCGAGCAGATCCTCCAGCAGACGGTGAACCAGTGGCACGCGAAGGACGCCACGGCGATCGTCATGGACCCGCGCACCGGCGCGATCCTCGCCATGGCGCAGGAGCCCGGCTACGACGCGAGCAACTACCCGCAGGCGTTCGCGCACGGCTTGACCGTCAATCACGCCGTCGACGACGTCTTCGAGCCCGGCTCGGTATTCAAGGTGGTGACGATCGGCGGCGCGCTCTCGCAGCACGACATCACGCCGAACTCGGTCTTCACCGTGCCCGGCTCGCTGCGGGTCGCCGATCGCGTCATCCACGACGCCGAGCCGCACGGCACGGAGCGGCTGCACGTCTGGCAGATCCTCCAGCGCTCCTCGAACATCGGCACGGACGAGATCGCGGGGAAGTACCTCGGCCGCACGGGAATGCTGAAGTGGATGGCCCGCTTCGGCTTCGGGAAGCCTACGGGCATCGACTTCCCCAGCGAGAGCCCAGGGATCTTGCCGTCCTACTGGTCCGGCTCCACGATCGGAACCGTTCCGATCGGCCAAGGCGTGTCGGTCACCGGGATCCAGCTCGCGGCGGCGTACTCGGCCATCGCGAACGGCGGCGTCTGGATCCGGCCCCACCTCGTCGACCACATCGCCGGCGAGAGCCTCGCCCCCGTGCAGCATCGCCGCATTCTCGCTCCCGCGGTCGACAGGGAGTTGCGCCACATGCTCAAGGGCGTCGTCTCGGACCAGGGAACCGCCAGCCTCGCCGCGATCCCCGGCTACAGCGTCGCCGGCAAGACGGGGACGGCGCAGAAGCCGGGCCCGAACGGGTACCTCCCGGGCAAGTACGTCGCGACCTTCATCGGCATGGTGCCGTCAGCCGCCCCGCGGCTCGTCGTCCTCGTGAGCGTCGACGAGCCGCAGGGGCAGATCTACGGCGGCATCGTCGCAGCGCCGGCGTTCGAGCAGATCGCGTCGTTCGACCTGCAGTACCTCGGCGTCCCGCCCGATCTGCCCATCAAGTGAGCTCGGTGGTCACTGATGGAGGTCGAGCGACTCGTCGTGCCGCTCATCGTCGAGGAGAGGGCGTCGGCCGAGCGCCTCGTCCCCGGGGCGGCGTTGACGATCGCGCGGCTCACGGCGGCACCGGAGACGATTGCCGACCGGATTCGGCAGCGCGAGATCGGCGCGGGCGGAGACTGGCATCTCGCGCGTGCGCAGGAGCTCGAGGAGCACTGGCGCGACCATCCCGTCGAGGACTTCCTCGTCGATAGCGACGGCCGTGACGTCCGCGCGGTCGCCGTCGAGGTTCTGACGCGAAGTGGCTGGATATAGTCGTCGCCGATGAAGCTCGAGCGTCTGGTCGGCACGCTCGACCCACTCGAAGTGCACGGCGGCGCCGACGTCGAGGTGCGCGAACTCGCCTACGACGCCCGAGCGGTCGCTCCCGGAGCGCTCTTCTTCTGCGTGCCCGGTACGCGGGCCGACGGCCACGACTTCGCCGCGGAAGCAGTCGCGGACGGAGCGGTCGCGCTCGTGGTCGAGCGGAAGCTTGACCTCGCGGTGCCGCAGATCGTCGTCGCCGACGCGCGCTCTGCGATGGCTGCTGCCGCCGACGTGTTCTTCGGGGAGCCGAGCGCCGAGCTCGAGATCGCTGGCGTCACCGGGACGAGCGGGAAGACGACGACGACGTTCCTCCTGTTCGCGGTCCTCGCCGCCGCCGGACGGAGACCGGGTCTCGTCGGGTCGCTCGAGGCACGCGTCGGCGGCGAGCGGCGGGGTGTCACGCGGACGACGCCGGAGGCGATCGACCTGCAGCGGACGTTCCGCGAGATGCTCGACGCCGGCGACCGGACGTGTGCGATGGAGGCGTCGTCGCACGCGTCGGTTCTCCACCGGCTCGACCACGTCCGTTTCCGCGTCCTCGTCTTCACGAACCTCAGCCGGGACCACCTCGACTTCCACGGCGACATGGAGACGTACTTCCAGGCGAAGCGACGGCTCTTCTTCGAGGAGCCATGTCCGGTTGCAGTGATCAACACAGCCGACGAATACGGGCGGCGCCTCGCGGCGGAGCTGCCGCACGCGATCACGTTCGACGGGGCCGACACCTCGGCGCTCGCGGGCGTCGACCTCAAGCTCCGCGGCCGCTTCAACGTCGAGAACGCGCTCGGAGCCGCGTTCGCGGCGCGCGCTCTCGGCTGTGACGACGACGCGATCAGGCGCGGGCTCGAGTCGGTGCGCGGCGTGCCGGGACGGTTCGAGTCGATCGACGCCGGCCAGCCGTTCCACGTGATCGTCGACTACGCCGGCAAGCCTGGCGCGCTCGAGAAGGTGCTCCGCATTGCGCGCGAGCTCGCGAATGGCAGCCGCGTGATCTGCGTCATCGGCGCCGGCGGCGACCGCGACCGCGGCAAGCGTCCGATCATGGGCAAGCTCGCCACCGAACTCGCCGACGTAGCGATCGTGACCACCGACAACCCGCGGAGCGAGGATCCCGAGGCGATCGCGGCCGAGGTCGTCGCGGGAGCGCACGGGCCGGTCGAGGTCGAGCTCGACCGGCGCGCGGCGATCGCCCGGGCGGTGGAGCTTGCGCAGCCCGGCGACGTCGTCCTCATCGCCGGCAAGGGAGCAGAGCAGGGCCAGGAGTACGCCGACCGGACGGTTCCGTGGGACGACCGCGAAGTGGCGAAGGAGGCACTCGCGTGATCCCGCTGACGCTCGACGAGGTGCGGGCGCTCGCGCCGGGGCGGCTCGAGGGCGGCACGGAGCGGATCACCGGCGTCAAGGTCGACTCACGCTGCGTCGAGCCGGGCGACCTGTTCGTCGCTGTGCCTCCCCGCGGCGAGGCGTTCCTCGGCGACGCGCGCGCCCGTGGAGCCGCGGCGACGCTCGTCCCCGACGACGCGCACGCAGCGCTCGCCGCGATCGCCGGTGCCGTCCGCGCCCGGAGCGATGCTCAGGTCGTTGGGATCACTGGATCGGTCGGGAAGACGTCCACGAAAGACCTCGTCGCGGCGCTGCTACGGTCGCGATTCCGCACGGTCGCGGCCGAACGCGGGTTCAACACCGAGATCGGGTTGCCGCTCACGATCTGCCGGATCGAGCCGGACACCGAGGTCGTCGTGACGGAGATCGCCATGCGCGGGCTCGGCCAGATCCGCGAGCTCGCGCAGATCGCTCGGCCCCACATCGGCGTGATCACGTCGATCGCCCCCGTCCACCTCGAGATGCTCGGCAGCCTCGAGAACATCGCGCGGGCGAAGGCCGAGCTACTCGAGGAGCTCGAGCCGGGTTCGGTGGCCGTCCTTCCGCAGGATGCTCCCGAGCTCGAGCCGTTCGTCCCGGATGGCTTGGACATACGCCGCTTCGGGCCGCCCGAAGCCGAGGTGCGCGACGGCCGGACGCACGTCCGCTGGCGCGGGCGCGACGTCGTCTTCGGGTTCACGGCCCGTCATCAGGCGACAAACGCCGCGGCGGCGCTGACGGTGGCCGAGGCGCTCGGCGTTTGGCCGCCGGCCGGCCCGGTCGACGTCGAGTTCTCGTATCTGCGCTCGCAGGAAATCGCGCTTCCCGGCGGCGGGCTGCTCCTCAACGACTCGTGGAACGCCAATCCCGTCGCGATGCGTGCCGCGCTCGCGCATCTCCTCGAGCGCGCGGACGGGCGCCGCACGGTCGCCGTGCTCGGCGAGATGGCCGAGCTCGGGCCCGAGGCGCCGCGGTTCCACGCCGAGATCGGCGAGGCGGCGGCCGATGCCGACGTCGTCGTCGGCGTGGGCGAGCTCGCGCGCGGCTACCGGCCGGACGAGTGGGTGGCGACGGCGGCCGACGCGGTCGAGCTCGTGACGCGGCTCGTGCGACCGGGTGACGTGATCCTTGTCAAGGGCTCGCGCTCGGTGGGGCTCGAGGTCGTGGCGGACGCTCTCGTGGAGCCGCCGGCGTGATCCGCGTCCTCATCGCCGCCGGCGTCGCCCTCGTCGTGTCGATCGCGATCGGGCCGCGCTTCATCGAGTTCCTCCGCCGCAACGAGTTCGGGCAGCACATCCGGGAGGAGGGTCCGAAGCACCACATCGCCAAGCAGGGGACGCCGACGATGGGCGGCCTCCTCATCCTCTTCGCGGCGACGGTCGGCTTCCTGCCGGTCAGCCACTACCGGCTGCAGGCGCTGACGGTGCTCTTCACGGCGCTCGCCTGCGGGGCGATCGGTTTCCTCGACGATTTCATCAAGCTCACGCACAGGCGGTCGCTCGGTCTCTCCGGTCGGTGGAAGCTCATCCTGCTCGCGATCGTGACGGTCGTCGTGGGTGTCGTCGCGCATCACCTCCGTTTGAGAACGAGCGTCTACATCCCGGTCGTCGACGTTTCCGTGCCGCTTTCGTACGCGTGGTACCCGTTCCTCTTCCTCATCATCGGTGGCGCTTCGAACGGGACGAACCTCGCCGACGGTGCCGACGGCTTGCTGGCGGGGACGGCGATCGTCGCTCTGTTCACGTTCACCGCGATGAACGTCGTCTCGTACATCCGGTCGGGCAGCGTGCCTGCGCATCGCAACGTGACGAAGCTCGATCTTGCGATTGTCGGTGCGGCGCTGATCGGGGCCGCGATCGGCTTCCTCTGGTTCAACGCGTTCCCGGCGGAGATGCAGATGGGGGACACCGGATCGATGGCCTTCGGCGGCGCGCTCGCGGCCTTCGCGATCATGATGAAGGTCGAGGTGCTTCTCCTCCTGCTCGGCGGGATCTTCGTGATCGAGGCGCTCTCGGTGATGATCCAGGTCTTCTCGTTCAAGCGATTCGGTAGACGTGTGTTCCTCATGGCGCCGATCCACCACCACTTCGAGATGAAGGCGTGGTCCGAGACGAAGATCATGGTGCGCTTCTGGATCGTCGCCGGCCTGCTGTGCGCGGCCGGGTTCGCGCTGTATTACCGGTACTACTTCGCGCAGTTGTGAGCGAAGTCGAGGAGGCGCTGCTCGAGGCGGTGCAGCTCCGCGCGGACGAGGACGTGCTCGTCCTCGGCGGCGGGGCGCTCGCGCTCGGTGCCCAGAAGCGGCTCCGGGACGGCTGGGTGTATGTCGTGCGGCACGAGGTGGACGAGCTCGAGGAACTACTCGGGGAGGCGCACGCGGCCGGCGCGGCTGGGCTGGCGTACCTCGTCGGGGAGGCACCGGTGCTGCCGCTGCCCGACGGCGCGGTTGCCGCCGCCCTGGGGCGCGTGCCGTCGGAAGACGGCGCGCCGGCGTTCGCGGCGGCCGAGCTCGCGCGCGTCCTCGCCGCGGGCGGGCGCGTGGCGCTCGCGGAGCCGGGACGACCCGCCGGCGGCGCGCTCGCCGCGGCGCTCGAAAGCGCCGGCTTCGGCGAGGTCACGCTGGCGGACGTCGGAGACGAAGTCGTCGTCACCGGCACGCGAAAGTGAGGATGCGGCGCGCGCGCGGCGAACGGTAAGGCATCCGCGACAAAGCTTCGACAGTCTCTCCGCCATCATGCATCTACCCTGACCGCAGGGGCTCTCGGCCCCCCATTGGGGGGGTGCGTGCGCTGTGAGCGGGACACGTCCCGAACGCCTACGGCCGTACGGGACATGGCTGCCGCGCCGTGCGCTTGTGATCGGGCTTGCGCGTTCTGGTCGGGCGGCGGCGCTCGCGCTCGCGCGGCGCGGCGTTGCGACCGTCGCGGCCGACCGCTCCTCCGGCATCGACCCAGGCAGGCTCGCCGACGCCGGCGTCGAAGTCCACCTCGGAACGGAGGAGGAGTCGTTGCTCGAGGGCGTGGAGCTCGTCGTCAAGAGCCCCGGCGTGCCGGGGGAATCACCGCTCGCCGCTGCCGCGCGCCGGCGCGGCATCCCGCTCTGGAGCGAGGTCGAGCTCGGCTACCGGCTTCTCCCGGCCGGCGCGCGCCTCATCGGCGTGACAGGGACGAACGGGAAGACGACGACGACCGAGTTGCTCGGCGCGATCCTGCGTGCGGACGATCGCCCCACCGAGGTCGCGGGCAACGTCGGCCGACCACTCACCGACGCGGCGGAGTCGGCCGGACCGGACACATGGGTCGTCTGCGAGCTCTCGAGCTTCCAGCTCGAAGACGTCGACTCGCTCGCCTGCGACGTCGCCGTCCTTCTCAACCTCGAGCCCGACCACCTCGACCGGCACGGCAGCTTCGAGGCGTACCGCGACGCCAAGTTCCGCATCTTCGAGCGCGCTCGCACCAAGGTCGTCCCGCGCGGCTTCGGGATCGACGGGATCGAATTCTCCGCCGCCGACGACCTGCCCGCCGAGCCGCTCATCCCGGGCCGCCACAACCGCGAGAACGCCGCCGCCGCGACCGCAGCCGCCCGCGTCGCCGGAGTCCCGGACGACGCGATCGCCGAGGCGCTGCGCACGTTCCCCGGCGTGCCGCACCGGCTCGAGCTCGTGCGCGAGCTCCACGGTGTCCGCTGGGTCAACGACTCGAAGGCGACGAACACCGCCGCCGCTCGCCGCGGGGTTGCAGCGTACGACGCGCCGCTCCACCTCATCCTCGGGGGCTCGCTCAAGGGAGAGGATTTCGGCCCGTTCGCGCGCGACCTGCCGGGCAACGTCGCCTCGATCCACCTCATCGGCGAGGCGACCGCAGAGCTGGCCGCCGCCCTCGACGCCGCCGGACGCGCATACGACTCCGACGGCGATCTCGCCACCGCCGTCACGCACGCGGCCGCCGCAGCGCAACCAGGCGACGTCGTTCTCCTCTCGCCGGCGTGCGCGAGCTATGACCAGTTCGCGAACTTCGAGGATCGCGGCGACACGTTCCGACGGCTCGTCGAGGAGCTTGGATGAGCGACACCAGAAAGCCAAAACCACTCCAGTTCGAGTGGAATCTCCTCGTTCTCGTCACGACGGCGCTGACCCTGTTCGGACTCGTGATGGTCTACAGCGCGACGTCCGGGTCGGCCGTACTCGGGCACGCAAACCCGCAGGGATACGTCGAGCGGCAGGCGCTCTTCGCGCTCGGCGGCCTGGCCACCCTGTTCGTGCTCTCCCGGCTCGACCTGCAGAAGCTTCGCGCGCTCGCGCCGAGCCTCCTCATCACCGCGCTCATTCTCTGCCTCGGTGTGCTCGCGGTCGGGACGCGCGTCAACGGCGCGCGCCGCTGGGTCGGCGTCGGCCCGTTCCTCTTCCAGCCCTCGGAGTTCGCCAAGCTCGCGCTCGTCGTCTGGGTCGCCGCGTATCTCTCCCGCCGGGCGGCGCCTCGCACCCTCAGGCAGCTCGTGAAGCCCGTTGGCATGGTCGCGCTCGGCTTTGCCGGGCTCGTGCTCCTCGAGCCGGATCTCGGGACGGCACTCGTGATCATGCTCGTCGTCGGCGCGATCCTCCTCGTCTCGGGCACGCGGATGTCCCTCCTTGCGACGGCGTACGGGATCGTCATCGCCCTCGCCGGCATTGCCGCCTGGTCGTCGCCATACCGGCGCGACCGCCTGCTCACGTTCCTCGACCCGTGGAAGGATCCGACCGGCGCCGGCCTCCAGAACGTGCAGGCGCTCATCAGCCTCGGCTCGGGCGGGATCTTCGGCAGCGGCCTCGGGAACGGCACCTCGACGCTGCGCTATCTGCCCGAAGCGCCGACGGACATGATGGCCGCAGTCATCGGCGGGCAGTTCGGCCTCGTCGGGATGATGCTCGTCCTGCTCGCGTTCTGCACGTTCGCGTACGCAGGGATCCGGCTTGCGCTCGCCTGCAAGGATCCGTTCGCGAAGAGGCTCGCCGCGGGTGTCACCGCCCTCGTCTGCGGCCAGGCGGCGATCAACATTTCGGCCGTCATCGGAGCCGCGCCGCTGACCGGAATCCCGCTGCCGTTCCTCTCCTACGGAGGCTCGAGCCTCATCGTGATGCTCGGCTCCGTCGGCGTGCTCCTTAACATCGCTCGTAATGGCGGACGAGCGGCAGCTGCGGTGCCTGATCGCGGCCGGGGGGACGGTCGGACACGTCGCGCCGGCGCTCGCAGTCGCGGAAGCGCTCCAGCGTCGCGGCGCGCTCGTGACGTTCGCCGGCTCGCCTGACCGCGTCGAGGCGACGCTCGTCCCCGAGCGCGGCTACGCGTTCGACTCCTTCGCCGTTTCCGGGCTTCCGCGGCGGCCCGGTCTCGCGCTCGTGCGCGCGGTCGTGCAAGCGCTGGGGGCGCCGGCATCGTGCCTCCGCATCCTGCGGAGGCGGCGGCCCGACGTCGTGCTCGGCGCCGGCGGCTATGTCGCCGGGCCGATGGTGCTCGCCGCGCGCCTGCGCGGGATCCCGTGCGCCCTGACCGAGGCCGATGCGCACCTCGGGCTCGCGAACCGGCTCGCCGCGCCGCTCGCCGACCGCGTCTTCGTCGCGGTGCCCGTTGGGCGCGACGGGGAGAAGTACCGGCCCGTCGGCAGGCCGATCCCGGCAGTCTCGCACCCGCGCCCGCGCGCCGAGGCGCGGGCCGCGCTTGGTCTCGCGCCCGACGCGCAGGTCGTTCTCGTCTTCGGCGGCTCGCTCGGCGCCCGCGTCCTCAACGACGTCGCGCTCGACGCCTGGGCCGAGTCCGGTCCGGCCGTCATCCATCTCTGCGGCGAGCGCGACTATCCCGAGCTCCGCGACCGCGTCACGCGAGCCGACTACATCCTCCGGCCGTTCATGGAGGAGATCGGCGTCGCGTACGGCGCAGCCGACATCGTGCTCGCGCGCGCCGGCGGCTCAGTCTGGGAGCTTGCCGCCGCCCGGCTCCCCGCCGTCCTCGTCCCGGGGGAGTTCGCGACGGGCGCGCACCAGGAGAAGAACGCACGCTGGTTCGTCGGCGCCGGCGGCGCGGTCGTCGTGCCCGAGGCGGAGGTGAGCACGGCTCCTCGCGTAGTCGAGGAGCTGCTCGCCGCCCCGTCCCGTCTCGAGGCGATGGCCGCGGCGATGCGGGCCACCGCCAAGCCGAACGCAGCAGAGGAGATCGCCGATGAGCTCGTCGGCCTCGCTCGCCGGTAGACGCATCTGGATCGCCGGCATCGGCGGCGCGGGCATGAGTGGCTACGCGCTCCTGGCGCGCGCGTGGGGCGCCGAAGTCGCCGGCTGGGATCGCGTCGAGACGCCGTACCTTCGGCACCTCGAAGGCGTCGCGGTCGAGATCTCGCCCGAGCCGCCGACGCCGCCGCGCGGCTGGGAGGTGTACGTCTCGAGCGCGTTCGCGGGCCAGGTCGGCGGCAAGCCTCGGGCGGAGCTTCTCGCCGAGCTCGTCTCCCTTCGCCGCGCGATCGTCGTCGCCGGAGCGCACGGCAAGACGACGACGAGCGCGATGATCGCCTTCTGCCTCGACCGACTCGGCCTCGATCCGGCGTTTCTCATCGGCGGCGAGGTTCCGCAGCTCGACGGCAACGCGCGCGCGGGGGAGGGTTGGCTCGTCGTGGAGGGGGACGAGTCCGACCGCTCGGTCGGTGCGCTGAGGCCGGAGATCGCCGTCCTCCTCAACGTCGACCTCGACCACCACACGGAGTTCGCTTCGCGGGCCGAGCTCGAAGCGTTCTTCGCGGCGTGGCTTGCGGGCGTGCCGCACGTCGTGCGTTCAGAGGAGCTCGAGCCCGTTTCGCTCGGCCTCTCCGTGCCCGGCGAGCACAACCGCCGGAATGCGGCCGCGGCGCTCGCTGCGCTCGAGCTCGCGGGCGTCGCGCGAGCCGACGCCGAGCGCGTGATCGGCGAGTTCAGGGGCGCCGGACGCCGTCTCGAGCCCAAAGGCGACGCTGGTGGCGTGCGCGTCCTCGACAGCTACGCGCACCATCCCGCCGAGCTCGCGGCCGACATCGTCGCGGTGCGGGAGGGAGGCCGAGTCATCGCGCTCTTCCAGCCGCACCTCTACTCCAGGACGCTTCACCTCGCGCATGGCTTCGCCCACGCGCTCGCCGGCGCCGATGCCGCGTGCGTCACCGAGATCTATCCAGCGCGCGAGGCGCCGGTTCCGGGGGTGAGTGGGCGGCTGATCGTCGACGAGCTCGCGGTCGCACGGCCCGGGATGACGATCGGGTGGGCGCCGGAGCTCGAGAACGCCGCCGCGATCGTCGCCCGCTGGGCGAGGCCGGGCGACACGGTCATCACGCTCGGCGCGGGCGACGTCGACCGCGCGGCCGCCATGGTGCTGGAGCGGCTCGCGTGACGATCGAGGGAGTCGCGCTCTCCCGCTACACGACGCTCGGGACCGGCGGTCCGGCCCGCGCATTCGCGCGGCCGGGAACTGCAGAAGAGGTCGGGGAGCTCCTGCGGTGGGCGGCGGGACGCGGCATTGCGGTCGCCGTCGTCGGCCTCGGCTCGAACCTTCTCGCCGCGGACGCCGGCGTCGAAGCGCTCGTCCTCAAGCTCGGCGGCGAGCTCGCCCGGGTCGAGGTCGACGGCGACGTGCTCCGGGCCGGCGCGGGCGCGGTCAACGCGGTCTGCCTCCACCGCGCCCGCGATGCCGGCCTCGGCGGCTTCGAGTTCGCGTGCGCAATTCCCGGCACGATCGGCGGAGGCATCTGGATGAACGCCGGCGCGTACGGAAGCGACTTCTCGGCCGTGCTCGAGCGCGCGCTCGTCGCGACCGCCGACGGCAGCGGCTGGCTGACACCGGCCGAGCTCGGCCTCTCGTACCGGCATTCCGACCTCAGGCACGGCCAGGTCGTCCTCGAGGCCGAGCTCCGGCTGCGGCCCCGTCCGAGCGAGGAGATTCGCGCGGAAGTGCGCGAGCTCAACGCGCAGCGGAAGGCTGCGCAGCCGACGAACAAGCGCACGTTCGGCAGCGTCTTCAAGAACCCGGATCACGAGCTGAGCGCCGGGCGGATGCTCGACGCGTGCGGCCTGCGGGGCTACGCGATCGGCGGTGCGCGCATC
The DNA here is from genome assembly GCA_035532455.1 of Gaiellaceae bacterium. Classification (GTDB taxonomy): domain Bacteria; phylum Actinomycetota; class Thermoleophilia; order Gaiellales; family Gaiellaceae; genus Palsa-739. The sequence continues at coordinate 36,459 of DATKRA010000034.1, read as the reverse complement.
TCCCCGAAGCACGCGAACTTCATCGAGAACGACGGCGGCGCGACGACAGCGGACGCGCTTGCGCTCATGGCCGAGGCACGGCGGCGCGCCGGCGAGGAGTACGGCGTCGTGCTCGAGCACGAGGTCGAGTTCCTCGGCGACCTCAGCCTGCCCGACCTGTAGGAGCTTCGCGGGCTGCGGCGAAGTCCGGAACGTGCCCGCGAAGGCGCTTCCCGCACGGCTACGCCGGCTTCCTCCGATCGCGCTTCGGCGTGTCGCCCGGTTCGTCCCGTCGCGCCGTTCACTCCTGGCCGGCGCCGGCGTCGCCGCGATTGCCGCGAGCGGCTATGCAATCGCGCGCGAGACGTCGCTCTTCGCGATCAACCGGGTGGACGTCTCCGGTGGTTCGGCCGCTGTCGACGCGCAGGTCGCGCGGGCGCTCGCCCCGCTCGTCGGCAAGAGCCTGGTCGGCCTCAGCGGGGCAGAGGTTCTGCAGCGCACGGGGGCGCTTCCGACCGTCGTCAGCGCGACGTACGACCGGGCGTTCCCGAACACGCTCCGGGTGACGATCGTGCCGGAACACCCGGTGGCCGTTCTTCGGGACGGCGCCGCTGCGTGGATCGTCTCCGCGCGAGGACGGGTCATTCGGCCGGTCGCTGCGCAGGGCGCGCTGACTCTGCCGCGGATCTGGGAGGGGGCGAAGACGGTGCGCGTGGGCGAGGTGCTCCCGCTCGGGCTCGGCGGCACCCTCACGCGCGTGCTCACCGAGGCGGGCTCGTTGCGCTCGCGGATTGGACAGGCCGCGCTCCTGAGCGGGCAGCTTGTCTTCCACCTGCGATCCGGCCTCGAGCTCCTGCTCGGAAACCCCACCGAGGTCGCGCTCAAGGTCGCCGTGGCGACGAAGGTGATGCAGCAGCTCCCCTCCGGAACGCGAAGCATCGACGTGAGCGTCCCGAGCAGACCGGTGACCAGCAGCTAGTAAATCTCTAGTAGAGCTTGAGTGTTATGAGGTCGACCTGCGGTTGACACCGAGAGTCGTCGCACCTACGATCCGGCCGAAGTCTCTACAGAAGCCCCCCAATCCTCTAGTAAAGGTTCAGGTCTGCCCATGAGCACGAGCGATGCATCCGGTAACTACCTGGCAGTAATCAAGGTCGTCGGCGCCGGCGGCGGCGGCACGAACGCCGTCAATCGCATGGTCGACGCCGGCCTCTCGGGAGTCGAGTTCATCGCCGTCAACACGGACGCGCAGGCGTTGATGATGTGCGATGCCGACGTCAAGATCCACATCGGCTCCGCCGCGACCCGCGGTCTCGGAGCCGGCGCTGACCCGGCTGTCGGTCAGGCCGCCGCGCACGAGACGCGCGACGAGCTGAAGGAGGCGCTCAAGGGCGCCGACATGATCTTCATCACCGCCGGCGAGGGCGGCGGCACCGGCACCGGCGCCGCTCCCATCCTCGCGAGCCTCGGCCGCGAGCTCGGTGCGCTCACGGTCGGCGTCGTCACCAAGCCGTTCGCGTTCGAGGGACGGAAGCGCGCGCAGCAGGCGGAGCAGGGGATCGAGTCGCTCCGCGACCACGTCGACACGCTCATCGTGATCGAGAACGACCGGCTCCTCCAGGTCGTCGAGCGCCAGACCTCCGTCGTGGACGCGTTCCGGATGGCGGATGACGTCCTCCGTCAGGGCGTCCAGGGCATCACCGACCTCATCACCGTGCCGGGGCTCGTCAACCTCGACTTCGCCGACGTGCGCACGATCATGCGCGAGGCCGGCTCGGCCCTCATGGGGATCGGCTCCGCCCGCGGCGACAGCAGGGCGGCCGAGGCCGCGCGGTCGGCCGTCTCGTCGCCGCTCCTCGAGTCGTCGATCGACGGCGCGACCGGGATCCTCCTCAACATCACCGGCGGCCCGGAGATCGGGTTGTTCGAGGTGAACGAGGCCGCCGAGGTCGTCACGAGTGCGGCGGATCCGAACGCGAACATCATCTTCGGCGCGGTCATCGACGAGTCGCTGGGCGACGAGGTGCGCGTCACGGTGATCGCGACCGGCTTCGGCGGTCAGCGCCGACGCCGCCGCGGGTCGTCCGAGACCGGCGTCGGCACGGGCGGCCGCGAGGAGTCCTTCGAGGTGCCGGCGTTTCTCCGCGAGGGTTAGCGCAGACGGATGTTTCGGTGTCCCGAGTAGGGGCACACGAACCTTGCCCTCAACAGGGTTGACCACTTCAAGTCAACCCCACGACCCGGTCCGCCGCCCCGGCTCTTCTCATGAGGAGTCGGGGCGGCTCCGTTCTGGGACGGTTTTCCACTGAGTCGGCCGGGCGGGCTAGGCGACTAGGATCGCGCTGGTGCCCGAGACGCTTCTCCGCACGCCGCTCTATCAACGCCACGTCGAGCTCGGCGCGAAGCTCGTCCCGTTCGCGGGCTGGGAAATGCCGGTGCAGTACGCCGGTGTCATCGAGGAGCATCGCGCGGTGCGCACCGACGCGGGCATGTTCGACGTCTCGCACATGGGCGAATTCGAGGTCGAAGGGCCTCACGCCCGCGACCTTCTCCAGCACGCGCTCTCGAACGATGTCGACCGCATCGCGCCGGGTGAGGCGCAATACACGCTTCTCACGAACGAGGACGGGGGCATCATCGACGACCTCATCGTCTATCGCCTCGACGAGTTCCGTTACCTCCTCGTCGTCAACGCGGGGAACCGTGAGACCGACTTCGCGTGGCTCAAGTCGCGCGAAATCCCCGGCTCCGACGTGCGCGACGTCTCCGACGAGTACGCGCTCATCGCGGTGCAGGGCCCGCGCGCGATCGAGCGGCTCGGTCTGCCGCCGGCGAAGCCCTTCACGTTCGCGGAGGCGACGATCGACGGCGTCGAGGTGATGGTCAATCGCACCGGCTACACGGGTGAGGACGGCTGCGAGCTCATGTGCATGGCTGAGGACGCGGTCACGCTCTGGGACGCGGTGCTCGCGCGCGGCGCCGTCCCGTGCGGGCTCGGCGCACGCGACACGCTGCGCCTCGAGGTCTGCTTCCCGCTCCACGGGAACGACATCGGCCCCGACACCGACGCGATCTCCGCCGGCCTCGGCTGGGCGTGCGCGCTCGACAAGGAGTTCGAGGGCGTCGACGTCCTCCGTCGCATCAAGGAGGAAGGCCCCGAGCGCCGGCTCGTCGCCTTCGTGATGGAGGACAAGGCGATCCCGCGCCACGGCATGCCGATCTCCGGCGGGGGCGAGGTCACGTCCGGCACGCACTCGCCGATGCTCGAGGTCGGGATCGGGATGGCGTACGTCCCGGTCGCGCACGCAAAACCCGGCACGGAATTGACCATCGACGTTCGCGGCAAGCCGCGCGCCGCTCGCGTCGTCAAGAAGCCGATCTACAAGAGGGAGGACTGAGTGGCAGCCGCCGAGAGCTATCCCGAGGATCTGAAGTACCACCCCGACCACGACTGGGCACGTCTCGAAGGAGACGAGGCCGTGCTCGGGATCACATGGTTCGCCGCCGACTCGCTCGGCGAGCTCGTCCACTTCGAGGCGCCCGAGGTCGGGGCGACCGTCACGAAGGATCAGTCGTACGGCGAGGTCGAGTCGGTCAAGGCCGTCTCCGACGTCATCGCCCCGCTCTCGGGCGAGGTGCTGGAGGTCAACTCCGCCGTCGTGGACGCGCCCGAGACCGTGAACGACGATCCGTACGGCAACGGATGGCTCATCCGCATCCGCCTGTCGGACGCCCCCGAGGCGGACGGGCTGCTCGACCTTGCCGCGTACAAACAAGTTCTCGCCGACTCGTGACGCTCGCACACCCGTTTCTCGGCCTGACCGACTCGGACCGCGAGGAGATGCTCGCGATGATCGGCGTCTCCTCGGTGGAGGAGCTGTTCCGCGACATTCCGCAGGGTGTGCGGCTGCAGCGGGAGCTCGACCTCGAGCCTGCGCTCTCGGAGCAGGAGGTGTTCGCGCATCTCGCCGAGCTCGCCGCGCGGAACGTTCCCGCCGGCGGACAGGAGCTGTCGTTCCTCGGCGCAGGGATCTACGACCACTACGTGCCGGCGGTCGTCGACGCGGTGATGCAGCGCGGCGAGTTCCTCACCGCGTACACGCCGTACCAGCCGGAGATGAGCCAGGGCGTCCTGCAGGCGATCTTCGAGTATCAGACCGCGATCTGCGAGCTGACCGGGATGGACGTCTCGAACGCGTCCGGCTATGACGGCGCGACGGTCGCCGCCGACGCATGCTTCGTCGCGAAGCACGCGACGGGCCGCAGCAAGATCGTCATCACCGAGGCGACGAATCCCCAGGTGCGCCAGGTCGTGAAGACGTACGCGCCGGGGTTCGGCCTCGAGATCGTCGAGGTGCCGCACTCTGATGGGGTCACGGATCCGGAACACGTTGCCCGCGCAGCGGTCGACGCGGCAGCCGTGATTTTCCAGCAGCCGAACTTCTTCGGCTGCCTCGAGGCGGCACCGGATCTCGCGGCTGCGGCCGCGGACGCCGGCGCCCTCGGCATCGTCCACGCCGACCCACTCTCGCTCGGCGTGCTCGAGGCGCCGGGGCGCTACGGCGCCTCGATGGCGATCGGCGAGGGTCAGGCCGCCGGGAACTTCCCGTCGTACGGCGGGCCGCACTACGGCTTCCTCGCGGCACGGGAGGAGTTCATCCGCCGCATGCCGGGCCGGATCGTCGGCGAGACGGTAGACACCGCGGGCGAGCGCGGCTATGTCCTCACCCTGCAGACCCGCGAGCAGCACATTCGGCGTGAGAAGGCCACGTCGAACATCACCACGAACCAGACGCTGCTCGCGCTCGGCGGGCTCGTCTACCTCACGTGGCTGGGACCGCAGGGGATCCGCGAGCTGGGGGAGACCTGCCTTTCTCTGGCCGCCTATGCCAAGCAGCAGCTCGTTGAGCGAGCCGGGCTCGAGCTGGTGTTCTCCAATCAGACAACGTTCAAGGAGTTTGCAGTGCGCGTCGGACGGAATGCGCGCGAGGTCGTTGTGGCGGCGCGCGAGCGCGGCGTACATCCGGGCTATGCGCTCGGCCGCGACTACGAGGGCATGGACGACGTCCTGCTCGTCGCGGTGACCGAGCGGCGCACGCCTGCAGAGATCGACCGGCTCGCCGAGGTGCTCGGGGAGGTGGCGGCGTGAAGCTCATCTACGAGAAGTCGCAGCCCGGCCGCCGCGCGTCGACCGTTGCGCGGCCGGAGGGTCTACCCGAGGCGCATGTCCCGGAGGAGCTGCGGCGCCAGGACCCGCCGCGCCTGCCGGAGGTGCCGGAGTTCGAGCTCATGCGCCACTTCACCGAGCTCTCGACCCGCAACTTCGGCGTGGACACGGGCTTCTATCCGCTCGGCTCCTGCACGATGAAGTACAACCCGCGGATCAACGAGCGGCTCGCGGCGCTGCCCGGCTTCGCGGCGCTTCACCCGCTGCAGGAGGAGAGCGGTGCGCAGGGCGCGCTCGAGCTCATGTGGCGCCTGCAGGAGATCCTCATGGAGGTCACGGGCTTGCACGCGGTCTCGCTCCAGCCCGCCGCCGGCTCGCAGGGAGAGCTCACCGGCCTCATGCTCGTCCGCGCGTACTTCACCGCGAAGGGAGAGGCGGAGCAGCGACGCAAGGTCGTCGTCCCCGACACCGCGCACGGTACGAATCCCGCCTCCGTGACGATGACCGGCTTCGAGATGACGAAGGTGAAGACCGACGCGCGCGGCAACATCGACGTCGAGGACCTGCGCGCCAAGGTCGACGAGAACACCGCGGCGCTCATGCTCACGAACCCGTCGACGCTCGGGCTGTTCGACGAGAACATCGAGGAGATCGAGCGGATCTTCCACGGCGCGGGCGCACTCATGTATTACGACGGCGCGAACCTCAACGCCGTCTGCGGGATCTCGCGGCCGGGCGACATGGGCTTCGACGTCGTTCACATCAACCTCCACAAGACGTTCTCGCAGCCGCACGGCGGCGGCGGGCCGGGCGGCGGGCCGATCGCGGTGCGGGATATCCTCGAGCCGTTCCTGCCGGTGCCGGCCGTGATCCGGAAGGAGGACGGGAGCTTCGGCCTCGACTTCGACCGGCCGCAGACGATCGGCAAGGTTCGCGCGTTCACCGGCCCGTTCGGCGTGTTTGTCCGGTCATACGCGTTCCTCCGCATGTGGGGCGACCGGCTGCGCGAGATGTCGGAGGCCGCGGTGCTCAACGCGAACTACGTTCTCGCGCGGCTGAAGGGCGCGTACGACCTCGAGTTCGACCGGCTTTGCATGCACGAGTTCGTCCTCTCGGCGCGGACGATGAAGCGCGAGCACGGCTGCACGGCGCTCGACGTGGCGAAGCGGCTCATGGATTACGACTTCCATCCGCCGACGATCTACTTCCCGCTCATCGTCCCCGAGGCATTGATGATCGAGCCGACGGAGTCCGAGACGAAGGAGACGCTCGACTCGTTCTGCGAGGCGATGCTCGCGATCGCGCGCGAGGCGGCGGAGGAGCCCGAGCTGCTGAAGGAGGCGCCGCACCACCGGCCCGTGAAGCGGCTCGACGAGGTGCGCGCTGCGAAGAATCCGGTCGTCAAGTACGCGTTCGACGACGACCGCGAGACCGTCGCTTAGACGCAAGCTGCCGAGCGCGGTGCTGTCGGCTACCGACCGGAGCGACGCGCCGATCGATTTGAGCTGAACTGGCGCGAAGTCGCGAGCCATTGGTCACGCTCCGGCTGCAACCATCCCTAGCCCCCACCCACCCGGGGGTAATCCAACGAGTGATGTCATGGCAAGTCGCGACTTGGTCGGGGTCCCCCGCGACTTTGCAGTCGAGCGACTACGTCACGACAGCGCCGGTGCGCTGCTTCGGCGCCGCCGCAAGCTGGCCGCACGCCGCCTCGATGTCGCGGCCGCGCGTCAGGCGCACGGTTACGGGGACGTGCGCCTTCTCGAGTTCCCAGCGGAATGCGCCGATCTGCTCCCGTGAAGAGCCCTCGTAGAGGCCCGTCGGGTTGTATGGGATCAGGTTGACTTTGAAGTGGTCGCGGCCGAGGAGCGCCGCGAGCGCACGCGCCTGTCCCGGCGAGTCGTTCACGCCGGCGAGCATCACGTACTCGACGAAGACGCGCCGGTTCGTCTCCGTCGCGTGACGCGCGCACTCCTTGACGACCTCGCGGAGTGGATAGCGGTCGTTCACCGGCATGATCCGCGACCGCAGCTCGTCGTCCGGCGCATGGAGCGAGAGCGCGAGACGGATCGGCTCGTTCACCTCGTTGACGAAGCGCTTCAGGCCGGGCAGCCAGCCGACGGTGGAGATCGTCGTGCGGCGGTGCGTGATCCCGACGTCGGGGAGCCGGTGCGCCGCGTCGAGCACCTCGTCGAGGTTGAGCATCGGCTCGCCCATCCCCATGAAGACGGCATGGTCGACCTCGGCGAGCCGGCGGAAGTGGAGCGCCTGATCGAGGATCTCCGACGCGGTGAGGTTCCGGCCGAAGGCCATCGAGCCCGTCGCGCAGAACGTGCACGTGAGCGGGCAGCCTGACTGCGACGAGAGGCAGAGCGAGCGGCGACCGTCGCGGTAGCGCATGAGCACCGCCTCGACCGGATGGCCGTCGGCGGTGCGGAACAGCGTCTTGATCGTCCCGTCTTTCGACTCGCGCTCCGTCTCGACGGTGAGCGTGGAGAAGGGCACGGCCGCGGCGAGCTCTTCTCGCAGCGGGCGCGGCAGGTTCGTCATCGCCTCGTAGCCCGTCGCCCCACGGGCCGTCCACTCCCAGACCTGGCGCACGCGAAAGTCGGGCTCGCCGCGCTCGCGTAGCGTCTCCTCAAGGAGTCTCAGATCCATCGAGCCACCGTAGCGTCCATGGCCCCACGGGACACGTCCGGTGCCAGACCCCGACGTGGCTCCGCGGGCCATGTCCGGGGTCAGACCCCACCGTGTCCGTTTCGGACTTGCGTGGCTTTGCCATGCGGTGCTGCGTCCGTTCGGGCCATGTCCGGTGTCTGACACCGGACATGGCCTTTGGGTGCGTGTCCGGGTTGGACACCGAATCGACCCGATAGCGTGCGCTCTGTGATCGATCTTCGTTCCGACACCGTCACGAAGCCGACGCCGGGGATGCTCGCCGCGATGGCCGCGGCCGAGGTCGGCGACGAGCAGGAGCGCGAGGATCCGACCACGAACGAGCTGCAGCGCCGGATGGCAGAGCTACTCGGCCACGAAGCGGCGCTCTTCCTGCCGACGGCGACGATGGGGAACCAGGTCGCGCTGCGCGCGTTGAGCCGGCCGGGATGCAAGGTCGTCGCCGAGGAGAGAACGCATGTGCTCATCTACGAGTGGGGCGGGCCGGCGATCCACTCCGGTCTCGTCATGCGCGGGCTCGCGGCGGAGGCGGGACGCCCAACGCCCGAGCAGATCCTGGAGGTCGAAGAGTTCGGGCCCGGCGGCGTACTCGTGCTCGAGAACACGCACCGCAGCTCGGGCGGGCGCGTCTGGCCGCTCGACGAGTTCCGCACCGTGGTCGACTCGGCACGCGAGCGCGGCGTCGCCGTCCATCTCGACGGCGCGCGTCTCTTCAACGCCGCCGTCGCCGCCGGCGAGCCCGTCTCTGCCTGGGCGTCGCTCGCCGACACCGTCACCGTCTGCTTCTCGAAGGGTCTCGGCTGCCCCTTCGGCGCGATCATCGCCGGCTCCTCGGCGACGATCGAGCGCGCGTGGGAGGGAAAGTTCCTCTTCGGCGGGGCGCTCCGGCAGTCGGGGATCGCGGCGGCGGCGATGCTCTACGCGCTCGACCACAATGTTGATCGGCTTACGCAAGACCACCAACGCGCGAAGCGCCTCGCCGCGGGAATCGGCCTCGATCCCGGCGACGTCGAGACGAACTTCGTCTCGATCCGCGGCGAACCCGGCCTCGTCGAAGCGCTCGCCGAACGCGGAGTGCTGATCGGCGGCCTTCGCCCGGGGTGGCTCCGCGCGGTCACCCATCTCGACATCGGCGACGACGAAATCGACGCCGCCATCCCCGCCATACAGGAGGTGCTCGGTGTCCACGCCTGAACGGCTCACCGCAAAGCTCGACCGCCTCACCGGCGTCGCGCAACGTGACGAGCGCTATCCGAGCCTTGCGGCTGCGGTGCTCCGCGACGGCGAGCTCATCTGGGAGAAGGCCGTCGGCGCCGCCGACGTCGAAAGAGGCGTGGACGCGACGCCCGACACGCAGTACCGCGTCGGCTCGATCACGAAGACGTTCACCGCCGCGGCGATCATGCAGCTCCGCGACGCCGGCAAGCTCGACCTCGAGGACACGCTCGACAAGCACGTCGAGGGAGCCGCCTACTCGCCCTCGATCCGCCGGCTCCTGTCCCACGCGTCGGGCCTGCAGCGGGAGACACACGACGACTCCTGGCTGACGTTGCGCTTCGCGCCGCCGGACGAGCTCCTCGAGACGCTCGACCGCGCGGAGATGGTGCTCTCCGCCGGCGCGCGGTTCCACTACTCGAACCTCGCGTTCGCGCTGCTCGGGATTGTGATCGAGCGCGTCAGCGGCGTGGCGTACACGGATTACGTCCGCGAGCGCTTCTTCGAGCCGCTCGGCCTCGAGCGGATGAGCTTCGAGCCGGAGCAACCCGCGGCGAAGGGCTACGTCTCACAGCCGTACGCCGACGGTGTCTGGGAGGCGATCGACGTCGACACCGGCGCGTGGGCGTCGGCCGGGCAGCTCTGGGGGACGGTCGGCGATCTCTGCCGCTGGGGCGCGTTCCTCGCCGATCCCGACGAGGCGATCCTCGCGAAGAAGACCGCCGAGGAGATGCGCACCGTCCAGGTGATCGACGAGCACGAGCGCTGGCTCTCGGGCTACGGGCTCGGACTGCAGCTCCGCCGCGACGGCGACCGGATCCTCGCCGGCCACGGCGGCGCGATGCCCGGCTTCATCGCACGCCTGTACTTCTCGGCGCGGGAGAAGATCGCCATCGCGGCGCTCACGAACGAGAGCGCAGCGGCGCTCGTGCCGTTCGGGCTGTCGCTTGCGCGCACGACGGTGGAGGAGTGGCCCGTCGCGCCCGAGGCGTGGCGCGTCGGCGATCCGCCGCCCGCCGACGTCGTCCCCCTGCTCGGGATCTGGTTCATGGAGGCGGCGCAGATGACGCTCCGCTGGCGGGACGGACGGCTCGAAGCCACCTCTCCCGACGACGCGGACTGGGAGCCGCCCGCCGTCTTCGAAAAGGAGACGGACGACCGCTGGCGCACCGTCTCCGGCCCGGAGCACGGCGAGGCGCTGAAGATCGTCCGCGGCGAGAACGGCTCGGTCGAGCGGCTCGTCTGGGCCGGCTATCCAGTCACGCGCGAACCCGGCCCCTGGCGGGCGCCCGACGGGTAGCTGCACTCGCCGAGAGTCGGTTGGCTAACCCTCGATGTAGATCGTGATGGGGGGAATGACGCCGTGCTTCTCCATCGCGGCCAGAGCCTCCGGAGGTGGCGAGGCCATCGACGCCTTCATGGTTTCGAGATCGGCGATGTCGGCCGTGACGGCGATCTTGTTGCTCCCGTCTTCGGCGACGAAGTCGGTCACGTTTGAGCCGGACCACGACTCGATGGCGGCAGCACGCTCTGCTTTTCCGCTGAGCCAACGCGTGACATCGACGACAGCGTGGGTGGCGACGATCTTCGGCATCGGACGAACCCCCTCGGTGTTAGGTGGCGAGACGAGGCGACCCTACTACAGCGCGGCTACTCGTACTGGAGCGCTTCGAGGACGTTCAGGCGTCCGGCGCGTCGCGCCGGAAGGATCGCCGCTACGAGGCCCGCGATGACGGCCGCGATGACGAACACGACGAGAGTGCCCCACGGGATCGTGAAGGCCGGGTACTTGATCGCCTTGCCCACCATCAGGGCGAGGACGATCCCGACGGGGATCCCGAGAGCCGCGCCGATCAGGGCCGTGATGATGCTCTCGTGCCGGATCATGGCGCGCACCTGCCGGCGCGTCATGCCGACTGCGCGCAGCATCCCGATCTCGCGGGTCCGCTCGTACACCGTGAGGACGAGCGTGTTCACGATCCCGAACAGGCTGATGATGATCGAGAGCGAGAGCAGGACGTAGAGGAGGTTCAGGAGCGTGTTGATCCCCTGCTCCTGGTTCTTCTTGAACTCGCTCTCCGTCGCGATCTTCGCTTCCGGGAACGGCTTGAGCGCCTTCGTCAACGTCGCCGTGTTCGCCGGCGTCACGCCGCCCTTCATGTCGACGAACGCGTAGACGTTCTGCGGGTTCTGGTAGTGCCGGTCGAACGTCCGCGCCGAGATGGTCACGTCCCCGTAAGGAGAACCGCCGGTCGGCGGGACGAAGACGCCGCGGATCACGAGGTGGAGCGAGTTGCCGGTGGGTGTCTCGACGCTGATCGGCGAGCCCGGCGCGAGGTGGTGGTCCGTCGCGTACGCCTTCGCGACGAAGGCTCCGTTTGCGCCCAGCCGGCCCGGCGTCGCCTGCGATCCGTACTCCCAGTTGACCGTGACGACCTTGCTGATGTCGCCGGAGACGCCGGTGACGCCGATCCTGCTCCCGAACGCCCGTCCCTCTCCGGCACGCACGCCGGAGACGACCGTGACGCCGGGAACTTTCGTGAGGGCGTTCGCCGGCGCGACCGCGATGGGGGAGAAGTTGTCGGTTGCGGTGAGCGCGTAGTCGCCCTTGAAGACCGAGTTGACGGCGCTCTCGAAGGTCGCCTTCAAGCCGGACGCGAGGACGGCGACGAGCGTGACGAGCGCGAGGCCGATCATCAGAGCGGCGGATGCGGCCGCGGTGCGCGACGGATTACGCATCGCGTTCCCGCGTGCCAGCGTCCCCGCCGCGCCGCCGGTGCGTGCCGCCGGCCAGCCGAGCCAGCGCGCGAGCGGTGGCACGAGCACCTTCGCGAGCAGCGCGACGCCGAGGAAGACCGCGGCGGCTCCGATCCCGACCGCGAGCAGGCGTTGGGTCGTCGAGAGCGAGCCGACGAAGAGCCCGACCAGCATGAGCGCGACGGCTCCGCCGATCATCGAGAGCGCGACCGTCGTCACGGCCGGGCCCGAGAGGAGCGGCTCGACGACGGCTCCCTCGCGCACCGCCGAGACCGGCGCGACCCGCGTCGCACGGAAGGCCGGCCACAGCGCCGCGAGCATCGTCACGAAGATCCCGACCACGAGCGAGACGACGATCGTCCGCGTCGCAAAGATCGTCCCCGCCTGCGGCAGGTCGATCCCGAGGTGGACGAACGCGGCATTGAGCCCCTTTGCGAGCGCGAGGCCGAGGAACAGGCCCAAGACGGAAGCGAGCGCCCCGATCACGCCCGCCTCCATCAGGACGGACGCCTGCACCTGGCGCTTGTACGCGCCGAGCGTTCGGAGCGTCGCCAGCTCGCGCGTCCGCTGCGTGACGGTGATCGAGAGCGTGTTCGCGATCACGAAGATGCCGACGAAGAGCGCGACGCCGGCAAACGCGAGCAGGAAGTCGTTGAAGATCGAGAGGAAGCCATTCGTGTCCTTCGTGGCCTGCGCCGCTTGCGCGGCCGACGTGCGCACCTGCGCTGTCGGCGGCAGCAGCGGCTTGATCTCGCCCACGAGCTGCTGCGGCGAGGTGCCCGGCTTCGCCGCGATGTCGATCGCGTCGAGCTTGCCTTCCTTGTGGAAGATCTTCTGCGCCGTCGGGAAGTCGAAGATCGCCATCGTCGCGCCGCCGAGTGATGCGACGCCGCCGATCTTCACGACGCCGGCGATCTTGTACTTCTTCACCGGGCCCCGGGCGATGACGCCGATCGTCTGCCCGACTTTGTAGTTGTCCTTCGAGGCCGTGTTCGCGTCGATGTCGACCTCGTTCGGCCCGACCGGCCACGTGCCGGCGGTGAGGGTCAGGGGGTTGAAGCGCTCGTCTCCGTGCGGGTGGACACTGAACGCGAGTGACGGCGCTCCATGGCCGGAGATGACCTTTCCGTCGCGTCCGACGAGATACGCGAAGTCGCCGATCCCACCGGATGCGGCGGCGACGCCGGGCAGGTTCCGCACTTTCCCGAGCAGCGACTCGGGGAAGGACGGGGGAAGCCCGTTGTTGTTCGAGGTGTTCCCGAGAGCGTTCTTGCCGCTGATCACGACGTCGGTCTTCGCGTAGACCGTCGTGAAGACGGTGCTGAACGCGGCCTTGATCGTGTCCGTGAGGACGTACGTGCCGCTGATCATCGCGACGCCGAGGACGATCGCGAGCCCGGTGAGGAGAGCGCGGAGCTTGCGCCCGAGCAGTCCCTTCAGCGCGACTTTGATCAATGGAGGCTGGACATCACGCGGAGCACGTCCTCCGTCGTCGCGTCCTTCAACTCCTTGACGATCAACCCGTCTGCAAGGAAGAGGATGCGGTCGGCGATCGCGGCGGCTCGCGCCTCGTGCGTGACCATGACGATCGTCTGTCCGTACGCGTCGGTCGATGCGCGCATCACCCTGAGGATCTCGCCGCTCGTCTTCGAGTCGAGGTTGCCGGTCGGCTCGTCGGCGAAGAGGATCGTCGGCTTCGTGATCAGCGCTCGCGCGATTGCGACGCGCTGCTGCTCGCCGCCCGAGAGCTCGGACGGGCGATGCGAGCTGCGCTGAGCGAGCCCCGTCTGGCCGAGCAGCTCGTCGAGCCACGCTCTGTCCGGCTTCTCCCCGGCGATCGACAGCGGCAGCAGGATGTTCTCCTCGGCCGTCAGCATCGGCAGGAGGTTGAAGAACTGGAAGACGAAGCCGATGTGGTCGCGGCGCAGCCGTGTGAGCTTCGCGTCGGTGAGTGTCGTGATCTCCGTGCCGGCGATCGAGACGGTGCCGGAGGTCGGCGTGTCGAGTCCCGCGAGGATGTGCATGAGCGTCGACTTCCCGGAGCCCGACGGCCCCATGACGGCGACGAGCTCGCCGGAGCTGACCTCGATGCCGACGCCCCTGAGCGCGTCGACGGCGGTCTGCCCCTCGCCGTACCGGCGAGTCAGGTCGCGCGCCTCGACCGCGACTCCCGCGGGCGCGGCGGTGCTCGCCTGCTCGCTTACGACCATGCGCGTCACCGTAGTCGAAGCTCAGCGGCCGCCGTAGAGGAGAAACCCGACGACGGTTGCGGCATAGACCGCGACGAGTACCGCGCCTTCCCGCCGGTTCGTCCGGCCGTCCCACACGACCGCCGCCGCAGCGGCTGCCGCCACCGCCATCGTGGCGAGCTCCGTCCAGCGGAACGAGAGCGCGAGCGGATGCGTGAACAAGAGCCCGAGCAGCGTGACAGCCGGGACGACGAAAAGGGCCACCTGCGCGCCTGACGAGACCGCGATCTCCGTGGCGAGTCGCATCTTCCCCGCGCGGGCGATGAGGATCGCGCCGCCGTGCTCGGCCGCGTTCCCGACGATCGCGACGACGACGACGGCGATGAAGAACTCGCTCAGCCCGACTGCGGCGGCGAAGGAGTGGAGCGAGTGGACGAGGATCTCGCTCACCCACGCGGTCGCCGCGGTCGCGGCCGTGAGCGCGGCGAGAGCGATGGGCAGCGTCCACGCGTCGGGGTGCGGCGGCTTTCGGTCGACCTTCCGGTGGCGATGGAGATTCCGGCCCACGACGGCGCCGTACACGAGAAGCAGCACGATCGCGACCGGCACGGAGGCGACGACCGCGGCGTGGCGCTCGGGCCCTCCTGTGTAGCCGACCGCGGCGGGGATCGCGAAGGCGGCGACGCCGCCGGCGACGAGTCCGACCTGGACGAGGAGCGAGCGGCGATCGATCTGCTTCCCGTCCGGCCCGGCCATCTGCGTGACGCCGAAGACGAGCAACAGGTTCGAGATGACACTGCCCGCGAGCGAGCCGCGGACTACGACGGGGAGGTTCGCGCCGATTGCGAAGAGCGCGACGATGAGCTCGGGTGCGTTCCCGAAGCTCGCGTTGAGGAAGCCGCCGATGCCCGGGCCGGTGTGCTCCGCCGCGTGCTCGGTGGCCTCCCCGATCAGCCACGCGAGCGGGATCAGCGAGAGCGCGGAGAGGACGAAGAGCGTCACATCCCCGGCGCTCGTGAGCTTGTCGATCGCGACGGTGAGCGGCGCGAGGAGGAGCGATGCCCAGAGGAGCTTCCGTCCCACCCGAGTACCGTAGTCGGCCGTGCTGGAGGCGGTTCTCTTCGACTGGGGCAACACGCTCGTTCATTTCGAATGGGATGACGCGCGCGTCGTGTCGGCGCACCGCGCGGCCCTTGGCAGGGACGATCCGGAGTTCACGGCTCGCTGGCGCGAGCTCCTGCTCGGCGACACGCATGGCCATCGTCCGTACGCCGAGCTGCTCGGCGAGCTCGGAGTGGGCGACCCGGAGGGCTTCATCGAGAGGGAGCATGGGGCCTGGCGCGACGCGCTCAGCGTGCTCGCCGCCGCGCCGGCTCTCCTCGAGTCGTTGCGCGACGGTGGCCTGAAGACGGGAGTCGTCGGCAACTCGTGGCCCGATCCCGCGCGTCTGCTGCACGAGGACGCCGAGCGGCTCGGGCTCGCGCCGCTCCTCGACACGATGGTCTTCAGCGACGAAGCCGGCGCGCGCAAGCCGTCGCCCGAGCCGTTCCTCATGGCCTGCGGCCGGCTCGACGTCGATCCGACCGCGACGCTCTTCGTCGGCGACGACCTCGTGAACGACGTGCAAGGCGCGAAAAGCGTCGGCATGGGAACGGTTCAGGCGCTGTGGTTCAGAGCAGACGACACCCCGGGGATCGAGGCGGACTTCCAGGCGTTCACCGCCATGGACGTTCTCAACATCGCGCGGCGACTAGTAGCGGCCTGATGGCAAGTAGGAGCGGCACCCGGATACCGCTCCAGGCGCAGCGCGAGGCGGGCTCGACTTCCCATCAGACCGCTAGCGCGATCTCCGCAGTAAGTCAAGTCTTGCGGAGTGCGCGAACCGCTCGGACAATGTCCGCATGACGCCTAAGCAAGCCACGGCGACGCTTCCCCTCCACCCGCAGGACGAGGCGGAGTGCCGGCTGTGCGAGGTGCACTGCGAGAAGATCGTCTACCCCGCTGCTTGCTTGGGCCGGTCATGCCCGTTCGTGTACGCGTACGAGCAGCATGGCCACAGGTACATGGGCTGCCTCCAGAACGTCTACGAGGCGGAGATCGACGTCGACCTGTTGCGCCAGGGCGAGCGGAGCCGTGAGGGGTTCGGCGCGGTGCGGGCGCTGCGGGCGCCGCTCCCGATGTGCCAGTCGGGCGTGCAGTCGACGTTCCGGCACCGCGAGACCGAGCTCGGCTGCGTCAATCCGGAGTTCGGGGAGCTGCCCGCGGGCTCGCCGACGTTCCGGGTCTTCGCGCGCGTTCGCTGAGCGTCCGGAGGACGAGCACGCCGAGCGCCGGTCCGGCCGCTGTGACGACGAACGCCGCGCGCCAGCTGTGCGTCGCGATCGCCGCGATCGCCGGCGGCGCCGCGGCGACGACCACTCCGAGAAGCGTCTGCTGGAAGCCGAGCGCCGCGCCCGTTTTCCTCGAGCCGGCAGCCTCGGCGGCCGCGGCGTAGGCCAATCCGTTCCAGGCCATGCTCAGCACTCCGGCGAGGACGAAGAGCGGGATGAGCAGCGCGAGCGGCGCGCTCGTCGCGGCGGCGACGGCGGCGGTTGCGGCGGCGAGGCCGAGGCCGATCGCCCGCAGCGGGCCGAGCCGGCGGCCGAGCCTGTCGGAGATGAATCCCGAGCCGATGCGCGCGGCTGTCGCGAGGACGTAGATGGCCGCAAGCACGATCCATGCCCGCTGGACGTGACGCTCGTCGTGGAGGAACAGGACGACGAAGCCGGTGATCCCGATCTGGGCGACGAGGTACAGCCCCGTGCCCAGGCCGAGCAGCCACATGTGCGGGTCACGGAGGGGGCTCGAGATGTCTTCCAGCTCAGGCTCCGTTGCGTCCGCTCCGCCGCGCACGAAGACCGCGGCGACGGTCGCTCCCGTGGCGCACGATCCGGCGAGGAAGAGAAACGCCGCGCGTGTGCCGCCCGCGGACGCGAGCGTGGGGAGGAGGACGGCGCCGAGCGCGCCGCCGATCGGGATTGCGGTCTGGCGGACGCCGAGGGCGAGGCCGAGCTCGGACGCGGGAAACCACCCCGTGATCGCGCGCCCGCTCGCGGCGTTGACGCTCGCGCCGAGAGCTCCTGTTGCGATGAGCGCGCCGGTCACGGCGGCGAAGCTCCCGGTCGTCGACGCGATCGCGAGCGAGCCCGCCGCAGCCGTGAGGCCCGTCGCGATCACCCAGCGCTCGTCGACACGGTCGGCGACGAGTCCCCACAGCAGCAGCGTGAACAGCATCCCGATCCCGGTCGCGGCGAGCACGACGCCGGTCTCGCCGAGCGTGAGCCCGTAGTGGCTCTTGAGCGCCGGCCCGAGCGCCGGCAAGCCGACGGTCGAGGCGGAGAACGACGCCTGCGCGACCGTCCCGGCGCCGAGCACGACCCAGCGATAGCGCACCGCCGACACGTCCCGAACGTACATGTCCTGGCGTCAGACGCTTGGACGTGTCCGAAGGAGACGCAAGGCCGCTTTGAGTGCCGGGTCGCGCTTCGGTACTTGGCTGCTCAGGCCATGTCCTGGCGTCAGACGCCTGGACGTGGCCAAGAGGGTCAGGTGAGCCAGCGCGCGCGCAGGTCCTTCGTTTTCTGCACCTCGGCTGCGTCCGGGCCGTGGCCGTCCGGGCCTGACGTCTCGAGCACCGCGGGAAGTCCTTGCAGGCGCGGGTTCGAGAGGAAGACGCCCATCTTCTCGCCGAGCTCGCCTTCGAGGACGTTCGCGTGCCGGTCGCGGTTTGATCCGAACGGAGCCGCGGAGTCGTTGACGTGGAGGGCGCGCAGCTTGCCGAGACCGATCGTCGTGTCGAGCTCGTCGAGGCACGCATCGAGCGCGCCTGGATCGGTCACGTCGACGCCGGACACGTAGAGGTGGCACGAATCGAGGCAGACACCGAGCCGCTCGGGCCGGCCCATTCGCTCATGGATCGTCGCGAGCTCCTCGATCGAGCGACCGATCGTGCCGCCGGCGCCGGCCGAGTTCTCCATCAGCAACCACGTGTCGTCGCTGCACAGCTCGAGCGCCTGCTCGAGCGCCGGGACGACGCGTTCGAGCGCGGCGTCGAGTCCGGCCCCGAGATGTGAGCCGACGTGGAAGACGACGTGCGCCCCGATCGCGCACGCGACCTCGGTCGTGTTGCAGAGCGTCGCGACGGAACGCTCGTACGTCACCGGATCGGGCGCGGCCGTGTTGCAGAGGTAGACCGCGTGGCAGAGCGCGCCGCCGAGTCCGGCCGCCGCATACTTCTCCCGGAACCGCTCGAAGCTCGCGGGGTCGTGGTTCGTCGGCCGCCACGCGCGCGGGCTCTGCGTGAACACCTGCACGGAGTCGGCGCCTAGCTCGACGGCGCGGTCGACGGCTTTGTCGATCCCGCCGGAGGAGGAGACGTGCGCACCGATCTGCATCAGCGGAGCCAGCCTTCCAGCCGCGCCGCTTCCTCGTCGACCTGGCGACGCCACGCGCGCGGCAGTGGCGCGAACGGCTCGACGCGCACGCGGCTCTTCTCGACACGCCAGAGCCCGGCGACGAAGCCGTCCACGAGGAACGTCGCCTCGACCATGCCGCCGCCGTGGATGACGACCTGCCGGTGTTCGTCGGCGATCACACGTGTCCGGTCGGCGTGCGAGAGGACGACGTTGTCGTACCGCGGCAGGAACCGCACCGGGGCGACAGTGTCGGCGGGCGGGAGAGGAGCGCGAGGCAGATCGACGAGCTCCCGGCCTCGCTCGTCGGCGAAGGTTCGCAGCGGCTCGAGCGCGTCGAGCGCAGGCTCGATGTCGCGGACGCGGAGCCCGCTCCACTCCGAGATGTCCGCGCGAGTTGCAGGGCCGAACGCCGCGAGATAGCGCCGTACGAGCTCGACGCGTGCCGGCGCCGGATCGACCTGCTCGTGCTCGATGAGGACGTAACGCGTCTCGCGCGGCTGCTTCCACGTCCCCGATTCGGGCGCGTGCGTGAGCCGTCCGGCGGTGCGGAGCGCGTACCAGAACCCGAGGCCGCCGTCGTGCTCGATGCCGTGCTCGTCGCGCAGCCAGGCGAAGACCTCGGCGCGCGTCCGCGGCTCGCGGCCGAACTCGACGAGGGAGTCGTGAACGCGGTCGGCGAGCTCGAGCGACTCGGACCGGATCCAGCCCGCGAGCGCGACGGCGGAGGCGAAGATGCCGTAGTCGCGACGGGA
This sequence comes from Gaiellaceae bacterium, assembly GCA_035532455.1. Taxonomy (GTDB): domain Bacteria; phylum Actinomycetota; class Thermoleophilia; order Gaiellales; family Gaiellaceae; genus Palsa-739. The sequence continues at coordinate 17,270 of DATKRA010000034.1, read as the reverse complement.
AACGAGATGGACGGTGCCGCGCATGAGCACGGCACGTACTGCGAGCTCCCGCGCAAGCGCCCGCTCGAGCGTGTCGCGCCGGAACCCCTCGAGCCGCGTCCACAACCCGACGTACGTCGCCGGCGCCCACTGCGCCTGCAGCCCGGCCAGCCGTTCGAGCGCGCGGAGGGCCGGCAGCTTCCGCCGTTCGAGCAGCAGTTGCCGCGCGAGGGTGGCGCGATTCAGCTCCCGCAGCGACAGCGTCCGCACCCGCCTACGCTATCCGCATGGCAGTCCGCGTCCGCATGGCTCCGAGCCCGACCGGGTTCCTCCACATCGGGGGCGTCCGGACGTTCCTCTTCAACTGGCTCTTCGCGCGCCAGCAGGGCGGTGAGAACCGCCTCCGGATCGAGAACACCGACACGACGCGCGAGGTCGCAGAGTCGCTCGACCAGATCAAGCAATCGCTCAGCTGGATCGGGATCGACTGGGACGGGGAGCCGACCTTCCAGCTCGACCGGATGGACGACTGCCGCAAGGTCGCCGAGCAGCTCGTCGCCGAGGGCAAGGCGTACGAAGACGAGGGCGCGATCCGGTTCCGCATGCCCGACGACGGCGTGACGGCGTGGGACGACATCGTCCGCGGCCGGGTCGAGTTCGAGAACGCGAACCTCGCCGATCCGGTCATCGTCCGCTCCGACGGGCGGCCGATCTACAACTTCGCCTCGCCGATGGAGGACGTCTGGGACGGGATCACGCACGTCATCCGCGGCGATGACCACATCTCGAACACGCCGACGCAGATTCAGATCATCCGCGCGGTCGGCGGCGATCTGCCCGTCTACGCGCACGTCCCGAACATCTTCGGCGAGGACGGGAAGAAGCTCTCGAAGCGGCACGGCGCAACGGGAATCGACGAGTTCCGCGCCGCCGGTTACCTGCCCGAGACGATGCTCAACTTCCTCGCTCTCCTCGGCTGGGCGCCCGACGGCGAGACGACGCTCATGAACCGCGACGAGCTCGTCGCGAGGTTCTCCCTCGAGCGGGTCAGCTCGAGCCCGGCGCAGTTCGACTACGCGAAGCTCGACTGGATGAACGGCGTCTACCTCCGCGAGCTCGCGCCGGACGAGTACGCGCACCGCCTCGTCCTCTGGCTCGGCGAGAACGGGTACGAGTGGGACGCCGAGCGCGTCGCGCGCACCGCGCCGCTCGTGCAGGAGAAGATCGCGAAGTTCTCCGAGTACCCGGCCTTCGCGGGCTTCTTCTTCGGTGACGTCGAGCCGACCGCGGCGGAGCTCGCCGGCGGCGGCGAGATGCTCGCCGCGGCGGACCAGGCGCTCGCGCCGCTCGAGCCGTTCGACGCGGAGGCGATCGAGGCGACCCTGCGCGCCGCGGCGGAGCAGCTCGAGCTCAAGCCGCGCCAGGCGTTCCAGCCGATCCGCGTCGCGGTGACCGGATCGAAGGTCTCCCCGGGCCTGTTCGAGAGCATCGAGCTGCTCGGACGCGACGAGACGCTCAAGCGCCTCCGCGCCGCCGCGGCGGCGGCGTAAGCGGCAGCGGCCTCGGCGGCGCGAGCGGGTCGAGCGCGCGCTGGAACAGGAGCCACGCGTGGTGGCGAAAGCGCGGCGTCGGGAGCGGCAAGCCCGACGGCGGGAGCTCCCAGACATCGCGCCTGGGCTGCGGGGACTCTTTCACACTGACTTCCCAACGGGCGAGGCCGCGCGCGGGGTTCGACCCGGCTGCGGCTTTCCCACGCGCGCCGGTCGTTCCATCCGCGGATGCGGTCGCGGGCGCGCGCGTCGACACTGGGGCTGTGAACGGGTCGCACGGACCGCTCGACCGACTCGAAGCTCGCATCGAGCGGCTCACGGCGCGCATCGACGAGCTCACCCGGATCGTCGAGCTCGGAGACGGCGCCAGGCCGGCACCGGCCGATCAGCCAAGACCCGGTGCGCACGAGATCGCACGGCGGAAGCGGCGTCGCCATGTCGGCCACGCCTCCCGCGTCTAGCAAGGGAGGATCCATGCACAAGGTCGTCATCATGGGAGCCGGCGGACGGGACTTCCACAACTTCAACACCGTCTTTCGCGACGACCCCGAGACGCGGGTCGTCGCCTTCACCGCGACGCAGATCCCCGGCATCGCCGACCGGACCTACCCGCCGGTGCTCGCAGGCCCGCTCTACCCGGACGGGATCCCGATCCGGCCCGAGGCCGAACTCGCGGAGCTCGTGCGCGAGCACCACGTCGACGAGGTGATCCTCGCGTACTCCGATCTCGCCCATGAGACGGTCATGCACAAAGCCTCGCTCGTGCTCGCGACCGGCGCCGACTTCCGGCTGCTCGGACCGGATTCGACGATGCTGCGCTCGACGAAGCCGGTGGTCGCCGTCTGCGCCGTCCGCACCGGCTGTGGCAAGAGCCAGACGAGCCGCGCCGTCGGGCGCGCCCTGCTCGACGCCGGGCTGAGCGTGGCGCTCGTCCGTCATCCGATGCCATACGGCGACCTCGAGGCGATGCGCGTGCAGCGGTTCGCGACGGTCGAGGAGATCGACGCGTCGCATCCGACGGTCGAGGAACGCGAGGAATACGAGGAGCCGGTGCGGCTCGGGATGGTCATGTACGCCGGCGTCGACTACGAGGCGATTCTCCGGCAGGCCGAGGAGGAGGCCGACGTCATCATCTGGGACGGCGGCAACAACGATCTGCCGTTCTACCGGCCCGATCTGCTCATCGTCGTCGCCGATCCGCTACGGCCCGGTCACGAGCTCCGGTACCACCCGGGCGAGACGAACCTCCGGATGGCCGACGTCGTCGTGATCAACAAGGTCGACACCGCCGGCGCGAACGACGTCGAGACGGTCGTGAAGAACGTTCAGGACGTCAATCCCCTCGCCCAGCTCATCTTCGCGGAGTCACCGCCGGTGCTCGACGACGGCCCCGACCTTCGCGGCAAGAGCGTCCTCGTCGTCGACGACGGGCCGACCCTCACGCACGGGGAGATGCCGTTCGGCGCGGGCCTCGTCGCCGCGCGCAGAGCGGGCGCGGCGCAGATCGTCGACCCCCGCCCGTACGCTGTCGGCTCGCTGCGGGATCTGTTCGAGAAGTGGCCGCAGCTCACGAACGTCCTGCCGGCGATGGGCTACTCCGACGAGCAGCTCGGAGAGCTCGAGCAGACGATCAACGCCGCCGAGTGCGACGTCGTGATCACCGGGACGCCGATCGACCTCGGGCGCCTCATCCACTCCCGGCACCCGATCCGGCACGTCCGCTACGAGCTCGAGGAGCTCGGGCATCCGACGATCGCCGACGTCCTGGCGCCGATCGTCGCGAAAACCGCTCCGCAGGAGGTGCACGCATGAACACCGTCGCCACCGGCGTCCGCCACTTCACCCGCGTCTCCGACCTCAGCCCGGCCGAGTTCGACCGAGTCCTCAGGCTCGCGGCGCAGCTGAAGCACGATCCGGCCCACTACGACGGCGCGCTGCACGGCCGGACGATCGCGTGCATCTTCGAGAAGCCGTCGACCCGCACGCGCGTGTCCTTCGCGGGTGCAGCTGCCGAGCTCGGCGCGATGCCGGTCTCCCTCTCGCCGCAGGAGCTGCAGCTCGGGCGGGGCGAGTCGCTCGCCGACACGGCCCGCTCCCTGTCCGGCTACTGCGCCGCGATCGTCATCCGCAGCTTCCTCCAGGAGACGGTGGACGAGCTCGCCGCGTGGGCGACCGTCCCGGTCGTCAACGCCCTCTCCGACGAGCATCATCCGTGCCAGGCGCTCGCCGACTTCCTCACGATCGAGCAGGCGCACGGCGGCTTGCGCGGTGCGCGGCTCGCCTTCATCGGAGACGGCGGCGACAACGTCGCCCACTCCCTCCTCGAGGCGGGCGCGCTCGCGGGGGTCCACGTCGTGATCGCGTGCCCACCGGAATACGCCCCGGACCCGGAGATCCTCGCGCGGGCGCGGCAGCTGGCCGAGCTGACGGACGCGACGCTCGAGGTCGTCACGGATCCCGCGGAAGCGGCGACACACGCCGATGTCGTCTACGCCGACGTCTGGACGTCGATGGGGGAGGAGAGCGAGCGCGACGAGCGCGCGCGCGTCTTCCGTCCGTACGAGGTGACGGAGGAACTGATGGCGCTCGCGCGGGCCGACGCGATCTTCCTGCACTGCTTGCCCGCGAAGCGCGGCGAGGAGGTCGATGCGACGGTGATCGACGGACCGCGCTCCGCCGTGTGGGCGCAGTCGGCGAACCGGATGCCGACGGAGGCGGCGCTCCTTCTGGCCCTGACGCACGGCTTCGAGCTGTGAGCCGGCTCGTCGTCGCGCTCGGCGGCAACGCGCTGCTGCGGCGCGGCGAGCCCGCAGAGGCGTACATTCAGCGCCGGAACGTCGCCGAGGTCGCTGAAGCGCTCGCGGACCTCGCCGTGGGCAACGAGCTCGTGATCACGCACGGGAACGGCCCGCAGGTCGGCCTGCTCGCGCTCGAAGCGGACGCGTACCGCGAAGTGCGTCCGTATCCGCTCGACATCCTCGGCGCCGAGAGCCAGGGGATGATCGGCTACCTCGTCGTCCAGGCGCTGCGGAACGAGACGCGCACCGACGTCGTCGGGCTTCTCACGCAGGTCGTCGTGGATGCCGGCGATTCCGCCTTCGGGCGGCCGACAAAGCCCATCGGCCCCGTCTACACGGCGGACGAGGCGCGGAGCCTGGCGGCCGAGCACGGCTGGTCGGTCGCTCCGGACGGCGGCCACTACCGCCGCGTCGTCCCGTCTCCGCTCCCGCAGCAGATCGTCGAGATCGGTGCGATCGAGGCGCTGCTGGACGAGGGGGCCATCGTCGTGTGCGCCGGCGGGGGAGGGATCCCCGTCGTCCGCGACGGCGACCGGCTGCGCGGAGTCGAGGCGGTGATCGACAAGGACCTGACCGCGGCACTGCTCGCCGAGCGCCTCGACGCCGACCGGCTTCTGATCCTCACCGACGTCCCCTGCATCGAGCGCGACTGGCGGACGCCCGCGGCCACGCCGATTCGTCGTGCCTCTCCCGCCGAGCTGCGCCGGCTCGAGTTCGCGTCGGGCTCGATGGCGCCGAAGGTCGAGGCGGTGTGCCGCTTCGTGGAGTCGACTGGCCGGGAAGCCACGATCGGCGCGCTGACCGATCTTTCAGAGGTGGCGGCCGGCCGCGCCGGCACCCGGGTCACCGCTCAGCGAAGCGTGGAGAGGCGGGTTCCGCTTTCCCCGGCGTTGTAACGCCGGGGAAAGCGTTGAAGAGGTCGATCGTCAGCGCGTCGTACGTTCAGCAGGTCGTGTACATCGCGACCCAGTGGCCGCCGATCCACTGATATGTCCAGCCGCATCCGCTGTTCGGGAGCGTCATCGTCACGCCTACGGCCGAGAGCGTCAGCGTCCCCGTGAACGTCTTCGTCTTGATCGTGCCCTTGTAGATCCCTGCCTTTGCGGTGCGCACCACGTGGACGAACCCAGAGACAGGCGTGTTCTTCGCGGGCAGCGTCGAAAACTTGCCCACGATCGTTATGGAGCAGCTGCTCCCGGCCTTGGAGTTACCGGCGAGGATCGCCGTGATGCTTGCCGACCGAGCCCCGGCGTTCTCCGCAGCGCCTGAGCAGTTGCCGGGCCCCCAAGTCGAGCCGTGGCTCGCTGCCAGTGCCACCGAAGCCGCGACCCCCCGGCGGCCATGACGCCGGCCAGGGCGATACCGCCAAGAACCTTCTTCATCGAACCCATCTATTTGCCTCCATCCGAGAACGTTCGACAACGTGAGGACGAGGCGTCCCGCCCTCCCTCGCGGTAACCAAGCAGGCAACAGACTGGAAATCAAATAGGCCTGCGATTCAGTCAGCCGCAGGTGGAGGAGCGAGGGGCCACGGGCGGATCGGCGCGGCCCCGAGCTTCGCAAAGAGGCGCATACGGGATTCGAACCCGTGCCGCCGCCGTGAGAGGGCGGTGTCCTAGGCCACTAGACGAATGCGCCGAGCGCGGGCCAGTGTAGCGAGGCCGGTCAGCTAGCTCGACCGGCGACGGCGCAGAAAGACGAGCGAGCCGACGACTGCGAGCGCAGCGAGCACGAGGCCCAGCATGATCGACGGCCAGCGGCGGCGGGCGGCCACCCGCAGAGCGTCGCTGCTGGTGAAGCGGGAGCTCGCGAGACGCCGTGCATCGACGAACGCCGGGGACTCCTGCGCGGCCGGGAACGGGCGCCGCAGCGACGGCGTCTGCGCGACCTCGGGCTCGCCGTCCGGCATCAGGTGCCGCGCCTTCAGCAGCTCCTGCCACACGACGCCGGCCTCCTGCGACGGCGTGCCGGCCGGCGCGCGCAGCCGCGTCGCGGGCGGGATCGCGCTCGCCGGAAGGTGGACGACGCGCCAGCTCTGGAGATACGTCGTCGGGTCGACGGCGCCGTCGTAGCCGAGCTTCAGGAGTTGTCGCGGGTGGATCTCGAAGTGGAGGTGCGGCGTCGTCGTGAACGCGTCACCGGTGCGGCCGAGGAAGCCGATCACCTGTCCCGCCTTCACGCGCCGGTCGTGGAGGATGGAGCGCGCATAGCCGGCGAGGTGCGCGTAGTAGAAGGAGTTGCCCTTCTTGTCGGTGAGCCAGAGGCGCCAGCCGCCGAGCCCGTCCCAGCCGAGCGGGCTGAGCTTCCCGTTTGCGACCGCGAGCACCGGTGTGCCGAGCGGCGCGAAGAGGTCGTCGCCGTGATGCCAGCCGTCGTAGATGTCGCTCCGGTTCGCCCCGTACGTGTCGCCGTACGACGCTCCGCCGTCGACCGGGAAGACGTAGTGGCGTGGCTTGTAGCCGAGCTTCGGCGTCACGGTGAGCGGCTGCGGGACTCGCGACGTGTTCGCAGACTGCTGCGGGTGGTGGTGCTGGTGGTGGTGCCGATGGACGACCGGCGTGACGACGACGCGCGGCTGCGTCGTCGCCGCGAAGGCGACGTAGATCGTCGTCCGCGCCGGCACCGAGTCGTGCCGGTACACGAAGTGCAGCGCGAGCGGGGCGGAGAGGCGACCGTCCTTCGCGCCTCGCTCGAGCAGTCCCCAGCTCCCGACCGCGACGGTCTGGCCTGCCTTCACGGTCACCGGGGAGCCGTCGAGTTCGAGCCCGGTCACCTTCCCCTTCCCGTCGGTCGCCGTGATGGCTGCGGCTGTGATGGCGCCGCCGAGGAGGGAGACGTTCGTCAGCGTCACGCGGTCGTTGCGGCAGCGGGAACCGGTTGCGGTGGCCGAGTCGAAGGTGAGGAAGGGGTGCGACGCCGGGTACTCGGACGCACCGAGACCGGCGTGAGGCAGACCAAGCGCGACGGCGGCGCGATGGGGCGTCTTGATCGCGGCGACTCCCGCGCCGACGCAGCCGCGCGGCAAGCGTGACCGGACGAGCGGCACGTACGTCGGCGCCGTCGTGGTCGTCGTCTGCGTCGTCGTCGTGACGGTGGTCGTCGTGTCGGTCGTGGTCGTGTCGGTCGTCGTCGTCCCGGAGCCGCCGTCAGCGCGCGCCACCGCAGCGCCGAGCGCCGCGGCGAGCAGGACGATCCCGAACAGTGAGATCCCGCGCCGCATCTGAGACCCAGTGTGCCCACCCTTCCCGTCGGTCGTGTTAGCTATTTGAGAGGAACCGTGACTGCCCCGGGCAGGCGCCGGTAAATGGCGAAGAAGTCACGATCGTCCGGCACAAGGTACCGCGTGGAAGGCTGCTGGTAGTTGTACGCGACCGGCGTCGGCACGAGATGGCCGTTTTTGTGCCGGTACGTGATGAGCGTGTACCACTCGGGATTGATGTCGAGCTCCATCGCGCGCACCGCCCCTGCACGCTTGAGGATCTGGGCCAGCGTGATGACGGTCTGGTAGTTGGCGGCGACGTAGATGAGGTTGCCGTGCTTGTCGATTCCGAGGCCGGTCCGCCAGACACGGATGGCGTTCCCGAGTGTGTAGCCCCACTCGGTGCCGAGGTTGAGATTCGGATTGAGCTTGCCGTTGTCGATGATCAGCGGAAGGCTCTGCCGCGCCCATGCGATGTTCCGCGGAGCGGTCGGGCCGCCCTTCCAGCTGATGATGTTCACCTTGCCGTTCTTGTAGGCGACGACGGTCGCGTTGCCCTGCTTCAGCGGCTCGTTCGTGACTCCGTCGAGGGAGTCGCCGTTCAGCCCGTCGGCGTAGATGAAGCCGCCGTTGAACGACGCGAGCAGGCGGTAGCGCTGCCCGTGGGGGATCTCCGTCGGCCCGCGCAGCGTGGCAGTCGGCGGCTCGTAGCGGCCCGGATAGTAGGCGCTCGCGGTGCGCGTATGGTCGAACCACGCGACGTACGCGAGGATCTGCGGATAGGCGGTCTCCGTCCGGAACGTCGTGACGAGCACGGGCGGGCCGCCGTTCACCGGCGGGCCGGTCGGCTTCCAGACCCCTTCGCCCGGCAGCGCATACCTGAAGACCGGCTTGATGTTCGGCGGCAGATACGCCTTCTTCGGGTGCTTCGGATGGTTGTTGCCGATGCCGACCGACGGCAGCGTCGTCAATCCCGGGCCGCCCTTCTGCGGGGTATGCCACGAGTACCAGTAGTGCTCGACGTTGTCGACGAGCCAGTTGAAGTGGTGCTGGCGGAGCCATTCGACGGAGTTCACGCCAAGCGGCAGGCTCGAGGGGCGCAGCGCCATCTGAGTCCACGAGTAGAGGGCGGGGGAGAGGAAGAGGAGCGCGAGGAGCGGGATCCAGACGCGCAGCCGCGGCCGGCCACGCCCGCGGCGACTGGGCGGCCGGCGGCGCGTCGAGCTCCTCCGTGGCCTCGCTCCTGAGGACTCACGAAGGTAGGGCGGCAGACCGAGATTCGGTTCGGCGTCCAAGGTCTGCGGCGATGGTACGGGCGCGGGGTGACAGCGGCATGAGGAGAAACTGCGGGGAACTGCGGTGACCCAGTTGCGCCGCACGCCGATGGATGTGACGATGGTCGCGTTTCCGCGGGTACATGTGCGCATACCGGATTGGCCGAAGTGGCTGGCCGCCGTATACACGCGCGTTCGCGAGTCGCCCGTTCGCCGCGTGGGGCTCGCGATGGGGCTGGTCATCGCCGCATACGCGTCATGGCAGGCGATGAGGTGGGGGCCGTCCTCGACCGCGAACCTGTTCTTCTATGTCGTCTCGGCTGCGGCCGTAGGCTCGGCGTACTCAGCCTCGCGGCGTTGCCGCGGGAATCGGCGGCTGGCCCGGGCTTGGCGGCTGTTCGCACTCGGGATCGCCGGCCAGCTTGCGGGTCAGGTCGCCTTCCAGGTGTACGACGTGCTCGGGAAGACGCCCTATCCGTCGGTTGCCGACGTCCTCTACCTCTCCTTCTACCCGCTGATGCTCGCCGGGCTGCTGTCGCTGCCAATGGCGCGCGGCGATCGGTCGGGGCGGTTGCGGCTGGGCGTCGACATGGCGGTCGTCGCGATCGCCGGGTCGGCGCTGGTCGTGTACGTCGTCCTTGGGCCGACTCTCGTCGCCGGCAGCGGCAGCTCCCTGCAGGTTGCCTTCTCGGTCGCCTATCCAGCCGGGGACATGGTTCTGCTCGTCGGGATCTCGTCTGCGCTCCTACGCGGGGCGGTGCCATCGTTGCGCTCGCCGCTCCGGCTGCTCGCAGCCGGTCTCGTCCTGTTCGTGGTCGGGGACGTCATCTATGGCTACATCACGCTGCACTCGAGCTATCACACCGGCGATCTCATCGACTCGACCTGGATGGTTGCACTGGCCTTGATGGCCGTCGCGGGCGCGACGCAGACGACCGTGACCGACAACGAGGCGCTCGAGCCAGCTCGCGACCGTGTCAGCTGGCTTCCGACGGTCGCCGTCGGGCTGGGGTTCGGCCTCCTCCTCTTCTCCGACCGGCGCGATCCGTTCTTCCCAGGCCTGACGCTCGACGGGATCGCAATCCTGCTCGCGGGCCTCGTCCTCGCGCGGCAGGCGCTCGTCCAGCGTGACCTCATCAACGCGCAGGGGCAGCTGCGCCACCAGGCCTTCTACGACGCGCTGACCGGCCTGCCGAACAGGACGCTCGTGCTCGACCGCGCCGAGTGGATGCTCGCCTCGGCACGCAGGCGGCGCCTACGTCTGGCCGTGCTCTTCGTCGATCTCGACGGCTTCAAGGACGTGAACGACAGCCTCGGTCACGCGGCCGGCGACAAGCTTCTCCAGGCCGTCGCGATCCGTCTCACGGCCGTGGTGCGCGGCACGGACACCGTCGGCCGCTTCGGCGGCGACGAGTTCGTCGTCCTCCTCGACCCGGATGTACAGATGGATCCCCAGGACGTGGCCGAGCGGATCCTCGAAACGCTCCGCGAGCCGTTCCCGCTCGAGGGCCGGAGCCTGGGCGCGATCGAGATCGGCGCCAGCGTCGGGATCAGCGAGGTGGAAGTCAGCGAGGTGGACGACGCGACCCCCGACACGCTGCTCGGAGACGCCGACCGCGCGCTCTACGCGGCCAAGGCCGCCGGCAAGGGTCGCTACACCGTCTACGGCGCGAAGCCGGTGACCGGTGACAGTCGTCATCCCGCATCGTCGGCTGCGGCACGCCGACCGCAGCGGAACCGTGCGCGCCTCGCCGCCGAGCTCGCTCAGGCGCTCGACGGGGACGCCCTGGAGCTGTGGTTCCAGCCCCAGGCCGACTCGCGAACCGGCCGCGTGCACTCCGCCGAGGCGCTCGTCCGCTGGCGCCACCCCGTCCACGGGCTCCTCCTGCCCGCCGACTTCATTCCGCTCGCAGAGGCAACCGGGCTCATCCACAAGCTGACGACGCGTGTCCTCGATGAGGCGTTCGGCCAGTGCGCCGAGTGGGAACGTGCCGGCCTCCATCTACGCGTCTCGGTCAACGTCAGCGCGTCCGATCTCCTCGGCGACCTCGACGAGCGCGTCGCTGCGGCGCTCGATCGTCACCACCTCGATCCGAGCGCGGTGGTCATCGAAGTGACCGAAAGCGCAATTCACTCTGACCCGGCCCGTTCCGGCGCGATGCTCACGCGACTCCAGCGGCTCGGCGTGGGGCTGTCCCTCGACGATTTCGGGACGGGCTTCTCGTCGCTCCAGCACCTCAAGACGCTGCCCGTCACCGAGATCAAGATCGACAGGAGCTTCGTGATCGAGATGACCCCGGCCGACGTCGCAATCGTCGAGGCCACCACCGAGCTCGCCCACAGGCTCGGCAAGCGGGTCGTCGCCGAAGGCGTCGAAGACCGAACCACCTGGAGCAGGCTCGCCGCAGCGGGCTGCGAGCTGATCCAGGGCTACGCGCTCTCCCGTCCCGTTCCGCCGGAGGAGCTCGAAGCGATACTCCGGAGTACCGAAGCGACTCCGACGCCACGCGCGGCCTGAGCAGTGCTTCGTTGAAACTGCGGGACAGGGATTCGAACCCCAACTTCCGGATTCAGAGTCCGGCGTCCTACCGTTAGACGATCCCGCACAGGTCGGCGTCCAGTCTAGCGCGGTCAGATTTCGAGTCGGTACATCGGCACGAGGCGACGCTCGGTCTCGGTGTCGATGTGCGCGACGACCTCGACGTACGGCTCGAGCCCGCTGCCGCGGAGCTTCGCCTTGAGCAGGCCGTCCACCTGAAAGATCCCCGAGCTGTTGTTCATGAGGATCTCGATCTTGATCGGGCGCTCGTCGCCGTCGCTGATCGTCACGTCCTCGATCGCCGCCGCCGAGAGCGAGTGCATCGAGACGCTGCCCTTCTCGAAGGGGATGCGCGAGCGGCCCTTCGCCATGTCGAGCGCGTCGGCGACACGAAGAATCCCGGCCTCGACCGTGAGCGGCTGCCCGTCGGCGCGGTGGCTGATGATCCCCTGCAGCACTTCCGACGTGATGACGGTCAGATCCGGCTCGTCGTAGATCCCGGCGAGCAGCACGCGGATCTTCGGTTCCGAGAGGAAGAGGGAGAAGTCCTCGTGGCCGTGCCGGTGGATCGACATCCCGACGCAGTGGAGAAGGGCGGAGAGGACGACCACGACCTCGGCGTCGTCCTGCTCGAGCCCGAAGTCGCGGACGAGGCCGGGCTCGATCCCGTGCTTCGTCAGCTGGCGAAGGAGCTTGAGCGCGATGTTCGTGACGATCTGGACGTGAACCCACGAGTGGTCGTTGATCTCCATCCGCGCCACCGCGTTGACGTTCGAAACGTGCCACCAGCCCTTGAGCTGCTCGTCGGCGTTGACGCGCTCGACGAGCGTCCGGAGCTTGCGGTTGCCGCGCACCGGGACGTTGATCTTCATCCGCGCGACCGCCTCGGCCGGTGTCAGTCGCGCCTCGTGCTGCGCTTCCTCCGAGACCGGCTGCTCGATGCGCTCGACGGTCTCCCGGTCGAGATGCTCCTCGTCAGCCACGAGTGTCAGGATAGTGGCGAGGATGTCGGCCCAATCGCCAGCGCCGCGGCTGCGGCCCCTCGGGATCGGCGAGATCCTCGACGTCGGGATCAAGATCTACACGCGCAACTGGCTGACGCTCTGGAAGATCGTCGTCTTCGTCGTCCTGCCCGCGCAGGTCCTCGTCAACGCCATTCAGGTGTCGGCGTTGCCGAACGGCGTCAACCTGTCCGGCGGCGGCCCCGGCTTCTCGAGCGGGCAACCGGTGTTCATCAGCCATCACGACGCCGTGGTGCTCGCCGTCGGCGTGGGCGCAAGCGTCCTCATCTCCTTCATCGCCACGCAGCTCGCCCAAGCCGGGTGCTTCCGGGCGGTTGCGGACGCGTATCTCGGCGAGGAGGCGCACTGGAGTTCCTCGCTTCGCTACGCGCTCCGTCGGCTGCCGGCGGTGGTCGTGCTCACGATCGTCGCCGGGATCTTGGAGGCCCTCGGGCTGATCTTCTGCGTCATTCCGGGGATCTACCTGTGGGGAGCGTTCTCCGTGGCGATTCCCGCGTTGCTGGTGGAGGGAGCCGGACCGTTCCGTGCGCTCGGACGCTCGCGCCGGCTCGTCAAAGGACGGTGGTGGACGACGTTCGGCGTAGCCATCGTCGGCTACCTGCTCGTCGCGATCATCAGCACTGCGCTCACCGCGCTCGTCGTGGGGGTCGCGTTCGCGAATCCCGCCCGGAACACCGCGACGGGCTTCGTCCTCAACACGCTTGCCTCGACCGTCGGCAGCATGCTGACGACGCCGGCCGCCGCGGCCTTTGCGACCGTCCTCTACATCGACCTCCGTGTCCGCAAGGAAGGCTTCGACCTGTTCCTGCTCGCGCAAAGACTCGGCGTCGAGCGCGAGCCGGGGACGGAGGTCGCGGCTCCCGACTTCTTCCCCGAGGCGCCTGCGTGGACGGCGGACAAGCCGCCGTACTGGCCCCCGCCGCCGGGATGGACGCCCGGGCCGCCGGCGCCGCCGGACCCTGAGACGGCGTTCCCGCCGGTCGAGCCCGATCAGCCGCCGTTCTGGCCGCCGCCGCCCGGGTGGAAGCCTCGGCAATGAGCCCGGCAGGAGCGCGCGCCCAGGCGCGCCAGATCCTCTCCGAGCGGCGCTTTCACGGCTCGCATCTGCCGCGGCCGTTCCACGGCGTCCTCTCGTGGCTCGCCCGGCATCTCCACTTCGCCGTGAGGTTCTGGAACTGGCTCTCGTTCGAGGTCGGCGGCGTAGGCCACCTCTGGCTGATCCTCGGCGCGATCGCGGTTGCCGTCGCGGTCTATTTCGCACTCGGGCTCGCGCGGCGCCGGACGGGATACGAAGCCGCCGCGTCGGAGGGCCGGAGGCGAGTCGGCGAGGAGGATCCCGGCGCCCTCGAGCGGGCGGCCGAGGATGCCGAGCGGCGCGGAGATCTCGTGGCCGCGCTCCGGCTCCGTTTCCGCGCCGGGCTCCTGCGGCTCGGTCGCGCGCGGGTGTTGCCGCTGCGGCCGTCGCTCCGTACCCGCGAGGCCCGCAGGCTCCTGCGCAACCCGCGCTTCGACCGGCTCGCCGACGACTTCGACGAGGTCGTCTACGGCGGTCGCAATCCGGTGCCGGACGACGTGGCTACCGCCCGGAGCGAGTGGCCGCGCCTGCTCGAGGAGGCGCGTACGTGAGCCGCGGCTGGAGAGTCGGTCTCGGGCTTGTCGCGGTGATCGTCGCCTTCAACATCGTGCTGCGGGTGCTCGGCACGCTCACCGGCGGAACACCGGGTGGGCCGCGGTCTTCCTCGTACGCGACCGCGCCGGCCGGGACGGCGGCGTACGCCGAGTTGCTCGGGCGCGCGGGACATGCGATCGACCAGGCTCGCTCGCTGCCACACGACGCGCGGCCGAGCGCGGCGGCAACGGTCTTTCTCCTCGACCCTCCGTCGGTGGCGCCGGCCGACCTCGCCGCGCTCGCTGCGTTCGTCCGCGCCGGCGGCCGGCTCGTGGCATCCGGACTGTCGCGGGACGCCGTGCGGGAGCTCGGGGCGAGCGCGCCGCCGCGTGTGCGTCGCGGCCGCCTCGCTCGCGCCGACGGGCTGGCCATCCGGACCGCCGGCTTGACGTGGCGCGGTCACGGCTTCGTTTCTTCCACGAGCCTCGGGCGCGGCACCGTCGAGCTTCTCCCCGATGCATCGCCGCTCCAGAACCGGCTGCTCGGAACCGCCGACAACGCCGCGTTCGGGCTCGTGCTCGCCGGCCCGTCAACTCGGCCGGTCGAGTTCCTCGAGAACTACCACGGCTACGGACGGTCGGCCGGGCTGAGCGCGCTGCCCTTCGCGTGGAAGCTGCTCCTCGGCGGGCTTGGTCTCGCGGCTCTCGTCTGGCTCGTGGCTCGCGGCCGGCGCTTCGGCCCTCCCGAGCCGGAAGTCCGGGACATGCCTCCTCCGCGGCGCGAATACGTCGATTCGCTCGCGAGCGTTCTCCTGCGCGGCGGCCGGCGGGACGAGGCCGTCGAGCCCGTACGGCGTGAGGCGCGGCGGGCTCTCCTCGCCCGCGCGGCGCTGCCGTCCGATGCGGCCGACGCCGATCTCGAGGCTGCGGCGCGGCGTTTCGGCCTGCCCGACGACGAGGCCAGGGCGCTGCTCCAGCCGGCGCGATCCGACGCCGACGTGCTGTCAGTCGGGCGCGCGCTTGCCCGAATGGGAGAAGATCGGCGCTGATGGACGGAATCCGCGATCGCGTCGTCGGCGAGGTGGGCAAGGTCGCCGTCGGCCAGGAGGCGACGGTGGAGCGCATCCTTTGCGCGCTCCTGGCGGGAGGCCACGTCCTGCTCGAGGGCGTGCCGGGCACGGCGAAGACACTCGTCGCCAATGCGGTTGCGCGCTCGCTCGGTCTCGAGTTCCGGCGGGTCCAGTTCACGCCCGACATGCTCCCGTCCGACCTGCTCGGGACGATGACCCTCCACGGCGGCGAGCTCTCGTTCCGGCAGGGTCCGGTGTTCACGAGCGTCCTGCTCGCCGACGAGGTGAACCGCACGCCGCCGAAGACGCAGGCCGCGCTGCTCGAGGCGATGGAAGAGCGGCAGGTGTCGATCGAGGGATCGCCACGCGCGCTGCCCGACCCGTTCCTCGTCCTCGCGACCCAGAATCCGGTCGAGTACGAAGGCACGTATCCACTGCCCGAGGCGCAGCTCGACCGCTTCCTCTTCAAGCTCGCGATCGGCTATCCCGACGAGGAGACCGAGAAGGCGATCCTCGCGCTTCGCCATCGCGGCGTGCGCCCGGCGACGCTCGACGACGTGAAGCCGGTCGTGGCGGTGGAGGAGTTGCTGCAGGCGTCGCGGGAGCTCGACGCGACCGGCGTTTCGGACGAGGTCGCGGAATACGTCACCGCGATCGTGCGCGCAACGCGGACGCTGCCGAGCGTCGAGCTCGGCGCCAGCCCGCGGGCCGGCGTCCATCTCCTCGCGGCGGCGAAGGCGGTCGCGCGGCTCGACGACCGCGGCTACGTGACACCCGACGACGTCGCCGAGGTCGCGCCCGACGTGTTGCGACATAGGCTTCTCCTCCGACCGGAAGCCGAGCTCGAGGGCTACTCACCGGATGCAGCGGTTGCGGCTGCGCTCGACGCTGTCCCCGTTCCGCGGTGACGCCCACGCCGCGCGCCGCGGCCGTCCTTGCGGGCATCGCGGTCTCGCTCGTCATCCTCCCGGTTCCCGTCGCCGTGCTCCTCGCGGTCGCACTCGCGACATGCTTTGTCGTGGACGCGTGGCTCGTGCGCACGCCGCCGGTCGTCGAGCGGTGTGTCCCCGACCGGCTGGCGCGGGGAGTACCGGCGACGCTGACGCTCGAGGCGAAGAAGCCGGCGCGGGTGAAGCTCCGCCAGCCCGTCCCGCCCGATCTCACGTTCACGCCGACCGGGGGTGACGGCGTGCTGGCCGGGCTCCTCGTCGCCCGGCGTCGCGGTAGGCATGTTCTGCCAAAGTCGGTCGTGCGCCGCACGGGGCCGCTCGGTCTCGCCGCCTGGACGCACGAGGTGGGGGAGACGGCCGAGTTGCTCGTCTACCCCGATCTGCCTGCGGCACGGCGGCTCGCGAGCAGCGTCCGCACCGGGCGCTTCCGCGACGAGGGGCTGCGGCGGCGTGGGCCGCTCGGGCTCGGGACGGAGTTCGAGTCCGTCCGCGAGTACTCGCCCGACGACGACATCCGCCAGGTGAACTGGCGCGCGACCGCGCGTCTCGGGAGGCCGATGAGCAACCAGTACCGCGTCGAGCGGGATCGTGACGTCGTCTGCGTCGTCGATTGCGGCCGGCTGATGGCGGCGCCCTTTGCCGACCGTACCCGCCTCGACGCTGCGCTGGACGCCGTGGTCGCCGTCGCCGCCGTCGCGGACGTCCTCGGCGATCGCTGCGGCGTGATCGCGTTCGCGGGTGACGTCATCCGCGCGCTGCCGCCCCGGCGCGCGGGCGCGCGAGCCGTCGTGACCACCATCTTCGACCTCGAGCCGCGCCCCGAGGAGAGCGACTACGAGCTCGCCTTCGCCCGGATCCGTGGTGTCAAGCGCGCCTTCGTCCTCGTCCTCACGGATCTCCTGGAGGAGGCGGCGGCGCAACCGCTCGTCGAGGCCCTTCCCGTCGTCGCGCGCCGCCACGCGATTGCGGTCGCCAGCGCCGCGGATCCCGATCTCGACGCGGCGATTCGCGCCAGGCCGATCGCGCCGGGGGACGTCTACCGCACGGCGGTCGCGCTCGACGTGCTCGCCGCGCGCGCGCGTGCGGCTGCGCGCCTGCAGCGCGCGGGGGCGATCGTCGTCGAGGCCCCTCCTGCCGTTCTCGCCGGCGCCTGCGTCAGGGCGTATCTGCGGGCGAAGTGGACGGCTCGGTTCTAGCGCGGCCCCGCCAGAGGACGAGTCCCCAGTAGACGGCTCCGAGCGCGACGCCCACGCCGACGACTGCACCGAGTCCCGACTCCGC
>DATKRA010000033.1:0-5393 GCA_035532455.1 Gaiellaceae bacterium | reverse complement strand
GTACGGAGGGCACGTTGTTTGCCGCCACCACCACGAAGATTCCGGAACAGCCCTCTTGAAGGAGAAGTGATGGCGCTCCGATTGATGTGTGTCGGGTTGCCAGAGAGCCGAGTGTGATGAGCGTCACCGGCGCGAGAGTGCTCTCTCACTTGAAGCGCAGAGGGCACGGCGACATAGCCGGATGAAATGTCAAAGCCCGCAAACCGCTTACGCAGTCCACGGGCTTCGACCCCCGCCACTCTCTCAGACCGGCGCGGCGTGCGTCAACCTTGACCCGGCCGCCGCGCTAGTCCGGGCTGAATAAGTCGGCGTGTGACCGTGCCGTAACCCGCCTCACCAGCGTTCCGTCTAGCAGGAAGAACCGGAGTCTCCTACCAAGGGGGGCTCGCTCGGGGGCTCTATCTCTTAACCCGCTACCGCGCCGTGCAGCTCTCGTCCGGGGTGCCCCGAAGGGGGGAAATCCGCGGGCCGGCCAATCCGGTTTGCCGATCAGCGCCGTAAGGCTGGCGAGTTGGCAACGACCAAGGAGATATCCAGTATGTCCAAGCTCATCGTTCTTGCGGCTCTCGCCTCGGTGCTTCTGATCCCGGGGACGGGACAGGCGGCGACCGGGGCCGCTCACGGCGTCGTCGTCGCGAAGGAAGCGGGCCGCCACGTGCTCGTCGTCGCGTCGCCCGGCAAGGTGACCTCCGTTCGCGTCGCTGTGCGGCAGTTCGGTGCCATCCGTCTCGGCTCGCGCGTCGCGTTCACAGGCACGGCGCTCGCGGACGGCTCGATCCATGCGACGCAACTGCACAAGCTCGGTCGTGTCGCGCACGCCCGGCTCCGCGTGACGATCCTCAAGATCCAACGGGCGAAGCTCCTCGTCGCCGGCGGAGGCACCGCGTTCGCCATCCGCCTCACGTCGAGCACGCACGTGGGTGCTGCGGCCCGCTCCGGGCTCCACCCGGGCGAGCAGATCGAGACCGACGTCGAGCTTGGGAAGAATGGAGCGACCGGGACGGACGTCCAGTCTCTCGGAGCGTCGGTGCTCATCGACTTCTCGGGCAAGATCACGGCGCTCGACGCGACGTCTGTGACGGTCGCGGACGACGGGGTCTCGTCCGTCATCGCCATCCCGGACGGCGTCGTCCTGCCGCCGCTCGTGCAGGTCGGCAGCGAGGTGGAGATCGTCGCCTCGATCTCCGGCGCCGCGCTGACCCTTGTCGAGATCAAGCTCGATGGCGGGAACAGCGGGGACGGCGGTGGCTCGAGCGTCGACGGCGCCGCGCAGGTCCATGTGGAGGGCTTCGTCTCGGCCCTCGACACCGGCTCGGTGACGATCCAGCCCGGCGACAACGCGAGCCCGGTCACGTTCGCGATCCCCGACGGCTTTACCTTGCCCGGCGGGCTCGCGTCCGGCAGCGAGGTCGAGGCGCGCGGCTCGGTTGTCGACGGCGTCCTGACGCTCAGCAAGATCGAGTTGCAGGGCCAGGGCAGCGGCGACTCGACCGAGGTGGAGATGCAGGGGACGGTCTCTGCTCTCGACGCCGGCTCGATCACGATCCAGCCCGAAGGCGACGGGCCGGCGCTCACGTTCGCCATCCCGGACGGCTTCTCGCTACCCAGCGGGCTGCAGGTCGGCGCTCTCGTCAGCGCCAAGGGCGAGACGGTGAACACCGTGCTGACGCTCACGAAGCTCGAGCTCGACGGCTCCGGCGACGGGGGCGGAGGTGGCGGCGGAGACGGCTAGAGGTACATGACCCACAGCGGGGTCTCGCCGCACGCGCAGTCCTTGTGCTTCACGGTGCAGTTGCGGCAACTCCAGTACTCCCACCAGATCCACTTGAGGTGCTGGATCTCGAGGATGACCAGCGCGAGGATCCAGAGCAGGATGACCGGCTTCGACACACGGTCACCGTTACACACCGCCGGGCGACCCGCAATGGGCCGCCCGGCTCATCCTTCGATCTTCTTCGGCCTAGCCGGCTAGCGCCGCGCGCCGGTGCGGCCGAAGCCGCCTGTGACCATCGCGATCACCCAGATCAGTGCGAGCACGACCGCGACGATGAACAGCCAGTGGACCGTGAAGCCGACGCCGAACGCGACGATCGCCAAGAGCGCCAAGATTACGAGTAGCAGCATCGTTTTCCCCTCCTTTCCACGTCGAGCGGGATCACGAGGAGAACGAGGAAGTCGCGAACGCGGTTACGCACGTAGAGTCACGAGCAGTGGATCTGACGGGGAAACGCGCGATCGTCACCGGGGCGTCTTCGGGAATCGGGCGCGCGACGGCCCGCGCGCTTGCCGAGGTGGGCGTGCATGTTGCGGGCGGAGCCAGACGGGCGGAGCGGCTCGAGACCGAGATCGCGCACGAGCTCGACGTCACCGATCCCGGCAGCTCCGCGCGGTTCGTCGAGGCGGCGATCGACGGGCTCGGCGGCCTCGACATCCTCGTCAACAACGCGGGAGGCGCCCTCGGGCGCGCTCCGTTCGACGAGTCGAGCGACGAGGACGAGGCATGGGTCCTCGGCACCAACGTCGCCGGGCTGATGCGCATGACGCGGCTCTGCCTGCCGCACTTCGCCGACTGGGGCCACATCGTCAACATCGGCTCCGTCGCGGGACGCGCCGCGTACGAGGGCGGCGCGTCGTACATCACGGCGAAGTTCGCCGAGCGCGGCTTCACCTACGCGCTGCGCGAAGACCTCCTCGGCCGGCCGATCCGCGTCACGACCGTCGATCCCGGCCTCGTCGAGGGGACGGAGTTCTCGCTCGTCCGCTTCAAGGGCGACGAGGAGAAGGCGGCGGCCGTCTACCGCGGCGTCGAAGCGCTGCAGGCCGGCGACGTCGCGGACTGCATCCTCTTCGCACTCACGCGGCCGTGGCACGTGAACGTCGACGAGATCGTCGTCAAGGCGCGGACTCAGTCGTCGGGCGCCCGCATCCTCCGCGAGGAGTGAGCCAACCGGCTACGAGACCGGCGTGGTCCTGATCAGCACCGCCCGCTCGTAGAGGAACTTCTCCCGGGTGTATCGGGGCCAGCAGCACCTGATGTAGAAGCCTTCCGCGCCCCAGTGCTTGACCGGCTTGTCGTTACGAACGCACATCAGCTCGCCGGCGAGGCGGGCGGGTAAGTCGTTGACGCGCTTGGAGAGGCACTGCCTTTCGGCGAAGGGCTTGATGGCGAACCGGTAGGTGTACCGAACGCCCTTCCATCGGATCGTCGCCAGATCGCCCGGCCTGAGCAGGTAGAGCCTGTAGAACGGCCCATGGGCGCCGTAGCCCGGGACAGGCGTCACGTCGTGCCCGTCGATGACCATCGTCTCGCCGTCGCCGGGGCGTGCTGGAAGCCACGGGTCCCAAATGGGCCCCTTCGCCAGATCGCACTCTCTCCGGCCGATCGGCCGGTTGTACATGTGGAGGACTCGGACGGTCATCCGAGCCGGGTGTCGCTCGTACCCGCAACTTCGCGCGGCAGCGTGGGTGGTAGGGGCGTAGAGAACCGTCGCGCCCACCAGAGCAGCGACGGCGAGCAGTACGTGTTTCGTCTCGATGGGCGGGATGCTAACCCTGCCCGTCGGGAGCGCGTATTCTCCGCGCTCGATGGGCTGGCGTGTCGTCATCGTCACCATGATCCCGCCGGTTCTCGCCGGCTTCGACGCCGTTCTCCGCGACGCGGGGCATCAGCCGGTCGCACTCTTGACGATGCGGGGCTTCGACGGCCCCGATGGGACCGACGGAACGGCGAAGCTCCTTGCGGCGGCGCCGCGTGACCTCGAGATCCTCATGCCGGCGCGCCGCACGTCGCTGGTGCCGCTCCTCGCGTCGGTCGAGCCCGACCTCGTCGTGTGCATGGGCTTCCCGTGGAAGATCCCGGCCGACGCGCTCGCCGTCCCGAAGCACGGCTGGCTCAACGGCCACCCGTCGCTCCTGCCGCTCCATCGCGGCCCGACGCCGGTGGCGTGGGCGATCAGGGCGGGCGAGGAGGAGATCGGGATCTCGTTCCATCGCATGGACGCCGAGCTCGACACGGGCCCGATCCTCGCCCAGCGCCGCATCCCGCTCGGGGAGCTCCAGCCGCCCGACGATTTCTTCCCGACGGCCGGCCCCGTCATCGTGGAAGCGCTCGCGGAGGCGCTCGCCAAGCTCGAGGCAGGCGAACCGGGGACGGTGCAGGCGGACGGCTCCGGCTCGTACGAGACGTTCTTCGGCGACGAAGCCGTGTGGATCGATCTGGCGCGACCGGCTGCGGAGGTTCACAGGCTCGCGTGGGCCTGGCGCTACAGCATGCGCGTCGACGGCGGGCTGAAGGGCGCCCTGCTCGAACTCGACGGCAAGACGGTGCGCGTGCTCGCCACCTCGCTGACCGAGTTGGAAGACGCGCGGCGGGTGGAGTGCGGCGGCGGCCCGCTCTGGATCGCCGAGACCGAGGACCTCAGCGAGGAAGAGGCCACGCAGTCCATCGGTCCGGCTCCATCCACGCACTGACGCGCTTGGCGTCGCGGTTGGCGAACGGCTGTCCCGAGTAACGGATCGAGAGGCGGTCGATGTCCGCCAGGTCGGGGTCGTCCTCGATCGAGACGACACGGCCCAGGAGCGTGACCTGCGCGTACCAGTCGTTCGTGCCGAGGACGGTGAGGGAGACGGACGGGTTGCCGCGGAGGTAGCGCAGCCGCAACCGGCTTTCGTCCATGTTGAGCAGGACGCGCCCGTCCTCCCAGTCGTACCAGGTGGCGGCTGTGTGGGCCGTGCCGCTCGGGCTGACCGTTCCCACGACCGCGGGATTCGGGGCGGCGAGGAAGGCGTCGACCTCGAGCGGTACGGGCACGGCGGGCATGGTGGGAGCCTAACCCTCGCGCGCCGCCCTCTTCTCCGCCCAGCGAGCGAGGCCGCGGTACGACTGCCAGAACGGCATCGCCTGCTCGTACGCGGCGACATCCTCGCCGGAATCGTGGAGCTCGGCGAGCGCGTACGCGATGAACTCCTCCTCGCTCGCGCCGCCCTCGACCGACTCGGCCCAGTCGAGAAGCGTCAGGCGCAGCTCGGTGAGGTGGCGGGAGACGTCGTCGGCGACGCCGAAGTGGATGAGCGCGAGCCGCTCGGGCGCGCGCCGCTCGATCTCGTCGAGGGTCGTCTCCCAGCCGTCGACGTCGACGTCGGGCGGCGGTGTCGGCGGCAGGGCGAAGCGGCCGGGCAGGACGCGCACGCCGCACGCATCGCCGGCGTACAGCGTCCCGTCGGGGTCGAGGTAGCAGACGTGGTGTGACGCGTGGCCGGGCGTGGGGAAGGAGTCGAGGCCCGCGACGGCGCCCTCGAGCGGGTGGACGTTCTCCGCGGGAACCGGTGCGAGCTCGCCCCAGAGCGAGTCGAACGTGTCGCCGTAGAGCCGCCGCGCGCTCCTCTCCAGCCGC
>DATKRA010000032.1:0-11738 GCA_035532455.1 Gaiellaceae bacterium | reverse complement strand
AGCTCGGCTTCGGCGTAGTCGACCGGTCCGCCTTGGACTGCCGCCTTTCGCGCGGCCGTGACCCAACGATCAAGGCTGCTCGTTCGGCCCGCGGCCAGCAGGTCGTCGAGCGCTACGGCGATGGCGTCCGCAATGAACTCCGCGTCGTGAGAATGCTCGCCGACCGAGAGCGCCTCGTCCCAGAGGCGGTGGGCGAGGAGGTTCCGGCACTTAGCGAGGAGTCCATGTCGGGTTTCCTCCGGCCCCTCCGTGAATCGGCGGATGAGCAGATCGCGCAGTAGAGGGTGGAAGAACAGGGCGGTGCGCCCGTTGACGGTGAGAAGTCCGCGGACGGACGCGTTTGCAACTGCGTTTCGTGCCTCGACTTCGCCGAGTAGCAGTTCTGCCCGTTTGGCATCGACGATCGACGAGACGGCTAGGAGCGTGAGCGCCTCCTGAGTTGCCGGCGTTGCCGCCGCGAGCAGCTCCTGAGCCAAGAACTCGTCAAGGGTGTGCGACAGCAGCCGGTCGGAGCTGAAGTCCACTTCGCCGCTCATCGCCGCGAGGCCGAGGACTGCCGGCCAGCCGGCGGCGGTCCGCATCACCCGCGCTCGTCCGGAAACGGCGCCCGCTGCAGTCAGCACCTGCACCGCTTCCTCATCGGTCATCCGCAACTCGTCGACACCGATCTCGAGTCCCTCGCCGTACACCTTGAGGCGCGGCGTGAACCAGTCCGGACGCTCACGCGTCGTGATCACATAGCGCACCGGGATCCCGTCGACGATCATCGAGAGGAGCTCGTCCGACTCCGGGGTCACGGCGGCTTCCCATTCGTCGACGATGACGAGCATGTCCTGCGTGATCGCCTCGAACGTGCGGACGAGGGCGCGGCCGAGAGGTCTCGGACTCGGATTAGCGGCCGCGATCGCCGCGACCTTGCCCGGGTCGCGCGGGAGCTCCGGCGCGAGCGAAGCGAAGAGCTCGTCGAACTGGACGGCAAGGAGCGCGATGTCGCCGGAGGCGCGATTCGTCCGGTACCACACCACGGGACAGTCCTGCTGCTCTCCCCACTGCCGGGCGAGCGTCGTCTTCCCGTAGCCGGCCGGCGCGGCGAACATCGAGACGCGCGCGCCGCCGCCCTCTTCGAGGCGCTCGCTGAGTCTCGGACGCTCGATGATGTGGGCGAGCGCCGGCGAAACTGCCGTTGAGATCGTCTCTACCATTCCCCTGACCGGGACGCGCCCGGGACGTGCCGACTCTACTCCTCTCGTCGAGGCTTGCCACCGATGTCGCAAGAAGGGGGCTCCCGCGCCTGGGTAGGGCCAGGCGCGGGTTGCCGTCAGCCCCCGACGCCGGACATAGCCGGCGCGGGCTCGTGGGCGAGGGCGAGGGGATCCACGCCCGTGAGCGCCCTGAACGCGGCAGGGATCTGCCGCCGTCGCGGTACACCGAGCTTCTGCCGTAGCGCGTCGCAGTGCGCTTTCGCCGTCCGCGGCGAGATACCGAGCCTCGTCGCGACCTCCACGTTCGAGCAGCCGTTTGCGATCAACTCGACGATCTGCACCTGGCGCTCTGTGAGGCCGGGCTCTGTCTTTTCTCTTGTCGTCATGGCGCGGGAGGCTACGACCGCGCCGGAGGACGAGCTATCGGCCGACGGGAGTATTCGGCCGGGCGGTGCGGAAACCGCTGACGAAGCTCGCCTCGTGGCCCCGGCGATTCGCCTCCGCGAGCTCGTCTTGCGTCAGCGCGCCGACCCGCAGGAGCAGGTCGAACTCGTCACGCAGGTGCGTGCGCATCATCTCCGGGCCGTCCGTCGCAATCGTGAAGTGGACGCCGTTCTCGACGAACGTGCGGAAGACGTCGCGCAGCGCGTCCTCGTCGGGCAGCGCCTTCGTCAGGAGGTTGGACGTCGGGCATATCTCGAGGACGACCCCGCGCTCGCGCAGCAGCTTCATCAGCTCGGGATCACCGGCGGCGAGGATCCCGTGGCCGATCCGGTCGGGCTGGAGGAGATCGAGCACCTGGCCGATCTCCTCGCGGCCCATCTCGCCGCCCTCCTCGCCGACGTGGATCGTCACACCGAGGCCGGCAGCGCGTGCCGTCTCGACCATCGGCTGCACCTGCGCGTAGTCGTAGCGCTCGCCGCCCGGCCGCGGCCCGGCGATGTCGATGCCGACCACCCCGCGGGGAGCCCAGCGGATCGCCTTCTCGACGATGATCTCGTTCTGCCGGGGCGTGAACGTCCGGTCCATCATGAGGATCAGACCCGCGCGCACCTGCGAGTACTCGAGGCTCGCGACGTCGAGGCCGCGGATCGCCGCGAGGATGATGTGGTCGAGATCCCGCTCGCCGCCGCGGTTCCGCTTCATCGGGTTGAAGCGCAGCTCGAGCGTCGTGATTCCCTGCGAGCGGTAGGCGCCGCCGATCGCGCCGTGCACCGACACCTCGACGGCGAGGGGGCTCGACTGGATGAGCTCCGTCCAGTGATAGATGGCGTCGAGTGCGTCGAGGTCGGGAACGCCGCGCGGGTCGGAGACGGTGACGAGCCGGTCGAAGTCCCAATAGTCCTTGACCGGCAGCGCTATGCCCTGTTCGTGGGCCAATGACCAGAGGGTCTCGGACGGGACCGAGCCGCCGAGATGCGTGTGCAGCTCGGCGAGGCCTCCGTCCATCGCCCGATCTTAGTCGGCGGCCCAGCCCACGACTGCCCACCGGCGGCGCGCGAAGCGCGGCCAGAGGAGCGCGAGGCGGGCGGCGATGAGGACGTCGAGGGCGGCCCAGACGCCGATCACTCCCCAGCCGAGCGCGAGCGCGAGGGCCGCGAGTGCGATGAACACGGCGCTCGCGGCAAGCATCGACCACATGAGATAGCGCGTGTCCCCGGCGCCGATGAGGATCCCGTCGAGAGCGAAGACCGCGCCGCCGAGCGGCTGCATCGCCGCGAGGAACGGCCAGAGAAGCGCCGCCTGGTGAAGGACGCGCGGGTCGCTCGTGAACGCGGCCGGCAGGACGTGGGAGAGAGGAGCGAGGATCGCCGCGAAGACCGCACCGATCGCGACCGACCACCAGATCATGCGCGTCGCGGCCGCGTGCGCGCCGTCGGCGTCCCCGGCTCCGAGCATCCTCCCGACGATCACCTGTCCCGCGATCGCGACGGCGTCGAGGACAAGAGCGAGGAAGATGAAGAGCTCGTACGCGATCTGGTGCGCGCCGATCTCGGCGTCGCCCATCCGCGCGAGAACGGACGCCGCGACGAGGAAGCTCGCGTAGAGCGCCGCCGTGCGGACGAAGATCTGGCGCCCGACGCGCACCATCGGCTTCATCTCGCGCCAGCTCGGGCGACGCGAAGGCGGGTGTGGCCGGAGGAGCTCGACGACGAACGCGACGCCCATCCCGGCCTGCGCGATCGCGGTTCCCGCTGCCGACCCCGCTACTCCCCAGTGGAAGCCGTAGACGAAGAGGAGCTCGAGCGCGAGGTTCGCGACGTTCGCGACGACGACGATCTCGAGCGGCCGGCGAAGGTTCGAGACGCCGCGGAGGTAGCCCTGGCCCGCGAGCGCGACGAGGGCGGCAGGGAGGCCGAACGCGGCGATGCGGAAGTACGTGAGCGCGTACTGGCCGGACTGGCCGTGCCCGCCAAGCCCGCGGAGGAGGGGCGAGGCGACGACCTCGCAGCCGACGAGCAGCGCGGCGCCGATGCCGAGCGACGCCCAGAGCGCCTGCGCGGCAAGGCGAGCCGCGTCCTCCTCGCGACCCGCGCCCGTCGCGCGCGCGACGACGGCGGTCGTCCCGTACGTGAGGAAGTTGAAGATTGTGAACGCCCCCGCGAGCACCGTTCCGGCGAGGCCGAGCGCGGCGATCTGGGGGCGGCCGAGGTGGCCGACGATCGCGGTGTCGGCGAGGACGTAGAGCGGCTCCGCGGCGAGTGCGCCGAGCGCGGGCAGCGCGAGCCGGACGATCTCGCGGTCGTGAGTGGAGCGAAGGCGCATCGGGGCTGCCGACGATAATGGCGCGATGGAGCAGGAACCCGATCTCCACGAGGCGCCGCCCGAAGCGAACCGCCTCGTGCGGCTTCCCTCCGTCCTGATCCTCCGGATCGTGTTCGCTGTCCTCTTCGCAGGCGGGGTCGCTGCCGTTCTCTGGTGGCGGCGCGGCAGCCTCTCGGCGATCGGCACGGCGTTCAGCCACGTGCGATGGGAGTGGGTCGTCGTCGCGATCGGCTTCAACCTCGTCTCGGTCGTCGTGCGGGCGCTCGCGTGGACGACCGTGATCCACTCCGCGATGGAGCCGCCGCGCCCGCGCGCGCCGCTCGTCTTCTCGGCGTTCTCGGTCGGCCTGTTCGCGAACGCCGTCCTGCCGGGTCGCATCGGCGAGCTCGCGCGCGTCGCCGTCCTCACGCGCAAGCTGCCGGGTAGGAAAGGTGCGTGGGCGACGCTCGTCGGCACCGTCTTCGCGCACCGCGTCTTCGACATCGTGCCGGTGATCTTGCTCGTCCTCTACGTCGTCGTCACGGCCAACATCCCGTCCGCGGTGCACGACAGCCTCCTCGCGGTGGTCGCCTTCGGCGTCGGCCTCTTCGTGTTCGCCTTCGTGTCCGCGCGGAGGCCGTTGATCGCCTCGCTCGAGGAGCTCCGCCCGGCGCGCAGGCTGCTCGCGATGGGGCGGGCAGGTCTGCAGGTGATGCGCTCTCCGGGCGCCACGGCGCTCGCGATCTTTTTCCAGATTTGCGGTTGGGCGTGCCAGCTCTTCGCCGTCTACACCGCGATGCGCGGCTTCGACATCCACGCGCCGCTTCCGGCTGCCGGCGTCGTCCTGCTCCTCATGAACGTCGTGACGATCTTCCCGTTCTGGCCGGGGAACGTCGGGCTCGTGCAGGTGACGCTGGCGTCGGCGCTCGTGGGGTACGGCGTTGCGTACTCGGTCGGAGTTGCGTATGCGTTCGGGCTGCAGGCGATCGAGGCGTCGGTCGGGATCGGCGTCGGCCTGATCTTCCTCACGCGCGAGGGACTGTCGTTCGCGATGCTCCGCGTCATGCCGGCGGCGTCGCAGGCGGAGTTGCCGGAGCCGGGTTAGAGCTCGGTCTGGGGCTTCTGCTGCTCGGCGCGCCGCGCGAGCTCCTCGACCTTGCCCTGCGCCGCGTCGAGCTTCGAGCGACAGAAGGCGTGCAGCTGCTCGCCGCGCTCCCAGAGCGCGATCGCCTCGTCGAGCGGAACCTGGCCGCGCTCGAGCCGCTCGACGATCTGCTCGAGCTCCGCCTGGGCCTGCTCGAAGGTCGGTTCCGCCTCGCTCACGGTGTGACCTCCTCCACGCGGGCGCCGAACGCTCCCTCGGCGAGCGTCACCTCGACGCGGCTACCTGGCTCGACGTCGGAGCTCGATGAGACGAGGCGTGACTCCGTCCGGACGATCGCGTACCCTCGCCGTAGTGTTTGCAACGGTGACAACGAAGCGAGTTTGGCGGCCGAGTTCTCGAGCCCCGCCCGCTTCCGCTCGACCGTGAGCGCGGGCGCCGCGCGTAGGTGTTCGCGTGTCCGCTCGAGCCGGGCGCTGTCGCGCTCGAGTCCGAGGCGCGGTGCAGCGCGCAAGCGGTCGGCTGCTCGCGCCAGCCGCTCGCGGTCGCGCTCGAGCACGCGGCGGACGCCTCGCGCGATCGTCTCGCGCGCACGGTCGAGGTTGCCGGACAACTGAATGAGGTCGGGGACGACGAGCTTGCCGGCGGCAGTCGGCGTCGAGGCTCGCACGTCGGCGGCGAGGTCGCACAGCGGGGTGTCCTGCTCGTGGCCGACCGCGGAGACGACGGGGACGCGGCATGCCGCGACCGCGCGGACGACGCGCTCGTCGCTGAACGGGAGCAGATCCTCGAAGCTGCCGCCGCCGCGCGTGAGAACGATCACGTCGACGTCCGGCTGCTCGCAGAGCGCCTCGATGGCGGCGACGATCTCCGCGGCCGCGCGCGGCCCCTGGACGTACGTCTCGGCGACGAGGACACGGGCCGGCGGAAAGCGCGCCGCGATCGTCGTGACGACGTCGCGCTTCGCGGCGGCGTTGTTGCCGGTCACGACGCCGACCCGGCGTGGGAGGAACGGCAGCGGCCGCTTCCGCTCCGCGGCGAAGAGGCCCTCGGCCGCGAGCTTCGCCTTGAGGCGCTCGAGTGCCGCGAGGTGCGCTCCGAGACCGAACCGCTCGACGGTCAGCGCGCGCAGCTTGAACTCGCCACGCTGCTCGTAGAGCTCGGCGCGGCCGAGGACGTGCACGCGCTCGCCGTTCTCGAGGTCGAGCCCGAGCGCGTCGAACTTCCCGCGGGCCATCGTCACGCCGACGCAGGAGCCGTCCGTCGGATCCTTGAGCGTGAAGAAGACGCTCGCCCAGCGGTCGTGACGCCGGAGCTCGGTGACCTCACCCTCGACCCAGACGCTTGGCAGCCGCCCGAGCCAGCGCCCGACGCCCTCGTTGAACGACGCGACCGAGTAGACGGTCCGCTCGTCGTACGGGAGCGCCTCGACCTTCGCCACCGGCGCAGCGTACTCGCGCGTGGCGGGGTGCTACAGGAGGGGTTGGCGGAACGGTGCTCGTCAGCGCGGCACAGCCACTGTTGCGCCGATCCCTCCTACTAGAGGAGGATCTCGGCGGCTGTCTCGTGGGCGCAGCCGCGGCCGATGATCTCGCACGCCGTGTGGAGATCGGCCTCGCTCGCCGCGAGCCGCTCGGCGAGCGAGAGCGGGTAGCCGGCCTCAATGAGGACGTGAAGGCGCCAGCTTTCGACCTTCGAGCGCTCGTCGATAACGGGGGGCTCGAGGATCGGGGTTGTCGTATCGCTCATCGTCTCGCTCATGGCTCCTCAGGTTCGTCCTCGTACCGACGAACCCTCCAACCGTTTGTTAGATCGCCAAACGGCCGGATTTCTTTAGGAATTGGTTAGACCGTGGCGGACGGTAGCTCGCGGCTGAGCTCCTTGAGGCGCGTATCGAGGATACCGCGCTGCTTGTCGATGTCGGCTTGCATCTCCTCCTGACGCCTCTCGAGCTCGGCCGCAACCTCGGCGAGGCGGCGCTCTACCCGCTGCGCTCCCGCATCGCCGACGTGTGCGAGCCTCTCGGCGAGCACCGTCTCCGCCTCGCGGGCGAAGTTGCTCACGGACCTCTCGAGCTCGCGCGTCAGGCGCTTCGCGGCATCCTCTCGGGCGGTCTTGACGACGGCAGCGAACTGCTGCGACGCCTCCGCGGCGTAGGAGGCGATGGCACGCTCGACCTGGCGGTCGAGTTGCTCGACCTGGCGGCGGGCGACGTCCTCGAAGCTCGCGCGGATCCGCTGGGCGGCGTCGTTCTCCTCACGCTCGATCTGCTCGGCAAGCGCGCGCTCTCGGCGCGAGAGCCGTTCTTCGAGCTCGTGGAGCGCTCGGCGCCGTTCAGCCGCGTGGACGTCGAGCTCGTTGCCGCTGAGGGCCATGGCCTCCGCGAGCGTGCGCTCGATGTCGGAGCGGATCTTGGCGAGCGCGGCGCGCTGTTCTGCGCTCTCGGCGGCGAAGCGCTCCGCGTCGGCGAGCAGCCGCTGCTCGACGTCGGTGAGCAGCTGTTCCTGGCGGCGGCGGAGCTCTGCCATCTGCGCCTTCGTCGCTTCGGCGGAGCGGTCGAGGTCCTCGGACCAGGCGGCCAGGCGCTGCTCGACCTGGGCCTGAACCTCGGCGAGCTTCGTCGTGAGGGCCGCGGTCACCGCGCGCTCCTGCTGTTCCGCTACGGCGCGCCTCTCCTCTGCGAGTCGACGCTCCTGCTCTTCGAGGATGGAACGCGAGTCGGCGCGCGCCCGGGCGAGGGTCAGATCGAGCTCGGAGGCGCGTGTGTCGCGTTCCCGCTCGACGACCGCGAGAAGATGCGCCTCGGCCTCGGCGAGCCGCGTATCGATCTCCGCCGTTCGGCGGAGAGCTCCCGCGAGCAGAACGGCAGCTGTTGCGGCGATCGCGCACCCGGTCAGGCCCCCTGCGGCGACGGCGAGCGGGCGGTCGTGGCGCAGCGCGAACGCGACCCAGATCGCGACCGCTGCGACGCCTTCGAGCCCGACGAGCCCCGCGAGGACGGATGCGGAGCCGCGCCGGAGCATCGCGAGCGTCAGCGCGGCCGCGCCGACGACAACGCCGGCCGCGAAGACGAGATCGGCGAACGTCGTCAGCGCCACGCGGTCCAGTGTAGGCGCCTCTCAGGCGCGCGCAAGGAGCAGGGCTGCCGCGATGAGGACCGTCGCGACGGCGAGCACCTGGAGGGCTCGCTCTGCGACCGGAGCGATGGCCCGCTCCGCGTCGGTGACGTCGGCCGCCGGCTTCCTCCGCACCGCCCGGACGGGCGTCGAGAGCGTCCGCTGCACCCAGCTCGTCGCGAACGCGTAGGCGGCGCCTGCCACTGCCGCGCTGCGAATCGTGTGGGCGGCAGCGAAGTACGCGGTGAGGGCGGGGAACGCGCCCCATGCCGCCGGGAACCACAACCCCCCGTGGAAGGCGCCGCCGAACAGCTCGAGGTTGTACGCGACGACGACGAAGCCGCCGGCTGCGACGAAGACGACGAGCCAGAGCGTTCGCTGCACGGCGATGGCGCAGCCGATCGCGCACGCGGCTCCGATCGACACGACCGCGAGGGCGGCGAGCACGCGCGCCGGGATGAGCGTCTGCAGCGGGCGGCCCTTCAGCTCGTCGAGCGCGTGCGCGCCGACGCCCATCGCGAGGAAGAACGCGAGCACTGTCCAGCCGAGCAGCGCCCAGTCCATATGTGAATCCATCTGGGGCGCGAGCGCCGCACCGACCGCGACATAGGAGAGGTGCCACAGCGTGTACGGCGGATGGAGGAGCGTCACGTAGTCGCGCCAGCCGCCTCGGCGCAGGGCGTAGAACGCCGGCCGGGCGCCCGTGCTCACCGTCGCGTGCCCCAGACGACGATGCCACCGCCGACGCTGAGGCGGCGCGCACGTACGTCGTCGAGGCCGGCCTCGCGCCACGCGTCGAGCAGCCTCGGCTCGGGCCACTCCGTCCAGAAGTTGCGGATGCTCGGGCCGAGGAAGCTCCCGACCTCGTGCCAGCCGGGCGCGATGACGGCACCCGCCGCGGGCAAGCCGATCCGCACGTACAGCTCCCACAGCGGCCGCCAGACGCCGCGCGGCAGGCCGAACTCCTGCATCGCGACGACGCCGCCGGGGCGCACGACGCGGGCGAGCTCCCGCAGCGTCGCCGGCACGTCGTCGACATATCGGAGGAGGTACGTGAACGTCAGCGCGTCGAACTCGCCGTCGGCGAACGGCAAGGACTCCGCGCGGCCCTGGCGCAGCTCGATCCGCTCGGACAAGCCCGCGCGCGCGACTCGCTCCCGGCCGGCGGCGAGCATCTCGGGGCTCTGGTCGATCCCGCTGACCGTGCGCTCGGGCGCCGCCCGTGCGAGCTCGATCGCTACCGCGGCCGTGCCGGAGGCGACGTCGAGCACGCGCTGCGCGTTCGGCGGGATCTGCGAGACGAGGCACGCGCGCCAGCGCGGGTCCTGGCCGAACGAGAGGAGCCGCGCGTAGCGGTCGTACGTCGGCCCGAGTGGCGCGAACAGCTCCCGGGCATCCATGCGCGCGACTCTATGCTCGGACCGTGGCGCTAAGCGACGACGTCGGGCGGATCGCGGTCGCCGCCAGCGGCTTCGCGGCACCGGACGAGGCGGTCGCCGGCGTGCTCGTCGCGGAAACGCTCGGCCGGCGCGTGTATCTGTGCGCGTTCGCGTCGGCGGAACGAACCGCGTGGCTGGCGCTCGACGACGCGGCCCAGCCCGTCTCCGATGCTCGGCTCGTGCGCGAGGCGGCGTCGATCGCCGCTCTGTGCGAGGTGGCGGAGGAGTCGGCGGGCGGAGGCGATCTCGCCGAGCTGCGAGCGCGCCTCGCCGAGATCCGCGAGACAGACAATCCGCAAGGCATAGAGGAGGCGGAGGCTGCCGCAGCCGCGCTCGAGGACTTGATCCAGCCGCAGCCGCGGGTCGCGAGCGGCGCGTATCTCGACGCGATCGGCAACGCGGCGCGCCGGCTCGAGGCAGCGCTCGGCGACAGCGGCGGCTCTCCCTTTGCGGCCGCGATGCAGTCCGCGGTCGGCGCGGTGGAGCAGCTCGCCGCCGACATCGAGCAGAACTACAAGCTCCCGCTCGCCTGACGGCCGCTACCCTGGCGGCATGGAAGGCGGCGGATTCGGATTCCCGTTCGGGGGCGACCCCGAGGAGATCATGCGCGGCCTGCGTGAGTTCGCCGAGGCGCAGGCGGAGAGCGTCCAGGAGGCGCAGCGCGAGCAGTTCGCCACGCTGACGCTCAACACCGCCGTCGAGCTGACCTCCGCGGCGCTTCAGCAGATCCAGCTGCAAGGCGCCGTCGACGAGCAGGCGATCGCGATTCGCGACGCCATGCGCGTGCTCTTCCCCGAGGCGGTGGCGCTCGTGAGCGCCGCGCGCCAGGGGTTCATGCAAGAGCGCTAACGCGCGCGCGTAGAATCGCCGCGGCCGTGTCTCTGTTCGATTCCGCCATCGTTCGTCTCCTGCCGGCGGTGCCGAAGACGGTCGTCCAGCACTTCTCCGCGCGCTACATCGCCGGCTCGACGCTCGCCGAAGCGGTCGCGGTCGTGCGCGACCTGAACGCCGGCGGGAAGATGGCGACCGTCGACGTCCTCGGCGAGGAGATCACGCGCGAGGAGGAGACGCGCGCGATCGCGCAGGCGTACCGCGACCTCTTCGCGGCCATCGGCGAGGCTTCCCTCGACTCGAACGTCAGCGTGAAGCTCACCGCGCTTGGGCTTGGGCTGTCGTACGAGCTCTGCCGCGAGAACCTCCTCGACGTCGTGCGCACCGCGGCCGGCTACGGCAACTTCGTGCGCATCGACATGGAGGACGCGACGACGACCGACGACACGCTGCGCCTCTACCGCGAGCTGCGCGAGGGCGGCCACGACAACGTCGGCGTCGTGCTCCAGGCGCGCCTGAAGCGGACGCTCGACGACATCGCCGCGCTCGCCGACCTTCGCCCGAGCGTGCGGCTCTGCAAGGGGATCTATCTCGAGCCGGCGGCGATCGCGTTCACCGACGCCGAGGCGATTCGCGTCAACTTCCTCCGCTGCCTCGACGCGCTTCTCGACGGCGGTTCGTACGTCGGGCTCGCCACGCACGACGAGTGGCTCATCGGGGAGTCGCTCGCTCGGGTGTCGCAGCACGGGCTCGGGCGCGAGGAGTACGAGCTGCAGATGCTCCTCGGCGTGCGGGAGGCGCGGCGCGACGAGCTCGTCGCGGAGGGCCACCGCCTGCGGGTTTACGTCCCGTTCGGCGAGCACTGGTATGGGTACTCGGTGCGCCGTCTGCAGGAGAACCCCGCGATGGCGACGACGATCGCGAA
The DNA here is from genome assembly GCA_035532455.1 of Gaiellaceae bacterium. GTDB lineage: Bacteria > Actinomycetota > Thermoleophilia > Gaiellales > Gaiellaceae > Palsa-739. Next base: position 378 of record DATKRA010000032.1, on the reverse strand, counting down.
AGCGACCGCGGGCCGGCTGCTCGGGCTCGGCGGCCGGTGAACGATTCGGCCGCCTGAGCCGTCGTAGTTCCAGTGCTCGCGAGGCGTAGACAGCCGTTGCTCGACGGCGCCGCTGCGCTTCGCGTGCGACGGGTGCTGTACCTCAACGGCTTGCGTGGAGGGGAGATCGACGACGCGATGCAGGAGATCGAGCTCAGAGCCCTCGAGCGCCCGCCCCGCGACCGGAGCGCCGCGACGTCGTGGGCTTGCGTCGTCGCGACGAATCTCGCGATGGACGTCCACCGCCGCGCGGAGCGGCAAGAGAGCGTCCTTCCCGAAGATCAGGCGGCGGCTCTCGACGCGGCGGAACCGACCGGCCTGCGCGACGCGATCCGTTCC
>DATKRA010000031.1:0-6640 GCA_035532455.1 Gaiellaceae bacterium | reverse complement strand
GCGGAGTTCCGTCAACCGCGCGCGAGTCCGCAGGACTCGCGAGCTACGACGCGCGGGCGAGCCAGGTGTCCCAGCCCTCTGCCCACACCTCGACGAAGATCTCGGCGACGACCGGGTCGAACTGCGTCCCGGCGCCGCGCTCGACTTCCGCGAGCGCTTCGTCGTGGCTCAGCGCCGCGCGGTACGCGCGCTCGGAGATCATCGCGTCGAAGGAGTCGGCGACGGCGAGGATTCGCGCCTCGGCAGGAATGCGCCGCTTGCTCAGCCCGGCCGGGTAGCCGGCGCCGTCCCACCGCTCGTGGTGGAAGAGCACGTACGGAAGCGCGTCGTGGAAGCGCTGGAGCGGCAGGACCAGCTGCGCTCCGGCGGTCGGATGCACCTGGATCTCTTTCCGCTCCTCCGGCGTCAGCGGCCCCGGCTTCGAGAGCACCTGCGGCCGCACCTTGACCTTGCCGACGTCGTGGAGCGGCGCCGCGGTGCGGAGCGTGCGGACGCGCTCACGATCCCAGCCGAGCCGCAGAGCCACCGGCTCCGCGAGGGCCGAGACACGTGCGCCGTGGCCGAGCTGGCTGTCGCGCTGCTCGAGCGCGCGTGAGATCGAGACGAGCATCGCGGGAACGGATTCCCCGCGCGCGCCCCTATCCCTTCCAGATCCCCGTGATCGGAGTCGCCGTCGCCGAGTGCGCGAGGCGCGGCAGATGCCAGGCGTCCTCGATCGTGCGGAGCAGCCCGTAATGGTTCGTCAACCCGGAGAACACCGAGCCCGGTTTCACCGCCGGCCCGAGAGCGAGTACGTCGACGTGACCGCCGCCGCCGGTCTTATCCGTGCTTTCGGCCTCGTCGAAGACGACGAACACGACACCGTTGCTACCAAGCGCCGGCGAGCTGAGGAGAGGCACGATGTTCGCGTTCAGCCACGCATCGCCTTGCGCGACGGTGCCGTTGTGCATGTCGTCCATCAGGTTCGGAATGACGAGCGAGAAGGCGGGCAGCTGGTTGTGGGCGACGTCGTGCGCGAGCCTCGTGAACGGAACTATGTGGGCGCGCCGTTTCCGCGAGCTCCGAATGTCCTTGAAGTACATGAACGGGTCGTGCCGCTTCACGTAACCGTTGGTGCCACCGTAGAACGACCCCATGGCGCCCGCGGACGGGAGATCCTCGGCGTACGTCTTCCACGTCTTGTGGGCCTTGTCGAGCGAGTCGGCGAGGTTCTTCGCGTTGACGACGCACGTCGTGCAGTCCGTCGTGATCCCGTGCGTCGAGCCCGAGACGACTGCGAGATAGTTCGGAAGGCTCGGGTGGGTGACCGCGTCGTAATTCGTCATCTGCCCGTACTGGGTGGCAAGGGAGTTGAACGTCGGCGCGTCGGGATTGCCGACGATCTCGTCCCACCCGTGGTTCTCGTACATGACCACGACGACGTGCTTGAACTTGGGGATGCTCGTCGACGATGTCGCCTTGGCGGGGGCGCTCCAGGCGGTCGCGATTCCGCACGCGGCGAGCGCGACGGCAGTGACCGCGCCTGCGACTACGCGCCTCAGCGCTCGGCCCGCCGCTGGAGCACGTGGACGCCGCCGATGGCGAGGACGATCCCCGCTATCGCGCCGACCCCGATCAAAAGATCCTGTTCAATCGCCTTGATCACAGCTGCGCCGAGATAATACGCGAGTAGCCCTATGAGGCAAGCCCACGCGACGGCGCCGAGCACGTTCCAGAGGAGGAAGCGGGGAAGGCTCATCCGCGCCACGCCGGCCATCCACCCGAGCGTCGCGCGCACCACCGGGACGAAACGCCCCAGAAACACGGCTTTCGCGCCGTGCTTCCGGAAGAACTCCTGCGACCGCTCGACGCCCTTGCGCGACAGGCGCTCGAACCGCGGCCACCGGCTCAAGAGCTCGCGCCCCCAACGGTGGCCGACGACGTAGCCGCAGAGCGCACCGAGCACGGCCGCCGCGATGGCGAGGCCGATGATCGCGACGATGTTTCCGTGCCCCTGTGAGGCGAGCGCGGCGGCGGCGATGAGCGCGGTCTCGCCGGGGATGAACGGCAGGCCGGCGACTTCGAGGAAGACGATCCCGAAGACGACCCACAACCCGTAGCTCTCGATGAAGTGAGTCATGGCGAACCGAGGCTATCTCGCAAGACCGCTGCGGCAGATCACGGACAGGCGCGGCCGCGCACTTGCATAGGATCGGAGCCAATGAGGGTCGGAGTCGCATCTGAGACCACAGCCGGTGAGCGCCGCGTCGCGCTTGTACCCGAGACCGTCGCGAAGCTCGTGGCGGCGGGTTTCGAGATCGTCGTCGAGCCGGGCGCGGGAGCGCCCGCTTCTTTCCCCGACGCCGGCTACACCGACGCGGGCGCGACGCTCGGCGATCCGTGGACAGCCGACGCCGTCGTCAAAGTGCGCAAGCCGTCGGCGGAGGAGATCGCGAAGCTCCGCAGCGGTCAGCTCCTCATCGGCTTTCTCGAGCCGCTCTCCGATACGGCGGGCGTCGACGCGCTTGCCGCGCGCGGCGTGACCGCGTTCGCGATGGAGTCGATCCCGCGCACGACGCGCGCGCAGTCGATGGACGCGCTCTCCTCGCAGGCGACGGTCGGCGGCTACAAGGCCGCGCTCCTCGCCGCCGAGAATCTCCCACGCTTCTTCCCCATGCTCATGACCGCCGCGGGAACGGTGCCGCCGGCGAAGGTGCTCGTGATCGGCGCCGGCGTCGCGGGCCTGCAGGCCATCGCGACGGTGCGCCGGCTCGGTGCTGTCACGACCGGCTTCGACGTCCGCCCCGTCGTCCGCGAGCAGATCGAGAGCCTCGGCGCGAACTGGCTCGACCTCGGCGTCACGGGCGCGGAGGCCGAGGGTGGCTACGCGCGCGAGTTGACGCCGGAGGAGATGGCGGCGCAGCAGGCGGCGCTCGAGGAGCGCATCTCGAGCTTCGACGCGGTCATCACGACCGCCGCCGTTCCCGGACGGCCGGCGCCGAAGATCATCCCCGCCTCCGCCGTCGAGGCGATGCGCCCCGGCTCGGTCATCGTCGACCTCGCCGCCGACAGCGGCGGCAACTGCGAGCTCACGCAGCCCGGCGAGATCGTCGAGCGCAGCGGCGTGACGCTCGTCGGGCTCACGAACATCCCGAGCTCGATGCCGTACCACGCGTCGATGCTCTATTCGCGCAACGTCCAGGCACTGCTCCTCCATCTCGCGCCCGAGGGCAACCTCGCGCTCGACTGGTCGGACGAGATCACGAGCGGCGCGTGCGTCGCCGGCAAACAGGAGGCCGCACCCGCATGAGTCACAACATGCTCCTCGTCTTCGAAGTGACCATTTTGGTGCTGGCGATCTTCCTCGGCTTCGAGGTGATCTCCAAGGTGCCGACCCTGCTCCACACCCCGCTCATGTCGGGGACGAACGCGATTCACGGCATCGTCGTCGCCGGCGCGATGATCGTCCTCGCGGGCTCCGGCAAGGGTCCGTTCACGTGGATCGTCGGGTTCCTTGCCGTCGTGCTCGGCGCGGCGAACGTCGTCGGCGGGTTCGTCGTCACCGACCGGATGCTCGAGATGTTCAAGAAGCGCGAGCCGGCCAAGCCGAAGGATGACGAGACCGTCACGTGAGCACGAACCTCTCCGACCTGCTCTACCTCATCCCGATCGTCACGTTCATCCTCGCGCTGCGGTTCCTCTCGAGCCCGGCGCACGCGCGGCGCGGCAACCAGATCGGCGCGGCCGGGATGCTCGTCGCGATCGCCGTCACGTGGGTCAAGGCCGGCCACACGAGCTGGTGGGCGCTCGTGATCGGGATGGCGATCGGAGGCGGCTTCGGAGCCGTCGCTGCGCGCCGCGTGAAGATGACCGCGATGCCGCAGATGGTGGCGCTGTTCAACGGCGTCGGCGGCGGCGCTGCGGCCCTCATCGCGCTCGCCGAGCTCCACCGCTCCCTCCCCGACCCGGGTCGCCCGCACATCGACGTGCTCGTGGCAATCGCGCTCTCGGGTTTCATCGGCGCCGTCTCCTTCGCGGGCTCGATGATCGCGTTCGCGAAGCTCCAGGAGCTCATCGGCGGCCGCCCGATCACGTATCCCGGCCAGAACGTCGGCAACCTCATCCTGCTCGCGGCGCTCCTCGGCTTCGCGGTCGCGCTCTCGGCCGGCGTGCAGGATCAGTGGCTGCTCTGGATCGTCGTCGGCGGCGGCGCGCTGTTCGGGATCCTCTTCGTCCTCCCGATCGGCGGCGCGGACATGCCCGTCGTCATCTCGCTCCTCAACGCGTTCACCGGCCTCGCCGTCGCGATCGGCGGCTTCGAGCTCGAGAACAACGTCCTCATCGTGGCCGGCATGCTCGTCGGCGCCTCCGGAACGCTGCTCACGCTGATGATGGGGAAGGCGATGAACCGGTCGCTCGGGAACCTCCTGTTCAGCGCGTTCGGGCAGGTCACGGCGGAGGCGGCGGCGGTGGCCTCGGGCGCCGGCGGCGGGACGGTCCGGAGCGCGAGCGCCGAGGACGTCGCGGTCATGCTCGCGTATGCGCACAAGGTCGTCTTCGTCCCCGGCTACGGCCTCGCGGTCGCGCAGGCGCAGCACGACGTCCGCCAGCTCGCCGACATGCTCGAGTCGAAGGGCGTCGAGGTGACGTACGCGATCCACCCGGTCGCGGGACGCATGCCGGGCCACATGAACGTCCTCCTCGCCGAGGCGAACGTCCCGTACACGCAGCTGAAGGAGATGGACGAGGCGAACCCGGAGTTCTCCCGGACCGACGTCGCGGTGGTCGTCGGCGCGAACGACGTCGTCAACCCCGACGCGCGCTCGAACCAGGGCTCGCCGATCTACGGGATGCCCATCCTCAACGTCGACGACGCACAGGCGGTCGTCGTCCTCAAGCGCTCGATGAACCCAGGCTTCGCGGGGATCGAGAACCCGCTCTTCTACAACCCGAAGACCGTGATGCTGTTCGGCGACGCCAAGGAGTCGATCGTCAAGCTCGCCGCAGCCGTCAAGACCTTGTAGCTCGCCAAATCGCGTAGCAGGGGATCGGGTGAGAGTGAGTGCTCGCGCAGGCGAGTCTCACTCCGTTGGCGTACGGTACTTCGGCCACACCACGGGCCAGACGAACGCATAGAGCGCGACCCCGAGCAGTGCCGGACCGGCGATCCACCCAAACCAGCGTCCGTACGAGAACGCCCCGACAGCGAGCGCGATGCACACGACTCCCGCGCCGATACCGCGCACCACGTTGAGCCCATTGAAGAAACGCTCAACCACGCCGCGTTCAGCGTACGCCTTCAAGTGACTGTGAGACCTGCCCAGGCGAGCGCTCTCCCACTCGTTCTACGGCGTCCGGCGGCGTAGCGTCGCGGCGCCGAGCGCGAGCGAGAGCAGGACGCAGCCGCTCACGACGCCGACGTCGGCGGCGAAGCGGCCGTCGAGCGTGTCGGCCGCGGCGCGGGCAAGCGCTTCGTACGCGTAGGTCAGCGGCAGCGCGTCGGAGATCCAGCGCAGCCACGTCGCCATCGAGTCGCGGGCGACGAACAAGCCGCACAGGAGGATCTGTGGGAGGACGAACGCCGGCATGAACTGGACGGCCTGGAACTCCGTCTGGGCGAAGGCGCTGACGAAGAGGCCGAGCGCACACCCGAGCACGGCGTTCGCGACGGCGAGCGCCGCGACGAGCCACTGCGGCCCCGCCGTGTGCAGGCCCAGCAGGCCGAACGTGACGGCGGAAACGACGGCGATCTGGAGAGCGGCGAGAAGCGCGAAGGCGATCCCGTACCCGGCCAGCAGGTCGAGCTTGCCGAGCGGCAGCGTCATCAACCGCTCGAGCGTCCCGCTCAGCCGCTCGCGGAGCATCGTGATCGAGGTGACGAGGAACATGGTCACAAGCGGGAACGTCCCGAGCAACGGGGCGCCGACGTGCTGAAAGACCTCCGACCGCCCGGCGAAGAGCTGCTCGAGCAAGGTCTCGAGGAGGCACGGCACGCCGATGATCAGCGCGATCGTGCGCGGATCCCGCCGCAGCTGTGAGAGCACCCGGATCGCGACGGCGAGCGTCGCCCCGCGCCTCATGTCCCGGCCTCGTCGATCAGCCGCAGGAACGCGTCGTCGAGGCCCTCGGCTCCGGTCTGCGCCTTCAGTTCGGCGGGCGTCGCAGCCGCGAGGATCCGCCCCTCGCGCAGCAGGAGCAGCGAGTCGCAGCGATCGGCCTCGTCCATGACGTGGCTCGAGACGAGAAGCGTCTTGCCCGTCTCCGCGAGCTCGTGGAAGAGCTGCCAGAGGTCGCGCCGAAGCACCGGATCGAGGCCGACCGTCGGCTCGTCGAGGACGAGCATGTCCGGACCGCCGAGGAGCGCGACGGCGAGCGATGCGCGCGACAGCTGCCCGCCCGAGAGACGCCCGACGATGGCGTCGGCATGGTCGGCGAGCGAGACGTCCTCGATCGCCCGTTCCGCCGCTCCGCGCGGCGCGTCGAGCACGCGCGCGAAGAAGCGGAGGTTCTCGCGCACGGTCAGATCGCGGTAGACCGACGGCGCCTGCGTCATGTAGCCGACCCGCGAGCGCAGCTCCTTCGAGCCGGCGGGTGCCCCCAGCACCGTCACCCGTCCACCGGCGACGCGCTGGACGCCGACGATCGAGCGGATCAGGGTCGA
>DATKRA010000030.1:0-16429 GCA_035532455.1 Gaiellaceae bacterium | reverse complement strand
GTTCCGTAGACCTCCCGGCGGACTTCCCGCGGCATGTCGCCGCCTTCGCCTTCGACCTCGACCGGACGCTGATCGCGGAGGACGGTGTGCTGCGGCCGCGCACGCGCGCCGCTCTCGGCGCCGTTCGCGACGCCGGCTCGCTCGTGTTCGTCGTGTCGGGACGGATGTTCCGGGCGGTGCGGCCGTACCTCGAGCAGGCCGCGCTCGACGATCCGGTCGTCTGCTACCAGGGCGCCGTCGTCGCCGATCCCGCAAGCGGCGAGTTCCTCCGCCACCTCCCGATCCCGCTTGCCGCCGCGCGTGAAGCGATGGACATCGTGCTCGACGCCGGCTTCCATCTCAACGCGTATGTCGACGACAACCTCTACGTCGCCGAGGTCAACGCCGAAGCGCGACGCTACTCGGAGTTCCAGCACATCCCGGTAACTGCGGTCGGCGATCTGCGCGCATGGCTCCAACGCGATCCGACGAAGCTCGTCGCCGTCGGCACATCCGACGCGCTGAACGCGCTGGAGGCGGAGCTGAAGCCGCGCTTCGCCGGACGCCTCTTCATCTCGAAGTCGCTGCCGTACTTCCTCGAGTTTGCGAGTCCCGACGTGAGCAAGGCCAGCGGCCTCGCCTTCGTCGCCGCCCAGCTCGGCTTCGCGCAGGAGGAAACGGTCGGGTGCGGCGACGGCGAGAACGACCGCGAGCTCCTCGACTGGGCCGGCTTCGGGGTCGCGGTTGCGAACGCGCATCCCGACGTGCTCGCGCGCGCCGACCTCGTCGTGCCGCCGGTGCAGGAGGAAGGCGTGGCCGTCCTCCTTGAGAGCTACTTGAGGAGGGGCGGCGGGACAGTGGCTGTGCCGTAGGGCTGCGCTGAGCGCCACGACTCCTCGCTCCGCTCGTCGGCCGGCTACGCCGGCTGCGGCGTCCTCAGTCGCGCCGATAGCAGTCAGCTATCGGCGCTCCCTGCGTCCTTGCCTCGCGACGCCCAGCGCAGCCCTACAACGAGCACCGCCCCGCCGCCCCTCCTAGACTCACTTCCGTGATCGACGCCCGCGCAGCCCGCAACGACCCGGACGAGTTCCGGCGCCGGCTCGCGCGCAAGGGCGCGGCCGAGGCGTTCGACGCGTGGCTGGCCGCCGACGAGCGCTGGCGTGAGCTCGTGCCGCGGGTCGACGAGCTCCGCGCGAAGACGAAGCTCAAGGGCAAGCCGACGCCGGAGCAGCTCGAGGAGATGCGCGGCATCAAGGAGGAGCTGCAAGCTGCAGAACAGGAGCTCGCAGCGGCAGAGGCGGAACGGGACACGCTCGGGCTGCGCATCCCGAACCCGCCCGCCGACGACATCCCCGACGGCGGCGAGGACGACGCCCGCGTCGAGCGAGAGATCGGTGAGCCCCCGCAGTTCGCGGACCCGAAGGAAAGCACCGAGATCGGCCGCTTCGACATGGACCGCGCGGCGCGAATGAGCGGCGCCCGCTTCGGCTACTGGATCGGCGACACCGCGCAGCTCGCGCTCGCGCTCTACCGCTTCGCCCTCGACCGGATCGCGGCGAAGGGCTTCCTCACCGTGCTGCCGCCGGTGCTCGTCCGCGAGGAGGCGCTCTACGGCACCGGCCACTTCCCCTCCGACGCGGACAGCGTCTACGCAGTCACGGCCGACGGGCTCTACCTCTCGGGGACTGCAGAGATCCCGCTGTCGAGCCTCCACGCCGGCGAGATCCTCGACGCCGAGGAGCTGCCGCTCCGCTACGTCGCCTTCTCGCCGTGCTTCCGCCGTGAGGCCGGCGCGGCGGGCAAGGACACCCGCGGCATGTTCCGCGTCCACCAGTTCAACAAGGTGGAGCAGTTCTCGCTCTGCCTGCCCGAGAGCTCCTGGGACGAACACGAGCTGCTGCTCGCGAACACCGAGGAGCTCGTCCGCGAGCTCGGCGTCCCGTTTCGCATCGTCACGCTTGCCGCCGGCGACATCTCGGCCGCGGCGGCGAAGACGTACGACGTCGAGATCTGGTTCCCGAGCATGGGCCGGTACCGCGAGACCGCATCGGTCTCGAACACGACGGACTTCCAGGCCCGCCGGCTCGGGATCCGCTACCGCGACGGCAAGGGGCCGGAGCCGCTCCACATGCTCAACGGCACTGCGGTCGTCGACCGGATGGCGCTCGCGGTGCTCGAGAACTTCGGCGGCGAAGTGCCCGACGTGCTGCGGCAGTACGGCGCGCCCGCGCGCGTCAGTTCCTGACAGCCGGTGGCAGCCACTTACGACTTTGTAACGAGCCGAAGCCCGCTTGGAATGCGGGGTCGGGACGCTTTCGTTTTGAGGCGGACACAGTCTCGTCACGGTGGCTGCCACCGGCCTTACCGCCCGGCGAGCCACTCCGTCGCGAGCTTCTTCGGCGCGCGCTTCAGCCACGCCTCCTCGACCCGATCGCGCAGCTCCGCCTTCCGGAGTTTCTTCAGATCCGGGATCCGCACGAGCACGGCCGAGTAGCCGTTCCAGTGCGGCGTCGTGAAGTAGCCGCTGCCGGAGTCGACGAGGATGTCCTTGATCTCGAGATCCTCGACCCAGAAGACGAGGACGTCGTCGAGCCGCTCGCCGGTCTCCGGATCGAGCGCGTCGGCCCGGCGGCTGCGGTGAAAGCAGAACGTCTTGCCGGCGACCTTGTACGCCGGCCGGCCCTCGTCGACCTCCTTCGTCACCTCCGGGAGAGCGAGCGCGAGCGCATCGAGATCCTTCATCGTCGCCACGGCTGCGACACTAGACAAGCGCGGCGGGGTGCCGGAGCGGTCGAACGGGGCGGTCTTGAAAACCGTTGATCTTCACGGATCCCTGGGTTCAAATCCCAGCCCCGCCGCTAGCGTTCTCCCAGATGACGACGGGAGACGACCTTCGCGGCCTCATGCGGCTCTGGCCGCACGGGGTCTCGATCCTCAGCGTCGACGTCGACGGCGACCGGATGGGCGTCACCGTCTCCTCCCTCGTCTCGCTCTCGCTCGAGCCACCGCTCGTCGGCGTCTCGATCGGGAAGCAGGCGTCGTGCTACGAGCTGCTCCGCGCGGCCGGCAAGTTCGCGGTCAGCCTCCTCGGCTCCGATCAGGACGAGCTCGCGCGCCGGTTCGCCGCCGGCTATCCGCCGATCGTCCACTGGGAAGGCGTGCCGACGCGCGAAGGGACGGTCGCGCCGCTCGTCGAGGGCGCGCTCGGCTGGATCGAGGCCGAGACGCGTGCCGAAGCGGACGCCGGCGACCACACGTTCTTCATCGCCGACGTCCTCTCGATCGAGCACGGCCCGTCGCGCAACGCCCTCGTCTACCGCGAGAGCACGTACCACTCCGTCTAGCTGCAAACAGTTCCGTTCTTCGGCATCGCGCCGTAGTTGACGGCTGAAAGGCCCGACTCCGCAACCGCCATCAGCTGATCCTCCGTCAGGTTCCGCGCGAAAAGGACGAGGTTGTAAGGGCTTAGGGCAGTCTGAGACGCCGCCGGCAGCACGACATAGAGGGAGCTATCGCCCGAGGCTTGCGACTCGTAGTAGCCCTGGAACGAACAGACATCTACGGATTGGCCGTCTGCCGTAGCCATCGATTCAGTCTCACTGGCCGACACCAAGTACGCCGCGACGCAACCGCCGTCGGCGGATGCCGCCGCAACGAATCCGCCCACAGCCAGAGGTGTTCCCGTGCCACCGCACGACGTATCCGAGTTCGCCTTGAATCCCGCAGGCGTCCGGAAGTGGTAACCGGCCAGCTGAATCCGAGCTCCGGTCAGTGCGACGTGACTCTGCCGCGGCGTGCTCGGTCGAACGGCATGGCCGTGCGTCACGACAGCCGCTGCCACCACACCAATCGCCACGGCGGCAACCAGACCGAGAGCCAAGGGCCGGCGCCGCCGGACGGCGGACCGGTCGGTCGCGACAATCCGCGCGAGAATCCGCTCCTCCTCGGCCGGGTCGACCAGCGACTCCGCGTCGGCGAGGAGCGCCTGGCCCGCTACGGCAAGAACTTGAAGCGATTTACGAGTGCGCATCGATGTGCCTCCTTGTCTTCTGCGGCGCGGCGGGTTCGGGTTCGAGAGCCCGTTCCAGCCGCCGGCGCGCGCGGTGTAGGCGAACGGCGAATGACAGACGCGTGACGCCGAGGACAGCCGCGGCCTCCGCCGCGTCGAGTCCGTCCCACGCCACGAGCCGGAGCACGTCCCGATCCCGCTCGCGCAGCGCCGCGAACGCGGCGAGCACCTCGTCGCGGTCCGCAACCGTCGCCGCGAAATCGCCCGACTCGCCCCGCTCCGCCTCGAGGCGAAGCACGAGCGCGTCGCGTCTCGTCTGGCTGCGGAACTGGCCCGCGATCACCTTGCGCGCGACGCCGAGGAGCCACGCCCGCGGCTCGGCCGGAACGTCGTCGAGTCGCCGCCACGCGACGAGGAAGGTCTCCGCGACGACGTCCTTCGCCCGCTCCGGATCGATCCGCAGCGCGGCGAACCGCAGCACGGCGCGGAAGTTCTCACGGTAGAGCCGCTCGAACCGCTCTCTGTCGTCCGTCATCGATACAGAGATGGCCGGCACGCACGCGAAATTACAGTGCCGGCTGATGATCGCGGCAGTCGTCTTCGACCTCGACGGCGTCCTGCTCCAGTCGGAGGAGGTGTGGGATGCCGTGCGCGAGCGCTACGTGCGCGAGCGAGGCGGCCGGTACGACGACGAGGTGCAGCGCGCGATGATGGGAATGTCGGCGCCGGAGTGGTCGGCGTTCCTCCACGAGGATGCCGGCGTCCCTGGCACGCCGGAGCAGATCAACGCGGACGTCGTCGAGTTGATGCTCGAGGCGTACCGGCGCGACCTGCCGCTGCTCCCTGGCGCCGTCGACGTCGTGCGGCGCATCGCGGCGCAGTTCCGGCTCGCGCTCGCGTCGTCCTCCAACCGCGCGATCTTCGAGGAGGTGCTCCGCCTCGCGGGGATCGCCGACTGCTTCCAGGCGACGGTGTCGTCGGAGGAGGTCGCGCGCGGCAAGCCGGCTCCGGACGTCTACCTCGAGGCGGCGCGCCGCCTCGGCGTCGTGCCCGAGCGCTGCGCCGCGGTTGAGGACTCCCACGCGGGGATCCGCTCGGCGCACGCCGCCGGGATGCGGGTGATCGCGATCCCGAATCCAAGCTATCCGCCCGACGACGAGTCACTAGCTGTGGCGGACGCCGTCGTCGAATCGCTCGACGCGCTCACAGCGTCCGTGCTCGACGGCTAAAGCGTGTCCCGAAGAGCCACGTCCTGTCGTCTGACGCCGGGACGTGGCCGAACAGGCCATGTACTCGCGTCAGAGTCGGTTCAACGACGGTGTGCACGGCCTAAACGGACACGTCCAAATGACTGACAACAGGACGTGTCCGAAACGGTCACGTCCGGAACCCGGTTCCGGACGTGGCTCTAAAGGACCCGTTCGCCCCGGCCGTCGAAGGCCCGGATACCCGGCGCGAGCGACGGGTCGAAGTCCTCGTGGAACATCGTGAAGATCGTGACGTCGCGAAGCGGGCCGCCGGCACGGCCGGGAAGCCGCCGCCGCAGCGTTGCCTCCTCGACGTAGCCGAGCTTCCGCGGCACGTCCTTGCTCGTCTCGTTCTCGGGGTCGATGCGGATCTCGATGCGGTCCGCCCCGCAGATCTCGAAGCCGACCCGCGTCAACGCCGCCGTCGACTCCGTGACGTAGCCCTGCCGCGTCGCGCTCGCGCGGATGAAGTAGCCGATCTCGAGACCGCCCGGCTCGACCCGCGGATGGAGCCCGGAGCCGCCGAGCACCTCGGACTCGTCCGCGGAGAAGATCCCCATGACGAAGTTGTCGCCGAGGTCGAACTGGGAGCGGAACGACTTCAGGAGATCGGTCTTCTCCTCGAGCGTCTGCGGCTCGTGCTCGACCCACGGCATCCACGGCCGCAGGTGGTCGAGGCTCGAGTCGATCGCATCCTTCACGAGCGCGGCGTCGCGCGGCCCGTAGCAGCGGAGGACGAGCCGCTCTGTCTCGATGCGGTACGGAGGCGGTGGACCTTCCCAGCTCATTTGCGCCGGATGAAGGTGACGCCGTCGCGGATCGGCACGAGCACCGACTCGACGCGATCGTCGGCCATGACGTGCTCGTTGAACGCCTTGATCCCCTCGTTGCCCTCGAGCGCGCCGAGCGTGTTGTCGGCGAGGATCAGCCCGCCGTCGGCGAGCTTCGGGAGAACGGCCTCGTAGTACTCGACGTAGTCCGGCTTCCACGCGTCGATGAAGACGAGATCCCAGGGGCCGTCGAGCGCCGCGACCTCGGCCTTTGCGTCGCAGACGCGGTACTCGATGCGATCGGCGACGCCGCACTCCTCGGCGTAGCGGCGCGCTATCGCGGTCGTATCCTCCTCGACGTCGAGCGCGAGGATCTTCCCGCCGGGCGGCAGTCCGAGCGCCATCTCGATCCCCGACCAACCGGTGAACACGCCGATCTCGAGCACGCGCATCGGCTTCATGACCGAGACGATGAAGCGGAGGAACGCGCCCTCGTTGAGCCCGACCGACATCTGCGCCGCCTTCTGCGTCGCCTCGGTCTCCTCGCCGAGCCGCCGGAGCGCATCGAGCGGCGGCGACGTGTGCGCCTCCGCGTAAGCCTGCACCTCTTCGAAGTCGTACGGCATTTACACCCTCCCTATGAGAACGCACCCGTTGTGGCCGCCAAGGCCCATCGCATTCGAGAGCGCGACGTCCACCTGCACACGCCGCGCCTCGTTCGGAACGTAGTCGAGATCGCAGTCTGGATCGGGATGGACGTAGTTCATCGTCGGCGGCAGAACGCCGTCGCGGACGGCGAGGACGCACATCATCGCCTCGATCGCGCCGGCCGCGCCAAAGCAGTGCCCGGTGACAGACTTCGTCGAAGAGACGGCCAGACGGTAGGCGTGCTCACCGAAGACGTCCTTGATCGCCTTCGTCTCTGCTGCGTCGCCGAGTGGCGTCGAGGTGCCGTGCGCGTTGATGTAGCCGACGCGCTCGGGCTCGACTCCCGCCCGCTCGAGCGCGCGCCGCATCATCTCGGCGACTCCGGTCGACTCGGGATCCGGCTGGGCGAGATGGTGCGCGTCGTTCGACATCGCGTACCCGAGGACTTCGGCGTAGATCGTCGCGCCCCGCGCCTGCGCGGCCTCGAGCTCCTCGAGCACGAGGATGCACGCGCCCTCGCCCATGACGAAGCCGGCGCGCGTCGCGTCGAACGGCCGGGACGCGCGCGGCGGGTGCTCGTCCTCGGCGGCGAGGCCGCGCATCGCGCAGAAGCCGGCGAGGATGAGCGGCGTGAGGCAGGCCTCCGAGCCGCCCGCGAGAACCGCGTCCGCGTCGCCGCGCTTGATCAGCTCCGCCGCCTCCCCGACCGCGGTCGAGCCGGTCGCGCACGCGGAGACGGGCGCGTAGTTCGGTCCGCGGAAACCGGTAGCGATCGCGAGCTGGCCGCTGGCCGCATCGACGAGGACGTTCTGGATGAAGGTCGGCGCGACGCGGTTCGGCCCGCGCTCGCGAAGGATGTCCACCTGTTCGACGATGCCGGCGATCCCGCCGATCGCGGTGCCGAAAAGGATCCCGACACGGTCGGGCGAGTACGCGCCGTCGAGCTTCGCGTCGGCGACCGCCTCCTTCGCGGCGCCGAGCGCGAGGAGGACGTTCCGGTCGAGCCGGCGCGCATCCTTCGCCGACGCGACCGAGGTCGCGTCGAAGTCCTTCACCTCCGCCGCGACGCGTACCGGGAACTCGCTCGCGTCGAACGCGGTGATCCAGTCGATGCCGCTCTCGCCCGCGACGGCGGCGCGCCACGTCGACGGCGCGTCGCCTCCGATCGGCGTCACCGCGCCGAGCCCCGTGACCACGACTCTCCTCATTCGCAAGAGCCTAGAGTCTGGGCGTGCCCGATGGCCCCGGCCCCAACGTCCCGTTCCCACCGATGGAGGCGGAGCTCGTCGCCGAGCTGCCCGGCGGAGGCGGATGGCGCTACGAGCCGAAGTGGGACGGCTTCCGCGGCGTGCTCGAGAACGACGGCGGCGAGCTCGCGCTCTGGTCGCGTAACGGCCGCCCGCTGCTGCGCTATTTCCCCGAGCTCCGCGAGGTCGGCGAGGCGCTGCCTCCCCACTCCGCGCTCGACGGCGAGATCGTAATCGCCCGCGGCGGCGCGCTCGACTTCGACGCGATGCAGATGCGCCTCCACCCCGCAGAAAGCCGCGTGCGCAAGCTCTCGGCCGAGATCCCCGCGACGTTCGTCGCCTTCGACCTGCTGTTGTGGAAGGGCAAGCCTGTCCACGAGAAACCGATCGAGAAGCGCCGCGCAGAGCTCGAGAAGGTCGCGGGCGGAAAGATCCAGCTCTCCCCCGTCTCCGACGACGTCGAGCAGGGACGCGACTGGCTGCAGACGCTCCAGGCTGCCGGCTTCGACGGCGTGATCGCGAAGCGCCTCGGCCTGCCGTACCTCCCCGGCTCGCGCGACGGCGTCGTGAAGGTCAAGCCGCACAAGACGGCCGACTGCGTCGTCGCCGGGATCCGCTGGAAGAAGGGCGGCCGCGACACGATCGCCACGCTCCTCCTCGGCCTCTACGGCGACGAGGGTGAGCTCCACTACGTCGGCTCGGCCGCTGTCGGCGCGAAGAACCAGGCGGAGATCGCCGCCAAGGTGCTGCCCCTCCTCGACGCGAAGAGCGATCGCCGCTTCAGCGAGCCGAACCGCTGGGGGACGGACGGCCTCGAGGAGGCGCCGCTCAAGCCGAAGCTCGTCGTCGAAGTGCGCTTCGACAAGCTCGAGAAGCACCGCTTCCGGCATGGCACACGGCTCCTGCGCTTCCGCCCGGACAAGGATCCGGCGCAGTGCACGTGGCGCGAGGTCCGCCCGCCGCGGCGAGAGAGCGACCTCGCGGTCGAGGATCTCCTCGGCTAGCGGCAAACGCCACGCGCGGCCCCGGCGTCACAGTTACGTCACGGTGGCAGCCACCGCTACGGGACGATCAGGAACACGTCACGACTTCTTCGCGCCTCCGCGGTCAAGCACGAAAAGCCCCGGAAAAGCCAGGCTTCTCACTCCGTCACGGTGGCAGCCACCGTGACGGGAAGATCACGAACCCGTCACGACTTCTTCGCGCGGCTGGGCTGGACGCGTTTCGGCTCGCCGGGCATCTTCGGGAAGTTCGGCGGATACGGCGCCTCGCCCTCCCCCGCCGCCTCCTCTCGCTCGACCCACTCGAACAGCTTGCGCAGGTCGCACAAAGAGTCGTCGATCCCGGCCTGGACGTCGCCGAGCTCGGCGAAGCGCGCCGGCATCGTGGCGAGGGTGAAGTCCTCCGTCACCAACCCGTCGAGCTCGTCCCAGCGGAACGGCGCGGAGACCGTGGCGTCGATGCGCGCGCGCACCGAGTACGCCGACGCGATCGTGCGGTCGCGCGCGTTCTGGTTGTAGTCGATGAAGACGCGCTTGCCGCGCTCCTCCTTCCACCACGCCGTCGTGACGAGCTTCGGCGCGCGCCGCTCGACCTCGCGCGCGAACGCGAGCGCGCAACGGCGCACCTCCTGGAAGCCCCACTTCGGCTCGATGCGGCAGGCGATGTGGATGCCGCGGTTCCCCGACGTCTTCGGCCAGCCGACATAGCCGAGCTCGTCGAGCGTCTCGTGGACGATCGCCGCGACCTGCTTCGCGTGCTTGAACGTCGTCCCCGGCTGCGGGTCGATGTCGATGCGCAGCTCGTCCGGATGCTCGACGTCGCGGCGCCGCGACGGCCACGGGTGGAAGTCGAGCGTGCCGAGGTTCGCGGCCCAGCAGACCTGCGCGAGCTCGGTGACGCAGAGCTCGTCGGCGGTGCGGCCGGACGGGAACGTCACGGTCGCGGTCTCGATCCAGTCTGGCCGCTTCTCCGGCACGCGCTTCTGGTAGATCGCCTCGCCCTCGGCGCCGTCCGGGTGGCGCTTCAGCTGCGTCGGCCGCTCGTAGAGCGCGCACACGATCCCGTCGCCGACCGAGAGGTAGTACTGGACGAGGTCGAGCTTCGTCTCCTTCCGCTTGCGGAAGTAGACCTTGTCGGGATTCGTCACCTTGACGGTGCGCTTCCCGACCTCGAGCTCGATGAACGGGGAGTCGGCCATTTCCCGGAGTATTCTGGCTGCCGTGTTGGAGCACTCGCGTCCCACGAGACTGACGCTCGAGCCGCTCGACGACTTCGTCGTCGTCGAGTACGCCGAGGAGGAGGCCGAGACGCGCGCCGGGCTGATCCTGCCCGCGAGCCTCGAGGCGCACTGCCGCAGCGGCATCGTCATCTTCGTCGGGCCAGAAGTCGAGGGCGTCTCGCCCGGCGACAAGGTCTTGTTCCCGAAGGACGCGGGCTACGACGTCCGCCTCGCCGGCACCGCGCAGCGCGTGATCAAGCGCAATGAGCTGATCGCCCGCATCCTCGACTGAGGACACGGGCGGCCGGCTATTTCCCGACTTTGACGGCGACCTTCGCGTTGATGGCCAGGCGTGTTCGGGGCTTGTGGTTCTGGGAGAGCACGCGACCGCGGCGCTTTCTGGTCGAGTGCACCTTGGTGACCTTCCCGAGGCGACAGCGCCCTACCGCAAGCGCCGACTTCGCGGCGGGAAGTTTCAGCCCCTTGAGCCTCGGGACGACGCACGCGGCCAACTTCTTGTCGGTCAGGGTCGCGTTCGGGGTCGAGCTCGAGGTCCAGGAGCTCTCTTCCGCCACGTGGAAGACGTCCACCGCACCGGTCCCCTTGTCGACGAAGGGAGCGCCGACGAGCGCAGTCGCCCCGTCGGCGGAAAGCACCACCCCAAGTCCCAATTCGTCGTTGGGGTGGCCGCCGGAGTTCGTGAGGGTCGCGGTCGGCGTGGAACTCGAGGCCCAGGCTCCCTCGCCCGAGGCGCGAAAGATGTACGCAGCGCCACGGCCCTTGCTTACTCCGGGAGCGGTCACGAGAACGGTCATGCCGTCACTCGACACCGCCACCCTTGATCCGAAGTCGGAGCCGCTAGACCCGCCGGCCGGCGGGAGCAAGGTCGCGGTCGGAGTCGAAGTGGACGCCCACGCAGCCTCCCCGGAGCTGTGGAAAATGTCCGCATAGCCGGCTTGAGGGGTGCCGGCGTACGTGCCGAGGACTGCGAGCGTTCCGTCGGGAGAGAGCGCGAGGAAGCCTCCGAGAAAGTCGCCGTTGCTGCTGTTGGAATCGGACAAGATCGCCGTCGGCGTCGTGCTCGACGCCCACGCGTCTGCGGCGGAGACGTGGTAGAGGAACGCGCCACCGCCGCTCGGGTTCGAATCGTCGCTGGCCAGCGCGGTCGTCCCGTCTGCCGAGATCGCCACCGAAGCACCCACACTGTGGTCGTCCGGGCTCTCGCCGCCGTAGGTCAGGGCGGCGACCGGAGTCGAGGTCGACGTCCAGGCGCTCTCACTCGAAGCGTGAAAGACGAAGGCCCCGCCCGCGACGTTGTTGGAAAACGGCGAGCCGGCGACGAGGGTGGTCCCGTCGGGGGTCAGCGCAAGCCCGGTAACGAGCAATACGCCGTGACCGACTGTCAGGGTTGCCTTCGGTGTGGAGGACGACGCCCAGGCGTCCTCGGCGGACGCATGAAACACGTATATCGCGCCGGCGCCGAGCAGGCCGTTTCCGGTGAGCGGAGCGCCCACGAAGGCCGTCGTCCCGTCCGCCGAAAGAGCAACAGCAAACCCCAAGAAGCCGAACTTCGTACCGTGCTTTCCCGTCAGGGTCGCGGTCGGAACGCTCTTCGACGTCCAGGATCCCGCATCGGAGGCGTGGAAGATGTACGCCGCCCCCATGCCGCCGGCAACGCCGTACGCGCCGACGAGCGCAGTCGTCCCGTCCGCCGACAGGGCGACCGAGAACCCGAGGCTGGGATCAAGGGAACTCGCCGCCGAGCTCGACCTGATCGCCCCCGCCCCGAGCCGAGCGTGGATCGCCGCGGCCAGGCCGGCAGGAAGACCGGCGGCGCCTGACGACGCACGCCCCGACCCCGGTACGAGCGCCGCAAGTGCAACTACCACCACGATCGAGCTCGCAGCGATCACGCGCTTCATCGATTCCTCCTCGGGTCGCGTCCATCATCCACTACAAACCCCAGACTGTCGAGGCGCGGAGACGAAGCCGCAGTGCCGACGGCTGGGCCGCCGGCACTACAGCCGTCAGCGGAGAGGGAGGGATTTGAACCCTCGAGGCACCTTTCGGCACCCACACGATTTCCAGTCGTGCTCCTTCGACCGCTCGGACACCTCTCCGGGCGGACGCAGGGTAACGCCCTCGGGGTCAAGTCGAACGCCCGACGCGCCGATTAGAGGGCGGTGCCACGCCTACGCGACGAATCCGGCTTCACGCTGATCGAGATCGCGGCGGTCGTCCTGATCCTCGTCTGCCTGATCGCGATCGCGGTGCCCGCGTACCTCGTCTTCACCGGAACGGCGCAAACCGCAGCGGGCAAGTCCAACGTCCGCTCGGCGATTCCGGCCGCGGAGGAGCTGAGTAACGAGAACGGGAGCTACGCCGGCATTTCCGGCGCCGCGCTGCGCGGCATCGCTCCCGGAATCGGCGCGACGGTCAAAGCGGTCGCCGTGCATTCGAATCTCGGCTACTGCGTCCAGGACACGGAGAACGGCGGTGCGACGTTCTACGACTTCGTCGGTGGAGACGCCGGCTCGGCCCTCCAGACCGGCTACAGCGCCGCCACGATCGAGCTCGGCACGTGCCTGCAGGCCGTCGGCGTCGCGGCGGGGTAGCCCTCAGGCGCGGGCCAGCTCGAGCGCTTCGTCGATCGTCAAGCGGCGGCCGGCTTCCGTCGCCTGCGCGAGATCGTCGGCCGAGAGCGCCGCCCGAGCTTCGTCGACGAGCTCCCGTCCCGAAGTCTCCTCCGAGTAGATGACCGCGATTCCCTCAGCCGCTGCGAAGACCTCGGCCGCCGCGGCGATCGTCGCCGCCCGCGCCGCACGGCCGTCGACAGCATCCGCCGCCGCGAGCCCCACGAGCGACAGCCCCACTCCACGCACGCTCGCGATGTCGGTGTGCGCCTGCACCGACTCGAAGAAGTAGTGCCGCGCGACCGCGATGTCGCCCGCCGCGAGATGCGTCCAGGCGATCTCGGAGAGGATCCGCGCCTCCTCGCCCCGGTCGCCGCATGTCTCGAACGCGGTCAGCGACTGCCGGTACAGATCGAGCGCGTCCTCCACGTCGCCGTGCTGCACCGCGAGGGCGGCTAGCCCGCCGAGCGACATGCCGCCTCCCTCCCAGTCGCCGAGCCCCTGCTGGATCGTCAGCGCGTGCGAGAGGCTGGCGGTGGCGGCGTCCGCGTCCCCGTTGACCATCTCGAGCATCCCCCTCACCGTGGCGCCGATCGCCTCACCCCACGGAAAGCCGAGCTCGCGCCCCCACTCCTGGCCCTGCATCGCAACCGTAAGCCCGGTTGCGGGATCGAGGGTCATCAGCGCGAGAGCCCGCGCGAACGCCGCGATGCACCGCTCACGCGGGGCGCCAACCTCCGCGGCGATCGCCTGCGCCTCGGCCCATTCGCGATCGGAGCGTTCGGTCTCGCCGGCCATCCACGAACCGAGGCCCGCGGTGATGAGTGCGCCCGCGCGACCGACGCTCGGAGCCGTGCCGAGCTCGAGGAAGGCGGCCGCGTTGTCGCGCGCGGTGAGGTTCTTGCCGCGGATGTGCCAGTACATCCAGAGGTCCCCCGACATTTGGAGCCCCTGCTCGAGCGCCGTCGCGTCGGCGGCTCTCGCCGCCGCTAGGAACGTGTCGAGCGCGACCTGGAGGTTGTCGTCCTCGACGAACCCCCGTGCGATCGCCGCGACCTGCTCGGCGCCTTCGATGCCGTCACGGATCTCGCGGGCAACCGCGGCATAGCGCCGCGCGTGTCGCGCAGCCACCTCGTCTGCCGCGCCCGACGCCTCGAGCCGCTCGCGCGCGAAGTCGGCGATCGTCTGGAGCATCCGCAGACGGCCATCCGCCCGCACGAGCGCCGCGTCGATGAGCGCCTCGAGCTCGTCGAGCGTTCCCTCTCCGGCTATTGCCTCGGCATCGGCGAGCGTGCAGCCGCCGGCGAACACGGCGAGACGACGAAACGCCTCCTGTGCGGGCGGGTCGAGAAGCGAGTAGCTCCAGTCGATCGTCGCACGGAGCGTGTGCTGGCGCTCGTGGCTGTCGCGCGCACCGGTGGTGAGGAGCTCGAGCGCGTGGTCGAGGCGATCGCGGAGCCCTTCGGGCCCGAGGAGCCGGACGCGAGCGGCGGCGAGCTCCACCGCAAGCGGGAGCCCGTCGAGGCGCCGGCAGATCTCCGCGACGGCATCGGCGTGCTCGGCGGCGTCGAAGCCGGGGGTCGTGGCCTCCGCGCGCGCGGTGAACAGCGCGACGGCATCGTCGCTCGCGAGCGGATGAATGGCGTAGAGATGCTCAGCGGCGATCCGGAGCGGAACCCGGCTCGTGACGAGGAGCCGCAGCTCGGGGCAGCGGCTCGCCAGCTCCGCGACATCTGGCGCGGCGTCGACGATCTGCTCGAGGTTGTCGAGGACGAGCAGCACTGTGCGGTCGCCGATGAGCGAGACGATGCCGTCCGCGAAGGAGCGCTCCTCTGCCTCCTTCACGTCGAGCGCCGCCGCGAGCGCCGCGAGAAAGCCAGCCGCGTCGGTGACGTCGGCGAAGCCGACGAACGCGGCGCCGTCGGGGAACTCCGATGCGAGCGTGCGCGCGACCTCGGTGGCGAGACGCGTCTTCCCCACTCCGCCAGGCCCCGTCATCGTTACGACGCGACTCCCACGCACGAGACCGACGAGGTCGGAGAGCTCGCGCTCCCGGCCGAGGAGCTCGGTGCTCGGCTCCGGCAGCGGCGACCGGATCGCGACGACCGTCTCCCCCTTTCCCTCCAGTTCCGACCGCTCGGGGACGACGAGGCCGGCGCCCGCTAGCGCGTACAGGTCGAACGGACGGCCGACGTTCTTGAACTGGAACGAGCCGAGCGCCGCGATCTCCAGGTCGAGCTGGTTCTTGACCTGGTCGAAGGCCGTATCCGAGAGGAAGACAGATCCGGGAACCGCGAACGACTCGACTCGGGCGGCGATGTTGACCGCGTCGCCGGTCAGCCGCTCAGGCTCGACGAGGACTTCGCCGACGTGGATCCCGATACGCACCGAAACTCCGGCTCCGCCGAGATCGCGTTGCATCGCGACCGCGGCCTGCACGGCTGCGAGCGCGCTCGGGAACATCGAGAGGCTGCCGTCGCCGAGCCGCTGGACGATCGTCCCCCCGGCCGCGGCGTGATCGCGGTCGAGCGCGCGCACGTAGCGGTCGCGCCTCTCCACGGCAGCCTTCTCGTCGGCCTGCATCAGCGCCGTGTAGCCGACCATGTCCGTGAACATCACGGCGACAAGTCGCCGCTCGGGCTGCGCCCTCATTGGCAGAACCTACAGCGGCTTGCCGGGCGAGTTCGCCTCCTGTTTGCTGTAGACCTGTATGACGGACGTGCGCGAGGAGCGGAAGGTTGTGACGGCCGTCTTTGCGGACATCGTCGGCTCGACGGCACTCGCGGAGCGGGTCGATCCGGAGGACGTGAAGCATGTCGTCGGCGAGGCAGTCGCGCGCATCGTCGGCGAGGTCGAGTCGCTGGGCGGGCACGTCAAAGATCTCGCCGGCGACGGCGTGCTCGCGTTCTTCGGCGCGCCGACGACGAGCGAGGATGACGCCGAGCGCGCGGTGCGCTGTGCGCTGCGGGTGGTCGCGGAGATGGACGAGTACGGGCGCGAAGTGCGGCGTGGCTGGGGAGCCGAGGGCTTCGGCGTTCGGGTCGGCGTTGCGACGGGGCCAGTCGTGCTGGGCGAGGTCGGAGCCGGATCGCGCGTCGAGTACGCGGCGTTCGGGGACACCGTCAACGTCGCGGCGCGCCTCCAGTCGGCAGCAGACCCGGGGTCCGTTCTTGTGGACGAGACCACGCACCGCTCGGTCGAGGGGATCTTCGACTGGAGCGAGCAACGCGATCTCGAGCTGAAAGGAAAGCGCGAGAAGGTTCCGGCGTGGATCGTCGCGGGTCTCGCGGCCGAGGCGCGAACCCAGCGGGGCCTCCCGGGAGTCGAGACACGGCTCGTTGGGCGCGCACGCGAGCTCGCGACCGGACGCGAGGCCCTCGAGGCGGTACGCGGAGGGCGCGGGGCCGTCCTGGTCGTCTCCGGCGACGCAGGCATCGGCAAGAGCCGGCTGCTCCACGAGTTGCGCACGACTGCAGAGAGAGGCGGGATCCGTTGGCTCGAGGGCCGCTGTGTCTCGTACGGCGAGTCGCTCCCGTACTGGCCGATCCGGGATCTCCTGCGCGGCGAGTGGATCGGCGCAGGCGCAGACGAGCCCGAGTTGCGGGTGCGGGTGGGCCTGCGCCGCCGGCTCGAGCAACTGTTCGGCTCTGGGCTGGAAGCGTCGTCGGCAGAGCC
>DATKRA010000029.1:0-2894 GCA_035532455.1 Gaiellaceae bacterium | reverse complement strand
TGCTCGCGAACGCCGTCGCGACTGCGGATCACGTCTCCGGCGGACGCGTCGAGCTCGGCCTCGGCGCCGGGTGGATGGAGCGCGAGCACCGCGCGTTCGGCTTCGACTTCCCCGAGACGAGCGTCCGCGTCGAGCGCTTCGCCGAGCAGCTCGAGATCGTCCACCGGCTCTGGACGGAGGAGCGGGTCGACTTCCGCGGCCGCCACTACACGCTCGAGGACGCGCCCGGCCTGCCGAAGCCCGTCCAGGAGCCGCGCCCGCCGCTCATCGTCGGCGGCAGCGGCAAGCGCGGCACCGTCGAGCCCGCGCTCCGTTTCGCCGACGAGTACAACACGCCGTTCGTCTCTCCGGCAGAAGCCGCGGAGATCCGCGCGAAGGTTGCCGGCCTGCGCTTCAGCGTCATGACCGGCTTCCTCGTCGGGGAGACGGACGCCGAGATGCGCGACCGGGCGCGCGAGCTGTACGGCCGCCGGCCGCGCGAGCAGACGTTCGACGACTGGCTCGCCGCCTACTCAGAGCGCTGCGTCGTCGGCTCGGTGGAGGAGGTCGTGGCCCGCCTGCGGGAATACGAGGCCGCCGGCTGCGACCGCGTGATGCTCCAGCACCTCCTCCACACCGATCTCGAGCCCGTCAGGCTGCTGGGTGAGGTGCTCCGCCCGGCCCTGGCGTCGTAGGCTCCTCCCCGCCCTGGTCGAGCCGGAACGGCGGGTATTCCGAGGTCAGGAACATGCAATAGGCGCAGACCCGCAGCGACCAGCGGTTGCAGCCCATCACGAGGTCGAAGAGCCCGCGCGGGTAGCCACGGCCGAACAGCAGCAGGATCCCGATGACGATCACGAGCACGCCGACGACGCTCGGCGCGCGCCAGTCCGTCCCGACGGCGAAGCCGCCGCCGAGCAGGCCGGCGATCACGTACTGCGGGATTCCGAGCAGCCACCAGCCGATCAGCGGGAAGCCGCGACGGTGATGCTCCGGATAGTCGATCTCGAGCCGCGCCGGATAGTCCGGGACGTCTGCCAGCGTGAACGGCGGGTAGCGGTCGGTCGCGATCGCCGACAGCGCGTAGAAGCCGACTCGCCAGCTCCAGCGGAGCACGCCGACATTGAACTCGAACAGGCCGCGCGGGTAGCGGCCGGTGAACAGCAGGACGACGAAGGCGGCAATCGTCGCGAAGACGACGCCGATCCAGAGGAAAACGAGCAGGAACCAGTGCGGGATCGCAAGCAGCCACTTCACGAGCCACTTCCAGCGGCTCAGCGGCTCGTCGAGGCGGCCCTCGAGCCGCAGCGGGTAGGCGTGGTCGTTCATGGGTCTCTCTCCTCCTTTGCCGACGGCTCCAGCATGCGTAACGCCAGCCATAGCGTCATCGGGGATGCAACCGATTCTCCTTGCGGGATCGTCCGGCCCCGTCGCCAGGATCGGGACCGTGGAAACGACGACACGGCTCGAGACGTTCAGCGACGGCGTCTTCGCGATCGCGGCGACGCTCCTCGTGCTCGAGTTCGCCGTCAAGCCGGGGCCTAAGGTCGGGAGCGAGCTCGCCCACATCTGGCCCGCCTACCTCGCGTACGTCACGAGCTTCGTGACCATCGGGATCATCTGGATGAACCACCACCACACCGTCTCGCTCCTCGGCCGAGTCGACCGGACGATGCTGTTCATCAACAACCTGCTCCTCCTGTCGGTCGCCTTTCTCCCGTTCCCGACGAGGCTCGTCGCGGAGGATCTGCGGAACACGGGGAACCGTCCGGCCACGCTCGCCTACGCGGGGACGCTCGTAGTCGTGGCCGCGCTCCACCAGCTCTGGTGGCAGTACGCGCGCCGCGGCCGCCGTCTCATCGCGGAGCGCACGCCCGACGCAGCGCTGCGGGCCGTCGACCGCGCCTACGCGCCCGGTGTCCCGCTCTACGGCGCGGTCTTCCTCCTCACTTTCTGGAGCCCACTTGCGGCCGTGTCGCTGACGTTCGCGATCGCGGCGTTCTACCTGCCGTCGGCCGCGCTGTTCGACCGCTCATAGCTCGATCGTCCGCGTCGCGGAGAACGCGTCGAGGAAGCGACGGTCGTGCGTGACGAGGAGCACCGTCCCGTCGTAGCCGGCGAGCGCACGCTCGAGCTCCTCGATCGCCTCGACGTCGAGATGGTTCGTCGGCTCGTCGAGGGCGAGGCAGTTGACTCCGCGCGCGGCGAGGAGCGCGAGTCCCGCGCGCGTGCGCTCACCGGGCGAGAGCGATGACGCGGAGCGAAGGACGTCGGCAGCGCCGAGCCCGAACTTCGCGAGGAGCGTCCTCGCCGTCTCCGTGTCGAACTCGCGGAAGACGTCGAGGAGCGGCCGGTCGCCGGAGAGCGCAGCGCGGTCCTGCTCGAGCTCGCCGAGGACGACCCCCGGGCCCTGCCAGCGGCTCCCCGCTACGAGCGGGAGCCGGCCGAGAAGCGCGTCGAGCAGCGTCGTCTTGCCGCTCCCGTTCTTCCCCGCGATCGCGAGCCGGTCGCCCCAGCCGACCTCGAGGTCGAGCGGGCCGAGCCGGAACGTGCCGCGCTCGACCACCGCGCCTTCGAGCCGCACGACGACGTCTCCGCTGCGCGCCGCCGGCGCAAGCCCGAGGCGGAGCTCCCACGGCTCGTACGGCTTCTCGACGGTCTCGACCTTCTTGAGCTTCGCGGCGTACGTCCGCTTCACGTCCTTCGACTTCTTCTTCTTGCGGCCCTGGCCGTAGCCGCGGCGCGCCCACTCGGCCATCCGGCGCTGCTGCTCCTCGATCCGCTTGCGCTCGCCGACCGACGCCTCCCAGCGCTGGACGTGCCGCTCGCGGCGCCGCTCGCGCTCGGCCTCGTACTCGCTCCAGCCGCCCGCGTACTCGGTGGCGCCGCGCGTCCACTCGTCGAGCTCGACGATG
>DATKRA010000028.1:0-57141 GCA_035532455.1 Gaiellaceae bacterium | reverse complement strand
GCTTGCCTCGCCGGACATCGTTTCCTTCACGACCTCCGATCGCAATGTCTACGCAGTCGTCGCACGCTGCACGACTCGAGGCTGTCGCGGCTATCAGTTTGCGCATGGCGCAACGTCGACGACGCACTGGCAAAAGGAGCCGCTCGCATTCGAGCCGGACGGCCCGATGCTCGGTTTGGCCGCACACGGGCTCGAGGTCTGGCTGCTGGGAACCCCGAAGCGCAGTCGCTTCGCAAGACACGATCTGCTTGCCCGCTCGATCGACGGCGGCCACACCTTCACGACCAGCGCCGGACCGTGTTTCCCCGGCCTGGGTGGCGAACTTGAACCGTCCTCGACGCGAGTCGTGTGGGCGGTCTGCTCGACCGGCATGATGGGCGCCGCCAGCCGTTCCAACGATTCCGGGGCCGACTTCGCGCCGTTACCGTCGCCCCCGCTGGTCAACTCGGCGCAGGCCGCACCGGCGTCGGACGGGACTGCGATCATCACAACTGGTGGAGTCGGTCGGCCGCTCTACCGCACTACCAACGGCGGCCAGACGTGGAAGCCGGTCGCGCCGACTGGCAAGAACGACTCCTGGTACGACGTTGCGTTCATCGACCGCCGCGTCGGTGAAGCGCTTCTCGAGAGCGGCGGACGCGCCGCGACCGTCTGGCGGACAACCGACGCCGGCGCTACCTGGTCGAAAATCCCGCAGCGATAAGAATCGTCGCATCGTCTGCGGCGGCGCTGGAGTGCAGAAGGGTTGGATGGGCGGAGCTGCTTATCCGTCTCTCGCCCAGGCGACGATCCCTACGGCGCAGGAAGTTTGAGCCGGTTCAGCTCGGCTTGCGCCTTCGCGAGCGTCGCTTCGGTTGGGTGTTGTGTGCCGAAATAGACACGGACGTCGAGGTGCCAACCGGCGACGGTGGCCCAGCGCAGACGCTGCTGAACGTTGGCGGCGGGCCGGCCTTGCCAGCTCTGGTCAAGCCTGAAGCTTCCAAGCTTCAGCGGCCACTTTGCCTCGGTGAACGTCCTGGTCGGTCCGCCTCTTCCCATGTCTGCGGCCCAGATCACGATCCCGTTTGAAGTCAGCCGCTTGAGGCCGACGAAGAGGTTGAACAGCGCTTCCTGGTCGGTCCCACGGTCGGACGCTGCCCACACTTCCGGCGCGACTGTGCCATCGGTGGTGGGGCCAGTGCTCAAGGTCCACCAGCCAACGGCGGGACGAAACGAAGGCGGCGGCAGCGTGGGCGCTGCACGCTGGCGCGCAGCAGTCGCGGAGCCAGCGAGACAAACCGCCACGAGGACGAGGGCCGCGAGGCGAGACACCATCGTCTTAGGTTACGTCTGCCGAACTTCCGAAGGTCCCGTCGAGGGACTGGAATGCCCCCTACATCGAAGGGGCTGCGGGTTCCACGGCACTGACACGCCACTGACCCGCTACCGTCACGGCGCTGACCCGGTGCGGTCGCCTGTAAAAGGTGCGTAAGAGTTGCTGGTCGGGCTGTGATTTTTCGGGGTCGAAAATGGCCTCTCTATGTAGAGGGATAGTTTCCCTCGACGGCGTTCCGGCCGCGGACGTATCTGTCCGGGCTGTTACGGCGTTGATGTCTGGCTCCTCTGGCGGCGCGTCGACAACCGATGGACGATCACGATGCGCCGCGCGGCGACACCAAGGTGGTGCCGCTGCGCCCCAAGACAATCGATGACGGTGAGATCAGGCTCGGCCCGGTGAGGGTCGAGCCGCTCACCGCTGCCCAGGAAGCTGAGGCGGTCGAGCTTTTGACCGCCCTGTTCGCTGCCGCGCTGCGACGGCAGCGTTCGACCGGCTCGATAAGGAGGGCGGCGTGAACGTCGCTCCTCGGTTTGCCAGTCGGTCCGACCGTGACTGGCAAGCGAGCTCTCGCCGATTCGCGCCCAACCACGCCGATCTCGCGGTGATGGTGTGCGCCCGACTGTACAAGGAGGTTCAGTCCTGATCGAGTTCCACATGCGCGGTGGCCGCGGGCACGCCGCCCAGCTGAGCCGGCGCGACGCACTCGCGACCGTCACCGATACAGATCGGCGTCTGCTCACGCTGCTCAGTGAGCAGCGCGTGCTGACGCAAACCCACCTCGAACGGCTGCTCGCCGACACTCCTGCTCGAACGCTTCGCTACCGCACCGAACGCCTGACCAAGCTCGGTCTTGCCGGTCGTAGCCGTCCCTACCGCGACAAGGGCTCCGCTCCGTTCCACTACTGGCCGACGCGCGCTTCGGACGCATTCGTGCGTGGCGAACCCGCCCCCCGCGGCGGTGAGCGCGCGGAGCCGAACCCGCAGTTCCTCCACCACGCCGAACGACTCTCCGAGCTATACGTGCTCCTGCAGACGCAGGCGCCGACCGTCGGTCTGCACCTGCGCTCCTTCAAGCGGGAGGGTGAGGCGCGGGAGCTGTTCCGGGCGGACGGGCGCGAGCGGGCGCTCGCACCCGACGCCCTCATCCACCTCCACCACGACAACGGACGCGGCCTGCTCGCCTTCGTCGAGCTGGACATGGGGACGATGAGCCACACCCGCCTAAAGACCAAGGCGGCCGGTTACGCCGCCTACGCCGCCCAGGCGTCGTGGACGGACTCGCATCCGTTCTGCCCCTGTCTCCTCTTCCTCACCACCACCGAGACGCGCGCCGGCGCGTTTCTCAAGCTGCTGAACGGGCTGCTGGACAGGCACGGGCGGGGCAGCTACTACAACCGTCGTCGCGGCTTCTTCGACTGGTTCGCGGCTGCCGCCTGCGCGCACGCACGCGAGCCGGAGCGGGCGCTTGTCGAATCATGCTGGGACGATCTCGTGCTCGCTGGCGGCGGCCTCACCCTCGTCGACTGTCTGAACAAAGCACGCGCCGCCTACGACGCCGGACGGGTCCAGGAGGAAGCGGCGGAGCGTTCACGTGATGCCGAGCGCGAGCGGCTGCGCGGAAGCCCGGAGGCGCTGCGTGCGCATCTGGTCGAGAAGCGGCTGCGCCTCGATCGTCAGTTCGAGCAGTTCGGGGTGGCGGGGGCGGCCGCGCTCGAGCTGCTGCTCGCTTCCACCGAGCCGATGAACGAGCTGGAGCGCGAGGCGCTCGGCGCGATCGTCCGCCAACTCGACGACGACATCCTCGACCCGAAACCCGCTCGGTCATCGCCACCGGCGACATGGTCCGAGAAGGAGACGGTGGAGCTTCTGGTCGAGAGCTATCGGCGCCGCCAGCGTGCACGCGTCGAGGAGCTCGCCCGCCGGCACGGAGTCGGACCGCTGCTGCGCAGCGTCCGCAAGGACATCGAGCGCGGCGACCTGCTCAGCTCCCACACCTGGAACCCCCTCGACGGATACGCACAGCACGATGAGAAAGCACGACGCGACCAGGAAGCACTACGCAACGCCTACCTCGTCAGCCGCGACCAAGAAGCGCGTGAGCGCAAGCAGCAACTCGGCCTCGCCATACGGCTCACGCACGGACCGGCGGCGCTGTATCCGGCGATCGATCGGGAACGGCTGCGCGTCTGCCAGTACTGCGACGAGATCGCCTACCCGGACGCAGAAGCGAGCCGCGACCAGTACGGCCGCACCGTCCGGCAGGCAGCCGGCCGCTGCCACTTCTGCGGAAGCGGCAACCTCGCCGCCTGGAACCCCGCCTACCAGACCCACGTGGAATACGGCGAAATGGCGCGCTTCGACGAAGACGACTTGACGTTCGCCGAAACGACTGGCTCCATGGACGCAAGCGACAAGGAGGAGGGATTCGGCCTGTAATGCGCGTGTGCCTGTACCAGCGGATCTCGACCGACGAGGACCACCAGCCCACCTCGCTGAAGACGCAGCGGGAACGGCTGGAGCGCTACTGCGAGGCGATGGAGGACTGGCGCATCGTCGCCGCCTACGAAGACCAAGCCTCCGGCACCAGCCTCGACCGGCCCGGCCTGCAGCAAGCACTCGACCTCGCCCGCGAGAAGCGCATCGACCTGCTCTTGGTCTACCGCGTCGACCGCCTCTCACGGAAGGTGCGGCAACTCGCCGGCCTCTGTGAGGAACTGGATCAGCTCGACGTCGTCCTTAAATCAGCGACGGAGCCGTTTGACACCGGCTCACCGGCCGGGCGGATGATGCTGCAGATGCTGGGTGTGTTCGCCGAGTTCGAACACGCCACCATCGTCGACCGCGTCACCGCAGGACTCGAACGCCGCGTCCGCGAAGGCAAATGGATGAGCGGCCGCACCCCCTACGGCTACACCCGCGACAAAGACACCAAGCTGCTCGTGCCCGACGAAGTGAAGGCACCGGTCGTGCGCCGCATCTTCCAGCTCTACGCGGACGGGAAACTCGGCACCACCGCCATCGCCCGTACCCTCGACGCGGAAGCCGCACCGCCGCCGCGCAAGCACGGCTGGTCGCCGAACGCGCTGCAGCTCATCCTCGCCAACCCCGCCTACCGCGGCCTCGTCCGCTGGAACGGCGAAACCCATCCCGGCCTACACGCACCGCTCGTCGACAACGACACCTTCGAGAAGGCACAAGAGATCCTCCGCCGCCGCGGCGAGGACGCATCGCTGCGACGCGGCAACCCGACCGACTTCCTCCTCTCCGGGCTCGTTCGTTGTCACCACTGCGGTCGCGCCTACGTCGGCACCTCGGCGCACGGACGCAACGGCCGCTACACCTACTACGCCTGCTCCACCCGCTACAAGTACGGCCCCGCCAAATGCAACGGCGACCGGCTCCCCAAAGACCGGCTCGAAGCCGCCGTCCTCACCCAACTCGCGGAGCTGTACCGCGACGGCCACGTCATCGAACAGGCACTCGCCGACCTCGCCGACGCGACCGAAAGCGAGCGGCCCGCCCTGGAGGAGCAACTCGCATCGACGCGGGCGGAGATCGCCCGCGTGGAGGGCAAGCTGGAGCGCTACTTCGAAGGCTTCGAAGACGGCAAGCTCGCAGTCGGCCTCTTCCAAGACCGCGTCCGCGGCCACCGTGACCGCCTCGAAATGCTCCGCGAACGACAAGCCGACCTCAGCGCCCGCCTCGCCACACACGCCCACGCACCGCCCGACGGCGCCGCCCTCACACGGCTCGCCGACCAACTCGAAGCAATCGTCGCCGACGAGAACCCCGAGCAGGCCAAGGAGCTACTCCGCCTGCTCGTCAAGGACATCCAAGTGCACGACCGCCGCCGGATCATCCCCACCTACAGGATTCCGGCGGCGGTTCGCGCAATGCCTCGTAAGGTGGGCGGTACTGGGCTCGAACCAGTGACCCCCAGCTTGTCGAGCTGGTGCTCTCCCAACTGAGCTAACCGCCCCGGGTCGCCGGGCAGTGTAGCGACCTCGCCTGGACGGCTACCCGCTCAGGAACTTGCGCGGGTCGACGGCGACGCCGTTCTGGCGCACCTCGAAATGCAGGTGCACGCCTGTGCAGTAGCCGGTGCAGCCGGCGATCCCGAGCAGCTCGCCCCTCGCCACCGTCTCCCCCGGCCGCACGCGGTACGACGACAGGTGGGCGTACAACGTCACCACGTCGGGCGTGACCTGGATGAGGACGACGTTCCCATAGCCCTCGAAGCCAGTGGCGTATCCAACCGACACCACCGTCCCCGGCGCGGCTGCGCGCACGTCGAGCGAGCGCAGCATCCCGATGTCGAGCCCGTGGTGATACGGGGTGAACGGCGTCGTGATCGTCCCCTCTGCCGGCCACGAGAAATCGAGCGTCTCCGCGCGGGTCACGTGGCGGGTCGCCTTGACATGCCGTGCGCGCGCACGCGCCGCCCCGCCTACCGGCATCGCTGCCGCGGGGGCCGCGACAGCGCAAGCGGCGGCGAACGCCACTACGACCTGGGTTCCTCTCCTCCCCACAGGAGGCCGGGACCCTACTCCACCGTTTGCCCAATTCGGCAACGATACCCCTGAAAAACAGCTCAACCAGGCCGTTCCCGTTGTGCCTTGACAAATCCTTAAAAGATCTCGGGGCACCACGGAAACGGGCGCCAACCGAACACGGCGTCCGCTTGGGCGATCGCGCCAGGTACGAGCTCTTCCACGCGCAGCGCGTCACGGAGCTCGGCGAAGGAGACGGCCCCGAGGTACGCCGACCCGAGCGCGTCCACGTCGAGCGCGATGTCCGCCGCCTCCTCGGTCCGCGCCGCCGTCCCGTCCTCGAGCTTCCAGCGCCCCTCGTTCCAGGGGCAGAACGCATCGCGCACCTCGAACACGAGCGAGCCTTCGCCCGCGTACGCGCGACCGGAGAGCGCGGCGCCGACGTCGACGAGGCGCACCCAGAGCCCGTCCCACCGCCGGTACCGGGCACGGCGCGGGTTGGCAAGAAGCAGGAAGAGCGGATGGTCGGGCGGGATGAGCCCCGCCGTGATCGTCTCCATCCAGTCGACATCGAGGAGGAAGCGCCAGATCTCCGCCGTCGCCTGCGGGGTCGCCCCGACCGCCTCGATCACCTCGAGCTTCGCCTTGGACACGAAGCCCTCGAACGCAGCCGTCGTCTTGTAGACGGCATACGCCTGCACCGACCCGTCCAACTCGAGGGCGACGAGCCGCTTCGGCGTCGCCTTCTGGTCGTCGGGCGTCCGGAAGACGCGTCCCGCCCACCAGCTCTCGTCTCGGACGAACATGCCGGAGCGCTGCGCGCGCACCGCCTCCCAGACGGGCGGGAAGAGCGTCGCCGCCTCCTCCGGCGTCACCGAACGCGCGCGCCCGCGCCGCTCGAGCGGCCGGGCGAACCCGCCGCGGTCCCGGCCGATGGTGACGTCGCCCGCCCAGGACGCGATGCCGTAACCAAAGCGCCCGTAGATCGTCTCCTCCGATGCCCATAGCGCCGCGATCGGTTCGCCGCGCGCATGCACGTCGTCGAGCTGCGCGCGCATCATCTCGCGCAGGAGCCCGCGCCGGCGGTGCGTCGGATAGACGCCGACGACTGTTACCCCGGCGCACGGCAGGGATCCGCCGGGAACGGTGAAGTCGAACGTGAACGCACCGGCGCCGCCCACGACCTCGCCGTCCTCGAACGCCGCGTGCATCCGCTCGGCACCGACCCAGCCGAGCCACCGGTCGATCGTGTCGTCCTGCGGCACTGGCCCGAAGTACTGGAAGATGCCGTACAGCGCGCGGGCGAACTCGGCGCGGTCGGCGCAGGGACGAACCTCGAGGGCCACAGCCTGAGCCTAGATCTTTTCGAGCGGCGCGTAGTCGAGCATCAGCCGCCGCTCGGAGCCGTCGCCCGCGAAGCGGACAACAGCGACGCCACCCGCCTCGAGCCGAAGGACGACGCCCTCGCCCAACGTTCCGTGCCGCACGGAGTCGCCCGCCGACAACGTCGGCACGTTCTCCCGAGTAGCGACCGAGTTCTTGGGTGCGCCGTAGTTCGACCAGGACGCCGGCCGCAGCTGGTCGCGCTCGACCCACTGCTCCGGCAGCTCGTCGAGGAAGCGCGATGCGAGGTTGTACGAACGTCCGCCGTAAAGCATTCGCGACGACGCATGCAGCAGCGTCAGCTTCTCCATCGCGCGCGTCATGCCGACGTAGCAGAGCCGCCGCTCCTCCTCGACGCCGTGCTCCTCGATCGAGCGCGAGTGCGGAAAGATGCCTTCCTCGAGGCCGATGAGGAACACAGCACGGAACTCGAGGCCCTTCGCGTTGTGCAACGTCATCAGCGTGACGAGCGAGCCCTCGCCGCGAATCGCGTCCTGGTCCGAGTAGAGCGAGACCTCCTGCAGGAACGATGACAGGCTCGGCTCGGTGTTCTGCTCCTGCCACTCGCGCGCGAGGGAGACGAGCTCCTGGAGGTTCTCGAGCCGCCCCTGCGCCTCGATCGTCCGCTCCGCCTCCAGCGCCTCGATGAAGCCCGACCGCTCGAGCACGCGCTCGATCAGCTCTGGCACCTCCAGCTCGAGCGCGCCCGACATGCACGACTCGATCATCGTGCGGAACGCGCGCACCGCCTTCTGCGGGGCCGCGCCGACGCCCGCCTCCTCCGCGAACTCCGTCGCCTCCCACAGCGAGATCCCCTGCGCATCCGCGTAGCTCTGCAGGCGCGCGAGGGTCGAGTCGCCGATTCCACGGCGCGGCCGGTTGGCGATGCGCACGAGCGAGACGGCGTCGTATGGGTTGTCGATCACCTGGAGGTACGCGACGAGATCCTTCACCTCGGCGCGCTCGTAGAAGCGCGGGCCGCCGATGACCTGGTACGCGACGCCCTGGCGAACGAGCACGTCCTCGAGCACGCGGCTCTGCGCGTTCGTCCGATAGAAGACGGCGACCTCGCTGCCGGAGTACCCCTGTTCGACAAGGAGCGCGATCTCGGCCGCGACATAGCGCGCCTCAGCATGCTCGTCCTCCACCTCGATCACACGGACTGGCTCGCCGTCGCCGAGCTCCGACCAGAGGTTCTTGTCCTTGCGCTCGCGGTTGTGACGGATGACCGCGTTCGCCGACTCGAGGATCGCGTTCGTCGAGCGATAGTTCTGCTCGAGCGCGATCGTGCGCGCGCCCGGGAAGTCGCGCTCGAACTCGAGGACGTTGCGGATGTCGGCGCCGCGGAACGCATAGATGGACTGGTCCGGATCGCCCACGGCGAACACGTTTTGGTGCTTGGACGCAAGGAGCTGCAGCATCCGGTACTGCGCGTGGTTCGTGTCCTGGTACTCGTCCACGAGGATGTACCGGAACGCCTTCTGCCACTTCTCCGCCGCCTCCGGGAAGCGCTCGAGCACCTCGACCGTCAGATAGAGCATGTCGTCGAAGTCGACGGCGTTCGAGGCGTGGAGACGAGCCTGGTACAGCTCGTACACGTCGGCGACGGTTTGGTCGTAGAAGCTCGCCACGCGGCTTGCGTACTCGGCCGGCCCGATGAGCTGGTTCTTCGCGTTCGAGATCTGCGAGTGGATGCCGCGCGGCGTGAACCTCTTCGGGTCGCGGTCGAGCTCCTCGAGGCACCGCTTGACGAGGCGGAGCTGGTCGGCCGAGTCGTAGATGGTGAAGTTCGTGCGGTAGCCGAGCCTCGGCGCCTCGCGGCGGAGGATGCGACCGCAGGCGGCGTGGAAGGTCATCACCCACGCTGCACGCGCGGGCGGGCCGACGAGGTCCTCGAGGCGCTCGCGCATCTCGGCGGCAGCCTTGTTCGTGAACGTGATGGCGAGGATCTCGGGCGGCTTGGCGCCGACGGCGGCGAGCAGGTGCGCGATCCGGCGCGTGAGGACGCGCGTCTTGCCGGAGCCCGCGCCGGCGACGACGAGAAGCGGGCCTTCCGTCGTGAGAACCGCCTCCCGCTGGGCCGGATTCAGGTCTTCGAGGTAGGTCTCAGGCTGCGTCGTAGCCATCGACCGATCGTAGCCGGGCGATCAACTAGCCTCGATCGGCCATGCCCAGACCGCCCGTGCACGTCCTGCAAGCCTTCGGTGTCGAGGGCGAGCCCGAGCTGCTGCCCGGCGGCCGCGGCACGTCATGGCGCGTCGGTCCGCTCGTCCTGAAGCCGCTCGATCGCGCAACGGCGGAGATCGCGTGGCAGGCCAACGTGCTTTCCGCGCTGCCGAGCGACGGCGTGCGCGTCGCTCCGCCTGTGCCACTCATCGTCGATGGGTGGACCGCGTGGACATACGTCGAGGGCACGCACGAGGCAGGGCGCTGGCTCGACATCATCGCCGCGGGCGAACGCCTCCACGACGCTTTGGCCGCGGTCCCGCGTCCGGCGGAGATCGTCGACAGAGGCATTGAGCCCTGGGCGACGGGCGATCGCGTCGCCTGGGACGGCGAGCCCTTTCCGGGCCTCGACGAGATCCTGAGCGCGCTGCGACCCATCTCCGACGAGAGCACGTTGATCCACGGAGATCTCACGGGAAACGTCCTCTTCCACGACACGCTTCCACCCGCGATCATCGACTTCACGCCGTACTGGCGTCCACGCGAGTTCGCCGGTGCCGTCGTCGTCGCCGACGCGCTCGTCTGGGAAGGAGCACCGCCCGAGCTCGCGGACGTCGTCGACACGCAGTACCTCTTACGCGCGCTGATCTACCGCGGTGTGACGGGCATCGTCGGCGGCACCGAGTGGCGGTCAACCATCGAGCTTGCTCGTACAATCGCCGCACGATGAACGTCGCGCTCATGATCGAAGGCCAGGAAGGCGTGACGTGGGAGCACTGGTGCGCGCTCGCGGACGCGTGTGAAGAGCACGGCGTCGAGACGCTCTTCCGCTCCGACCACTACATCTCGCAGGCCGACGAGAGCGCGAACGTCGCGCACGACGCGTGGACGACGATCGCCGCGCTCGCAGCCCGGACGACGACGCTCCGCTTCGGCACGCTCGTCTCCCCCGCCACGTTTCGCGCGCCGGCGCTCCTCGCGAACGCCGTCGCGACAGCCGACCACGTCTCCGGCGGGCGGATTGAGCTCGGGCTCGGCGCCGGCTGGATGGAGCGTGAGCACCGCGCGTTCGGCTTCCCGTTCCCAGAGACGCCCGTGCGCGTGCAAATGTTCGCCGAGCAGCTCGAGATCGTGCACCGGCTGTGGACAGAGGAACGCATCGACTTCCGCGGGCGCCACTACACGCTCGAGAATGCGCCCGGGCTCCCGAAGCCGGTGCAGCGGCCGCACCCGCCGATCCTCGTCGGAGGGAGCGGCAAGCGCGGCACCGTCGAGCCGGCGCTGCGGTTCGCCGACGAGTACAACTCGCCCTTCGTGACGCCCGAAGAGGCCGCGGCCATCCGTCCGCGCGTCGCGCCGCTGCGTTTCTCCGTCATGACCGGCTGCATCATCGGCTCAACGCACAAGGAGGCGCTCGACCGCGCCCACGAGCTGTACGGCCGGCGACCGCGGGACAACGCGTTCGACGACTGGCTCGCCGCCTACTCGGAGCGCGCGCTGTTCGGTTCGGTCGACGAGGTCGCAACCCGCCTGCACGAGTACGAACAGGCGGGCTGCGACCGCGTGATGCTCCAGCACCTACAGCACACGGATCTCGAGCCCGTGCGCCTCATTGGCCGAGAGCTCAGTGCGTCTTCCCGTCGATCGTGACCAGCGTCTTCACACCGGCGACATCCGAGCACATGATCTGAACACGCGTGCCGACCGGGTAGCTGGTGGCGACCGTGACCGCCAGCGAGGTCGGGACCGTGCACGTCAAGTGTCCGACCGTGATCGATCGCGCTGTGACGGCTGTGATCGCTCCGTCTGCCTTCATGGTCATCTGCGGTGACTTCGTCTCGCCGCAACCGCCGGGCCCGAGCTCGACGGCGGATCCGCCTGACGTCCCGCCGATCTTCCCGCCCGTGAATCCGGTCGCCGTGCCGAACGTTGCGGACACGTTCGCCAGCAGCTGCATGTGCGGTGTCGCGCCGTGGCCGGATGCGGTCCCGGCGAGCGCCCCGTGGTCGTACACGGCAGAGAAGTGCGCCTCGGTCTTGCCGATCTTGAGCGTGCCGTTCACGACGCCGAGGCCGTCGGTCGTGTCGATCGTGCTACGGGCGGCGATCGAGGCGGCGCCGGTGAGATCGGGCGAGCCGGACGCGGTGCCGGTATACGTCGCCTTCGTCGAGGCGATCGTCTTGCCCGTCGAGGTCGTGCACGTGTGAGTGTCGGCGCTCTTCACCGACGTCGCGGTGAAGGTCGCGTTGACGGCGGACGCGCTCTGCGCTCCGCCGTCGACATTGCGGGCGACCGCGATCCCCGCGCACGAAAGGGCGGCGATCACGATCGCGGCGATGGTCAGCTTCTTCATCAGGAGTCCCCCCAGCTGGGTTGTCGCTAGGAGAGATGCCTGCCGGGGGATGCTTCTTGCGCATCGCCCGGTAAAAGGCGCGTAAGGCTAGGTCGGCTCGTTCCCGCCCTGGTCGAACCGGAACGGCGGGTACTCCGCCGTGAGGAAGAGCGCGTACGCGGTGACGCGCAGCGTCCAGCGGTTGAAGCCCATGATCAGGTCGAAGAGGCCGCGGGGATAGTCCCGCTTCACCGCGAGGAGGACGCCGGCGACGAACACGAGCACCGTCGTGACGCCCGGATTGTGCGCGCCCCAGCCGACGCCGCCGCCGAAGGCTCCGACGATGGCGTACTGCGGGATGCCGAGCAGCCATCGGCCGATGAGCCGCAGTCCGCGCCTGTTCTGCTCCGGGTAGTCGATCTCGAGCCGCGCCGGGTAGTCCGGCACGTCGGCGAGGGTGAACGGCGGGTATCGGTCGGTCCCGATCGCGCCGACGGCGTAGAACGTCACGCGCCAGCTCCAGCGCATGACGCCGACGACGAAATCGAAGATGCCACGCGGGTAGCGCCCCGTGAAGAGCACCGCGATGAAAGCGACGACGGTCAGCACGAGCGCGATCACCCACAGCATGGCGAGCACGATCCAGTGCGGCAGCGCGAGCAGCCACTTGACGAGCCAGAGCCAGCGGGCGAGCGGCTCGTCGAGCCGCCCTTCGACACGGACGGGATACGGGTTCATCGTCGCTCCTTTTCGGTCCAGCGGCCCTCGACGATGTCGTCCATTCCGGGCACACCCCACTCCTCGAGGCGGAGCCAGCGTGTGCCTCTTACGCGGGGCGGCAGGAAGGCGGCTGCGAGCGCGTTCTTCACGATCCCGGCCCCGACGATCCCAACGATCGCCGAACCCCATTCGACGAGGCCGACCTCGGTGAAGAGGATGGCAAGGCCGGTGGCCGCAGCCGGCCACAGCAGCTCGTAGACCGCGTCGGCGTAGCGGCCGCGGACGAATCGCCGCAAGGCTTTCCCCGTGCCCTCGGCGACGAGAAAGGCGAGCAGCCCGACCCAGAACGATCCGCTGCGATTGCCCGCGAGCACGCCGGCCGCGATCGCGACGCCGAACAGGACCGGCCGTAGCAAAGCCGCGAGGATCCAGGGACGGAAGGCGAATTCGCGCTCGCTCACACCGTGAGCCTGACGGACCGGCAGGACGCCATCATCCGCGTACTCCACGATTCCGGCATGGACGAGCCCGGCACCGGTCGCCTCGAGACGTTCAGCGACGGCGTGTTCGCGATCGCCGCCACGCTGCTCGTGCTCGAGTTCTCCGTCGGCTCCGGCCGCAATCTCGGCCACCAGCTGCTCCACCTGTGGCCGGGGTATCTCGCCTACGTGACGAGCTTCATCACCATCGGGATCATCTGGATGAACCATCACCACACGGTCTCGCTGATGGCG
This sequence comes from Gaiellaceae bacterium, assembly GCA_035532455.1. Classification (GTDB taxonomy): domain Bacteria; phylum Actinomycetota; class Thermoleophilia; order Gaiellales; family Gaiellaceae; genus Palsa-739. Next base: position 43,998 of record DATKRA010000028.1, on the reverse strand, counting down.
CGCACCGACCGCACGATGTTGTTCGTCAACAATCTCCTGCTGCTCACGGTCGCGTTCCTGCCGTTCCCGACGAAGCTCGTCGGCGACTACCTCCGACGCGACGGCGAGCAGGCGGCCACACTTGCCTACGCAGCGACCCTCGTCGTGATGGCGGCGCTGCACCAGGTCTGGTGGCAGTACGCGCGGCGCAACCGGCGGCTGATCGGCGACGCCGTGCCGGACTCGGCACTGCGGGCGGTCGACCGCGCGTACATCCCGGGCATTCCGATGTACGGAGCGGTCTTCGTCCTCGCGTTCTTCAGTCCGCTCGCCGCGATCGTGCTGACGTTCGCGATTGCGGCGTTCTACCTGCCGTCAGCCGCGCTCTTCGATCGCTGAGGCGAGCCATGCGGACGCTTCCGCGAGCGCCTTCCTGTCGCTCGACTTCACCACCACCTCCACCTGCGGCCCGTCGAGCGGGAACATCGGATACGAGCCGATGACGACGCCCGGCCAGCGCTCTCCGGCCTCCACGAGCAGCGGCGCGATCGCACTTTCACGCGTCGCGTACGTCTGCCGCAACGAGCCGATCGGCGCCCCGCGGCGGAACTCCTCCGCGACCGCATCGAACATGGCCTCCATCTCGGACGGTAGCCCCGGCATGACGTAGACGTTCTCGATCGCGAAGCCGGGCGCGCCGCCGAGTGGGTTGGGGAGCGGCCTGCTCCCGATCGGGAGCCGCGCCCACGCAGCGGCGTATTCGGGATCGCGCGTGAAACGTGCGCGCAGGTCTGCGGCGAGATCCGCGACCTCCTCCTGCTCGGCGCCGAACGCGTGCGCGATCGCCTCGCGGGTCAGGTCGTCCGGCGTGCCGCCGAGGCCTCCGGTCACGAAGAGGAAGTCGACGAGCGGCGCTTCCCTGCGCACGAACTCGGCGATGTCGTCGATCACGTCCGGCACGGCCGCGATCAGCTGGACGGAGACGCCGAGCGGTGCGAGCCGGCGCGCGAGCCACGAGCCGTTCGAGTTCGGCACGTCACCGGAGACCAGCTCGTTGCCGATCGTGAGGATCGCGGCGGTGGAGCTCACCTGCGGGTGGGGAGCACGAAGAGCCCGGCCTCGTCGGAGACGATGCGCACGCTCGCACCGTAATACGCGGCCAGGTTCGCGGCCGAGAGGACCTCCGTGGGGCTGCCCTCGGCGACGACCGTGCCGCGATCGAGGAGGACGAGCCGGTCGGCGTACTGTCCGGCCAGCGTCAGGTCGTGCATCGTCGAGAGAACGGTGAGCCCGTCGCGGCGGAGCGAGTCGATGAGCTCCAGCGCCTGCTGCTGGCGGCCGAGATCGAGCGATGTCGTCGGCTCGTCGAGGAGGAGGATCGGCGCCTCCTGCGCGAGCGCACGGGCGAGGACGGCGCGCTGGAGCTCGCCGCCGGAGAGCGAGCCGAGCCCCCGCTCCGCGAACGGGAGCAGGTCGAGGCGCTCGAGCGCGTTCGCGACCGCCTTCCGGTCGCGCCTCCCGTCCACGCCGAGATAGCCGAGGTGCGGGGTCCGGCCGAGCAGCACGTACTCGGCGACGGTGAGCTCGGACGGCGTGGCTGGGTTCTGCGGCACGAACGCCATCAGCCGGGCGAGCTCGCGGCGGCCGAACGTGTGCACATCCCGTCCGTCGACGCGCGCAACGCCGTCGAACGGCAGGAGGCCGCAGAGGGCGCGCAGCACGCTCGTCTTGCCCGCCCCGTTCGGGCCGATGAGCATGACCCACTCGTCGTTCACGACCTCGAGCGAGAGGTCGCGAACAGCCTCGGTGTTCCCGAAGCGGACCGCGAGATCGCGCAGCTCGATCACCGCATCGTCCTCGCCGAGCGTAGGACGACGGCGAAGAACGGCGCACCGAAGAAGGCGGTGACGACGCCGATCGGCAACTCGGCCGGCGAGACGATGGTGCGCGCGAGCACGTCGGCGAGCACGAGGAAGCCGGCCCCGACCACGAACGACAGCGGTACGACCGCGCGATAGCTCGTGGACACGAGGAGCCGGATCGTGTGCGGGACGATGATCCCGACAAACGCGATCAGCCCGCTGACCGAGACGGCGGCGGCGGTCCCGGCGGTCGCTGCGATCACGAGCACGAGCCGCAGGCGCGGGACGTTTACGCCGAGGCTCGTGGCCTCCTCGTCGCCGACGCTCAGGACGTCGAGCATGCGGCGGTGCAGCAGGATCGCGATGGAGCTTAACGCGACGTAGGGCGCCGCCACCTCGACCTGGCTCCAGTTCGCGGTGGAGAAGCCGCCGAGGATCCATGCGTACACGTCCCGCAGCGTGTTCGAGTGCTGCTGCTGCACGAACGTCTGGATGGCAGTGAGGAAGAGCGTCACCGTCACGCCGGCGAGCACGAACGACCCCACCACGCGCACGGAACCGGCCGACCGGCCGAGCACGTACGTCGCGCCGACTGCGGCGAGGCCGCCGACGAAGGCCGAGAGCGGCAGGAGCTGGCCGGAGTGACCGACGTGGCCGTACGCGATGGCGAGCGTCGCGCCGAGCCCCGCGCCCGCGGCGACGCCGAGGAGATACGGGTCAGCGAGCGGATTGTGGAAGACACCCTGATATGACGAGCCCGCGATCGCGAGCATCCCGCCGACGATGGCCGCGAGCACGACGCGCGGCGCGCGGATCTGCCACAGCACCGCCTCGTCGAGGCTCGAGAGTGGCGAATGGACATGGAGGAACGGCAGGTGCGAGAGCGCCGACTCGACGATCGCCGACACGCCGATGTCGACCGGGCCGACGCCGAGGCCGATGAGCAGCGCGGCGACGAGGAACACGCCGGCGAGGAACCGCCACGGGCGCGAGACTCCTCGCGCCCGGACGGCTGCCTCCGCGCTGCCGACTGCCGCCACTACTGCTTCCGGGCCACCGCTGCGATCGCGCGGGCGAAGTCGACGATGCGCGGTCCCCACCGCGACGCGACGTCATCGTTCACAGCGACGACGCGCTTGTGCTTCACCGCGGAGATGCCACCCCAACCGGGACGGGCAGCGACAGTCGCGGCCGACTGGCCACAGCACACGGTGTCGGCGAGCACCACGATGGCAGGGTTCGACGTGACGATGTACTCCGCGTTCAGCTGCGGATAGCCGGAGTGCGTGGTGTCGGCCGCGTCGGCGATGTTCTTGAAGCCGAACAGCTTGAAGATGCGGCCGATGAACGTCGACGACGTCGCCGAGTAGTACGTCGGGTCGAGCTCGTCGTACACGGTGAGATGCCGGTTCGACTTGGGGACGCTGCGCAGGATCTTCGTCAGCGCCGTCTCCATTCCGGTGACGACCTTCGTCGACTGCGCCTGATGGCCGGTCGCCGTCCCGAGTTGGCGGATCTCGTCGTACGCCTGCGCGATGGTGTCGGCGGCCGGCTCGAGCAGAACGGTGACGTGGAGGCTCTGCAGCGACTCCACGACGCCGCCGATGTCGTTCGACACGACGACGAGATCGGGGTTGTAGCCGGCGATCGCCTCGACGTTCGGCGTGTAGCCGGAGAGCGTCGTGTGCGGCGCGTTCTTCGGGTAGTTCGAGTCGTTGTCGACGGCGATCACCTGCGACCCGGCGCCGACGGCGAAGAGATCCTCCGTGCCGGTCGGTGAAAGCGAGACGATGCGTGTCGGCCGCGACTTGATGACGACGTCGCCATTGGCGGCGTGGATGGTGACGGGAAACGACGCCGCGTTGGGCTTTGCGGCCGCGAGCGGCACGAAGAGGGCCGCAAGGGCGGCCACGAGAACGAGGGAACGACGAAGCACGAATCCTCCCTTCCGCGAGGGGTTCGGTTTTCGCGGCGAGCGACAGGTCTTCTGACTCGGGGCTCCCTCCTCCACCGCCTTCCCAGGCCGTCAGGCCCAGTGGCGTTCGTGGTGGAGAAGCGTCTCCCCTTACAGCGGCGGGACCGTCCCGGTCTTGCACCGGAGTTCCCTTACCGCTCGCCGGTTTGTGGAGCGCGACTCTAGCATGGCTCACGGTGGACGCAGTCGCGCTCGATCTCGATGCAGTGCTCGCCGACACGCGGCCCTTGTGGCGCGACTGGGTCGAGGACGCCGCCCGCCGCACCCATGTCGAGCTCGACCTGCCGGAGGACCGGACAGAGGCAGCCGCACTCCTCGACGAGAGCCTCGGGGACTGGCGGCCGCTCCTTCAGCGCTTCGCCGCCGACCGGGGTCCCCTCCACTTCCGGCCTCGCGCGGAGACGAGCGCGTCACTCCGCCGCCTCGCCGGCGCCGGCGTCCGCATCGGCGTCTTCACCGACGCTCCCCGCGAGCTGGCCGAGATGGCGCTCGCCCACGTTGGCGCGGCCCGGCGCGTCGCTGTCGTCGGCTCGCTCGACGAGGTGCTGCGCGAGCTCGGCCCCGGAACCGTCGTCGTGCACTCGCGGGACGAGCTCGCGGATCTACAATGAATCGCATGGAGAGCGACCTCTCCGACCGCCGCTTCGAGGTTCTCCTCGAGCGGCTCGACCGTATCGGCGACGAGCTCGCAAAGGTGAGCAAGCGGCTCGACAACGACGAGCACTTCCTCCGCCTCACGCGCGAGCTGGCGAACCTGAACGAGTCGCTGCAGGCGCTCGCGTACGCGGCTTTGGGTTCTCAGGCACCGCAGGTGCGGCGCCGCAAGCTGGGCTAGCTGTTAGCCCACACTCCAGATGTCGAGGACGCCGGAGGTGGCGTGGTCGTTTGCGTTCCCTTCGGGAAGCGCGACGTGGCCGTCGACGACGATTGGGCTGTTCCAGTGGCCACCGCCGGCGGGGAGCGTCCCGACGAGCGCGCCGGACGCAGGCTTGTAGACGTTCAGCCCGCCACCGGGGTTGTAGACCCAGAGCAGGCCGCCGGCGACGACCGGGCTCGTCCCGCCCGTCGGGTGCTGCCACGCCTTCGTCAGCTGCCCGTTGCGGTAGTGCCAGGCCTCGGTGGCGCCGTTGTCGGCGGCGAAGAGCCACGTCGAGAAGCCGGTGTGCCACACCGCCGGCGCGGTGAACAGATCGGTGCCGGACGGGGTCGAGACGATCTCCAGCTCGCCGCCTCTATGCGGCGTCGTCCCGCGCGTCCGCGCCACCGAGAGGACGCGGATCTTCCCGTCCTTGCCACCCTGGCCGATGTGCCCCGCGTCGAGGACGAACGGCGACGTCGACCCGAGATCGAGGTCGGATGCGTTCAGCTGTGCAGTGTCCGCCGGGGTGTAGTTCCCGAGGACGGCGGTCGCGCCGGAGGAGAGGCGCACGACGGCGTCGCCGAAGTTCGTGTGTCCGTCCCACGGCCCGTTGCCCGTGGCAATGAGGAGATCGCCCGTCGACGGATCGACCACTGCGCCGGAGCGGCCCCAGATCGCGGAGTCGCTCGCATCACACGTGCTCGGCACCATTAGCCCGGCGCGATTCGCGCACAGCGAGTTCCACACCTGCAGGAGCCGGCCGTTCGCGCCGTCGATGATCGCGACGTGGCCCTGGTACGGCGGCGGGTCGCCGATGTAGCCGCCGGTGACGGCGATGACCTGCCCGCCTGCGTAGTTCAGCGAGCCCGCGATCTTCTCGCGCGATGCCAGGTGCGTGATCGAGACGCTCCAGACCGCGTGGCCATTCGAGGTCGAGAGCTTGTAGATGCGCCCACCCGGTGAGGCGGCATAGACCCACTTCTCCGACGGGTCGGCGACCGGCGTCGCGGTCGTGATCTGCGCGCTCCCGGCCCACGACGCATAGCCGGGCGGCGTGAACCGCCACTTGACCGCACCGGTCGAGGCGTTGATCGCCTCTGTCTTCCCGTACGTCGTCGTGACGAAGAGAACGCCGTCGAGATAGATGGCCGACGAATCGACGGTGCCGTCCAGCGTCACCTTTCGTAGCGTCAGCGACTTGACGTTGCCCGCGGTGATCCCGGTCGCATAGGGATAGACCCCGGTGCGTGACGCGCTCCAGTCGAACGTGAGCCAGTCATGACTGACAGTCGTCCGAGCGGTCCCCCCGAGCAGGAGCGATGCAACTGCGGTTAGCGCCGCAAGAGCACGCGTCGGAGCTCGTCCTCCTTGCCTGGTTCGAGAATGGCGAGCACCTGGTCACCCGCCTCGAGCTGCGTGGCGCCAACGGCGATCTCGGCGCGGCCCGAGCGCATGACGGAGATGAGCCGCGCCCCGTCCGGCAACTCGAGCGACTCGACGCGCTTGCCCGCGGAGGGGGAGTCGCGGTCGATCTGCACCTCGACGATCTCGAGGTTCTCGCGGCGCAGCTCGAGCAGATGGATGAGATCGTGCTCGGGCACCTCGTGCTCGACGAGCGCCATGATGCTCGAGGTCGCACAGACCGTGGGCGAGATCCCGAGCAGGTCGAAGTGCGCCTGGTTCCGCGGATCGTTCACCCGAGCTATGACCTGTTCGACGCCGTATTTCTCACGCGCGAGCTGCGCGATGACGAGGTTGTCCTCGTCGTCGCCGGTGAGCGCGAGCACGATGTCGGGCGGCCGGGCGATGCCGGCGCGCTCGAGAACGTGCAGCTCGGTGGCGTCGCCGCGCTGAACCTGATGTTCGAACTCGTCCTCGAGGCGCTCGAAACGGTCGCGCTCCTGCTCGATGAGCGTCACTTCGTGGCCGAGGCGCAGCAGCGACCGGGCAACGTTCGCGCCCACCTTGCCGCCGCCGGCGACGATGACGTACATCAGCGCGTCACCTCCATCGGGGGGACGAGTCCGCAGCTGCGCACCGCGTCCATGAGAGAGTCGATGGCGGTCTTCGTCGGGCACACGGTCCGGAGCCCGCGCTCGCTGTAGAAGTCCGCTCGGGCAGGATCGAGCACACGCGCGACGACGCACTGGATGTCGAAGCGCTTCTGGGCCACCTGCGCGATGACGATGTTGGTGTTGTCGCCGTCCGTCGAGGCGACGACGGCGTCCGCATCCTCGATCCCCGCCTCGCGGAGAAGGGTGACGTCCATCCCGTGGCCGACCAGGAAGGCGCCGGGCCAGTGCTCGCCCAGGCGCGCGAGCGCGTCCTCGTTCTCGTCCACGACGGTCACGTCCCAGCCCTCCCGCTGGAGCTGGAGGGCGATGGACGAGCCGACGCGGCCGCAGCCGATGATCAGGGCGTTCATCCGGGTTGCAGCGTAGCGCCGTCCGGCGCCTCGAGAGAGCCTTGCGGGAATGCGACGATGAGCACCTCGGCCGGCGACTTGCGCAGAACGTAGTCGACCGTCGGCGAGAAGAAGCGCGACTGGCGGCGCCAGCGAGGCGACGAGCCGAGAACGATGAGGTCGACTCCGCCCTCCTCCGCCGCCTGGACGATCGCCTCGCCGATCGATCGCGCCCGGACGGTCTTCCCGATCACCGCCACGCCGTGGTCCGCGCCGAGCGCCGCCGCCTCTGCGAGCGAGGCCGCCGCCCGCTCCTCCGCTTCGTACATCGGCGAATCGAGCGACTCGTCGAGCGGAACGCGAATGACATACAGCGCCTCAACGGCCGCACCGCGCTCCTGCGCGAGCTTGACCGCGGTCGCAACCATTTCCTCGCCGATCTCGCCCAGCTTCATCGGCACGAGGATCTTCGAGAACACCGCCTGCGGGAGCGCCTGCTCGTCGCTCGCCGCGACGTGTTCGAGAAGACCGGTGCCGCTCGTGCGGCGGACGAGTAGGTACACAACGACGCCGCCGGCCAGCCATGCGGAACCGCCGTAACGGGCACCGACGTGCGTGATCATGGCGGAGACGAAGACGGCGGCGGTCGCAAGCGCACCGAAGACCGCCGGCAGGGGGACGACCGCGCCGCGGACGCGCACGCCGAACGGGACGCGGAACGGGCGCCGCAGGTCCGGCCTCGTCATGCGGAGCCTGATCACCGCCAGCTGCGCGGCCGTGAACGCCAGCAGGACGCCGAAGCTGAACAGGCTGGCAAGGAAGGTGACCTCGTGCTTCAGAAACGACGTCCCGATCAGGAAGCCGATGGCGATTCCGGTCGCGGCCGCCACCGCCGCCGGCGACACGTGGGTGCGCCGGTGCAGGCGCCCGAACGCGCGCGGCAGCTGGCCGTGCTCGCCCAGCGAGTACGCGAGCCGGCTGAAGCCGGACACGGAGGTCGTCGCGGCCGCGAAGAGGACGAGTGCGCCGGTGAGCCCGACGTAGACGCGCAGCACGTTTCCGAACCAGTGAGCCACATGCTGCTGGAGCGCGGAGACGACACCCATCAGCGGCGAATGAAGCCAATCGGTTCCGAGCGCGGTCGTGCCGTTCGTCGCCGGGAAGGCCGAGAGTGCGACGAGCGCGATGAGAACGTAGAGGACGACCACGACGCCGATCGCGCTGAACAGGCTGCGGGGCAGGTCTCGTCCTGGTCGGCGCGCTTCCTCCGCATAGTTGGCGACCGTCTCGAGCCCCGTGTACGCAAGCATCGCGAGCGGGAGCGCGAACGCAATCTGATGCCACGACGGCGATGTCCCGAGTGACATCCCGCGTGTCAACGCGCTGCCCGAGAAGAGGATCGCGAAACCGAGCACGACGAGCAGGATCTGCGTGACGAGGTCGAGCAGCGGCACGACGATCCCGAAGGTGTAGAGCTTCGTGCGTCGCGCGAGCCTCGACAGCGCGATAACGCCGATGAGGACGCAGCCGGTAATGACGTCGCCCGGATGGCGCGCGATCACGTGGATTCCCAGCGCGAGTCCGAGGTAGTGCGGGAAGAAGAGCGCGGACAGGGAGATGACGATCAGGTAGTCGAGGAAGAGCACCCAACCGGTCAGGAAGCCGGCGAAGTCGTTGAACGCGACGCGGACGAACGTCGCGGCGCCGCCGGTCTCGCGGATGGACGCCGTCCCCTCGGCGTACGAGAGCGCCACGATGATGAACAGCAGGCCGACGATGCCGAGCACAACCGGTGTCAGGCCGAGCGCGTGCAATGCGATGATCCCGAGCGCGAAATAGATCGAGGAGGCGATCTCCCCGTAGGCGACGGACGCCAGCGCCGGCGCGTCGAGCGCCCGTTGCAGCTGGGGAAGCTTGCGGGCCATGCCCGCGGGAGCCTAGCGGCGGTACAGGAGGTAGACGCGGCCGACGCCGACTGCGACGAAGAGCAGGCCGATCAGGGCGCCGATGAAGTTGGCGGTGCGCACGATGATCGCGATCCCCAGCGCGACGGCGACGACGCCGAAGACGAGGATGCCCCGCCGGTAGACGCCCATCATGCCGCAGCCCTCCCGGCCGCGACCATCACGCGGCACGGCGCGTGCTTGAGCACGAAATCGACGGTGTCGCCGAAGATCCGCTTCTTGCCGGGCGCCAGGCGTACCCGCCGTGGCCCGCCCATGACGATGATCTCCGCGCCTCGCCGCTTCGCCTCGTCCACGATCGCGCGGCCGGAGTTGCGCGCGCGCACGAGCCGCGGGATGACGCGCACGCCGTACGACTCGCCGATAGCGCGTGCCTCGTCCAGCTGCCGGTTCGCCTCTGCAACGTCGTCGGGGAGCTCCGCATCCAGCGGCAGTTCGAGCGGAACCTCGATGATGGTGAGCGCCACGATCGACGCGCGCCGTTCGGTGGCGAGGCGGCAGGCGACGTCCATCGCCTCGTCGGAGGGATAGCCGGGTGCGATCGGCACGAGGATCGACCGGTACTCGAGCGCGGCTGCCGGGCCGATGACGACGGGCGTCCGTACCGTCTCGGTCAGCGAGATCCCGAGGCGCCGGCGGTAGAGGACGTACACCGCGAACCCGAACACGAGCCATCCGAGGCCGGCGTAGCGCGTGCTCGGGTACTGCACGACGACGTCGAGCCAGGAGAGCCCCGTCCCGAGCCCTCCGATGATGGCGAAGAGCGGCCAGTCGACGCCGCGCCACTTGAAGTTCGGACGCGCGCGAAACGCGAGCTCCTCTCCTCCGCGCTTGCGCCGCAGCTGGATGACGGCCGCGTGAGCGACGGTGAACGAGAGCATCGCGCCGAACGAGTACATCGTGCTGAGGAAGGTCGTCTTGCCCGGGAGGAGGACGAGGATGGATACGAGCCCGGCGAACACGACGAGCGACAGCCACGGCGTCTTGAACTTCGGATGCAGCCGGCGGAACGCGGCAGGGAGTTGGCGGTAACCGGCCATCGCGTACGTGATGCGCGAAGCCCCGATCACGCCCGCGTTCGTGGCGATGAAGAGGATCGTCGCGGCGAGCAGGCCTACGTACACCTTCAGTACCGAGAGGAGCGTGCCGTGAATGCCGAGGTGCTCGACGAGGCCGAGCACGGGATCGTTCGCAAAGCCGCCCTTCTCGGGTCCGAGCCCGAGCACCGTCTGGTAATGCCCCTGCACGAGGTGCACCGGCATCGCCGATAGCGCGATGAGCGGCAGCGTGAAGTAGATGGCGAAGACCGCGATCGCGACCATGGAGATCGAGCGCGGGATGCTGCGCACCGGATCACGCGCCTCCTCCGACAGGTTCGAGACGGTCTCGATGCCGGTGTACGCGATCATCCCGATCGGGATCGCGAGCAGGAAGTGCGACCATGTCGGCGCGACGCCGAAGTGCACGTTGGCGGAGAGCCGGTGCGGGCTGAGCACGAGGACGAAACCGAGGATGACGAGGAGCACCTGCGTCGCGAAGTCCACCGCCGCGAGCCCGACGTTGATCTTCGCGGACTCCTGGATCCCGACGATGTTCAGGGCGACGAGGAAGGCGATCACGATCGCGCCGACGATGATGTCCCACGGGTTCTGCCGGAGGGGCGCCCAGAAGATCGAGAGGTAGTGCGGGACGAAGAACGCCGAGATGGCGATCGTGATGACGTAGTTGAGCATCTGCGCCCAGGCCGCTCCGAACGAGGCCAGCTCGTTGAACGCATGCCGTGCGAAGCTCGACGAACCGCCGGCTTCCGGGTAGCGAACCGTTCCTTCTGCGTAGGTCGCCGCCGTCGCCGCGAAGAAGATGCCGGCGATGACGAAGACGAGCGGCGTCAGCCCGAGGGCGAAGAACGCGGTGACGCCGAGCGCGTAGTAGATCGAAGAGCCGACGTTGCCGTACGCGGTTGCAAAGAGGGCGTTCGCGCCGAGGACGCGCTCGAGGTCCTGCTGCTGGCGGCGCCGCCTGGCCACGCGGTGACTGTAGTCCGTCGCCCGGCGAACGGCCCGGTTGCGATCATCACGCGGCAAGGCGCATCGCGGAGGATGGAGAGGACCTCGAGCGGGAACGCGCGGCGGAAGCCGAGCCGGGACTCGACCGGCGCGCCCAGCACGATGAGCTCGGCGCGGTGGTCTCGCGCCACCTCGGCGAGCTCCCGCCCGAGGGCGCGCTCGCGGGTGCGGACGATGCGCCGCGTCGCCGTCACGCCGTACGACTCGGCGATCGCCGACGCGTGCGCAAGCGCGCCGCGGAGAGCTTCCGTCTCGGCATCGAAGTGCGCGTCCAGCGGGAGCTCCTGGGGAACGACGAGCGGGGCGACGAGCACGACCCGCGCGCCGCTGTCCGCCGCGAGGCGGCAGGCGAGATCGAGCGCGTGCTCGGTCTCGGAGCGGCCGAGAAGCGGCACGACGATGCTCCGATACCGGACGGACGCCGTGCGCCTGGCGAGGCGATGCGCCTTCCGGCGGAACGCGCGGAGGTTCGGCTTCCGCATCACAGGATCTGGTAGGGGACGCTGGCGAGGATGACTCCCGGCTCGAGGAGCAGGAGCCGCTTCACGTACAGGGCGCGCTGGTTGTGCAGGAGCCGGCGCCAGCCGCGCGTGACGAGCTCCGGCATGACGACGAGCACCGCCGTCTCCTCGTCCGCGGTCAGGTCCCGGAGGTAGCCGAGCAACGGGCCGCCGATGTCACGATACGGCGCCTCGGGCACCTCGAGCGGGAGTGCGGGCCCCTGCACTGCCCAGGCGCGCCGGATGTCCACCGCGTCGTCGCTGTTGAAGGCGAAGTGCACGGCGCGCGCGTCGTCGATGCCGAGCGCACGCACGTAGTTGATCGCCCGCATCGACGCCGCGTTGACGTCGGAGACGATCACCCTCGCCGCGACGCGGTGCGGATGCCTGTGCACGTCCGGCAGCACGGGGACGTCTGCGACGACGACGCCGGGCTCGGCGAGCAACCGGAGCTTCAGTGCCAGTTCCAGAGGCCGGCGCGCCTGGTCGAGGGCGGAGCGCGACCGGAACAGCTCTGGAATGACGACCGTGACGAAGTCGGCCTCCCCGCGCGGCAGGCGCCACACCTGGTCGAGGACGGCGTCCGCCGCTCCTCCCTCCGCGTCGAGCAGCTCGAGCTGCGGCAGGTCGTCGCCGAGGCGGAACCAGCGCGGCCTGATCCCGGGATCCGACGTCCGGGTGGGAACGTGCACCGCACGGAAGCCGTTCGTCGAGATGGCTTGGGCGAACCACGCCGCCTCGATCGTGGCGTCGTCGAGCGTCTGGACGAGCAGGATGGTCGTGTTGCGCGGCTGCGATGCTGCCGCGACGGCCGCCGTGCCCGCTCGCAGCCGGCGAGCAAAGCGCGCGTACTGACGCTCGATGCCGAGCATGCCGAGGACGAGCAGCGGGATCGCGACGGTCACGATCCATGCGCCCTCGGCGAACTTCGTGTAGACGACGATGAGGGTGACGAGCCCGGTCGCCGACGCGCCGACCGCGTTCACCGCGGCGCGCGCATGCCAGCCTTTGCTCCTCGTCCTGCGCCAGTAGCGCACCATCCCGGCCTGCGAGAGCGTGAATGCGGTGAAGACCCCGATCACGTACAGGTGAATGAGGCTGTTGGTGTTCGCGTTATAGGCCCACAGGAGCAGCCCCGCGACGGTCGCGAGCACGAGCATTCCGTTCGAGAACACGAGGCGGTCGCCGAGGTTCTTGAACTGCCGCGGCGCGTATCCATCGCGCGCGAGCAACGCCGAGAGCCGCGGGAATCCCTGGAACGACGTATTCGCCGCAAGGATGAGAACCAGCAGCGTCAGCCCCTGGACGGCGTAGTACATGAACGATCCGGTTGATCCGGACGGGAAGACGGCGCGCGCGATCTGCGAGACGACCGAGTCGGTCGAGCTCGGCATGGCGTGCAGGTGGACGGCGAGATAGGAAACACCGAGGAACAGGGTGATCGCGATCAGGCCGAGGACCGCGAGCGTCTGCGCCGCGTTCTTGCCGTGCGGGCGCCGGAACGCATTGACACCGTTGGCGATCGCCTCGACACCGGTGAGGGCGGTCGACCCGGACGAGAAGGCGCGGAGCAGGACGAAGAGCGTGATCGTCCCCACGCCCACCGGGAGCGGATGGGGTGTCACCGCGTGGTGCGCCGTGCCGGTCGCGAGCTCGACGAGCCCGGCGACGACGAGCGTGGCGATCGCAGTCACGAAGAGATACGTGGGGAGCGCGAAGAGAAGCCCCGACTCGCGCACGCCGCGGAGATTGACGAGCACGATGAGGACGAGCGCCGCAATCGACAATCCAACGCGATGCGACTCGAGCGGCGCCGCGAAGGAGGTGATGGCGAAGACGCCGGCCGAGATCGAGACGGCGACCGTGAGCACGTAGTCGGTGAGCAGCGCCGCGGCGCCGACGAGGCTCGGCAGCTGGCCGAGGTTCTCGCGCGCGACGATGTACGCGCCGCCGCTCGTCTCGTATACGCGGACGGTCTGTATGTACGAGATGACGACGATCGCGAGCAGGGTCGAGATGGCGATCGAGATCGGGAACACGACGTGTGCCGATGCGGCACTGACGCCGATGAGCACGACGAGCGCGGACTCGGTTGCGTACGCCACCGACGACAGCGGGTCCGAGGCGAAGATCGGCAGCGCGAGCGTCTTCGGAAGGAGCGTCTCCTCCATCTGGCCCGAGCGCATCGGCCGCCCGATGACGTGGCGGCGAGCGCGGCGCGGCGCCTCGACGGGGAGTGTCACGGCTCGAGCGCTCCGAGCACGCGCGTCAGCGCGCGGGGAAGGAGATCGTCGTGCTCACTGTAGAGCGCGCTCGACGGGTCGCGCAGGAGTTGGTCGACGTAGAGCATCCCGGCCGGGCTCACCGGCCGGTCGTCATCGAGACGGCCGGCGAGCGTGTTGAACAAGGCAGCGCTGCTCCGCACCGCCGTCCGGTTCAGCGGCGAGGCCGAGGGCAGGCGCTCGGCCGACGCCGCGCGCACGACCCGCTGCACCTCCCGTCGCCTCGATGCCCGTGCGCGGCGCGAGATCAGCTCCTCCTCACGCCAGTGCGGAACGCCGTGCCCGCGCAGGATGCGCTCGTCCGCGACCCGCCGCGCCGCACGCTGCCCGGCCGCGAACTGTGCGCGTCGGACCCCGGCCGCGGCCGCGAACACGCCGGCACCGGCGACGCCGGCAGCCCAGGGGATGTTGGGCGCGGCATCGAGCGCGAGCGAAACGACGGCAAGGGCCAGGAACGGCGCTCCCGGCCGAAGCGAGACAGGTCGAAGCGATGGGAGCGACGCCATACCTCGACGGTAGGCCGCGCGGCCTCAACCGACCCTCAGCGTCGCCCTCCTCCGCCTCAGGAAAGTCTCAAGACACGCTTTCGTCCACATTTCGTATCGGGGCCTGGCCCCGGCGTCATCAGACGAGCAGGAGCTTTGGCCAACGGGGACACGTCGGGGGCCAGGCCCTATGACGGATGTGTCACGACTTCGGATCGACGAGGCGGTAGCCCGCGCCGGGCTCGGTGAGGATGTAGCGGGGACGCGTCGGGTCGGGCTCGATCTTCCGCCGGAGCTGCGAGACATAGACGTGGAGGTAGTGGGACTCGTCCGCGTATCCCCTCCCCCACACCTCCCGCAGGATCGTCGCGTGCGTGAGCAGCTTCCCCTCGTTTCGCACGAGCAGGCGCAGCAGCCGGAACTCGTGCGGCGTCAGCTGCACGGGCTTGCCGGCGAAGGAGACGGCCTGCTTCTCGAGATCGACGCGCAGCTCACCGACCTCGTAGACCGGCTCCGGCGACGTCTCGACGCGCCGCATTGCTGCGCGCAGGCGGGCGAGCAGCTCGTCGACGCCGAACGGCTTCGTCACGTAGTCGTCGGCGCCGGCGTCGAGCGCGGCCACCTTCTCGCTCTCCTCGCCGACGACGGAGAGGACGATGATCGGCACCGCGCTCCACGTCCGCAGCTCGCGCGCGACATCGGTGCCTCGGCCGTCTGGCAGGACGAGATCGAGGATGACCGCATCGGGCGGCGAGAGCGCGGCCGCGGTGAGCGCACCCTCCGCTGTATCGGCGGTGTCGACCTCGTAGCCGGCGCCACGAAGGCTCGCCTTCAATGCGCGCAGGATGTGCGGCTCGTCGTCGACGACGAGCACGCGGCCGCTCATGCGCGCACCGCAGGCGTCGGCTCGGTGGCGAGGGCGAGGACGAAGTGTCCACCGGCAGGGTCGTCCTGCGTCCAGAGCCGCCCGCCGTTCGCCTCGGCGAAGCCGCGCGCAATCGCGAGCCCGAGCCCTGAGCCGCCGCCGGCGCCGCGGCGGAACGGCTGGAAGATCGCAGCCCGGTCGGCGCCGGTGATGCCCGGCCCGCGGTCGACGACGTGGACGCGCAGCTCGGTCGAGCCGTGCTCCGCGCGAACGATGACCGGCGAACCCGGCGGCGAGAACCGAAGCGCGTTCTCGATTAGGTTCGCGAGCACGCGTTCGATCTGACCCGCATCGACCCGCACGGGCGGCGAGCGCGGGTCGAGCTCGACGACGATCCGGTCGGCGTCCGCGCGAACCGAGTCGAGCGCCTGGCCGACGAGCTCGTCCACCGACCAGAGCTCGGGATGGCTCTCGAGCGCGCCCGCTTCGAGCCGCGACACGTCGAGCAGGTTCCCAACCACGCGGTCGAGCCGCGCGGCCTCCTCCCGGATGGCGGCGACGAGCGCGGCCTGATCGACCTCGTCGAGATGGATCTCTTCGCTCGCGAGCGCCTCGGCGCTCGCAACGATGGCAGTCAGCGGCGAACGAAGATCGTGGGAGACGGCGCGCAGAAGCGCCGTCTTGACCACGTCGCTCCTGCGGAGCGTCTCCGCCTCGAGCGCTTCAGCCTCGAGCTCGGCGCGATCGACCGCGACCCCGAGCAGTGCGGCGACCGCTGGGAGAAATCGCCGTGCGACGGCGCGATCGGGCGCATCCCTCTCGTCCACGAGAAGCGTCGCGACGATGCGCCGGTTCACCTCGACCGGTATCGCCTGCTCGCCGGCGCCGGGCTCGGCGGCGCCGAGCTCGATGCGTGCGCCGCTCACCCCCAGTGCGTCCGCGGCGAGATCCGAGAGCTTGTCCAGCTCGGCCGCGAGATCGACGCCGCGTAACAGATCGCCCGCCGCCTCCGCGAGGACGTCGGCTTCGCGCCGGCGCTGCTCTGCGTCCTCTTGGCGAGCCCGGGCACGCGCGGCGAGCGCGCTCACGACGACCGCGGTCACGAGGTACACCGCGAGCACCGCCCAGTTCGCGCCGTCGCGGAGCTGGAACGTGTGCGTCGGCGGTAGGAAGAACCAGTTGAACGCGAGCATGCTCGCAACCGACACGACCGCGGCGAGGGCCGTCCCCCAGCGCACGGCGACCGCCAGGACGGCGAACACGTACAGAACACCGAGGCTGAGCACGGGCAAGTGCGGCCGAAGCGCCGCAATCGCCAGAGAGACGAGCGTGACCGATCCCGCGCCGACGAGCGCGCCGAGAAGGAGCTCGCTCTGCCGCCGTCCCATGCGGCAACGGTACTCCTACGCCGCCGGCTTCAGGACCACGGTCTCGGCCGGCGACTTCGTCAGCAGCCAGGCGAGCTCCTTCGGCGTGAAGTCGGGCGCCGCGGCGACGATGCGGTCGAACGGCTCCGCCTCCCACAACCGCCGCACCGCATGCGTAAGCGTCCGGCCCTTCTCGATCCGTGCATCGACGGGGACGCCGGCGCGCAGTGCTGCGAGCTCGACCGCCTCCAGCAAGGGCATTGCGACGTTCACCTGTTCGCGAAGCGGCGAGTCCTCCTCGTATTGGAGCGGGACAACGAGCAGGTAGGCCGGAACGAGCACGGCGTCCTCAGCATGGGCGATGCGGATCGCGGCGTCGAGGACGCTCTGATCGAGGCTCCCGGAGAACGGGACGAGGATGCGGCGTGCGCCCTTCCGGACCGGCAGCCTCCGCGGCGGCCGCCGCCCAGCGACCAGTGCCACGGCAAGAGCGGCCGCGAGGACGCTCAGACCGATGTCGAGCGCGCTCACTCCTGCGGCTCCGGCCGGTCGGCCCGGTTGGCGACGACACGGATGTCGATGCCGGGGAGCTCGCGCACGAGCGCCGACAACAGGGACCCGCTGAGAATCTCGCGCCTCCGGCTCTCGTCGGGCGTGCCGACGAACACGTACGTGGTGCCGCGTTCGTATGCGACGCGTCGCACCGTCGAGACGAGATCGTCGCCCTCCTCTTCCAGGAAGTGCGCGCCGAGGACGATCGCGAGCCGGCGGAGCGCGGCGAGCGACGTCTGCTCGTCCTCCGTCAACTCATGCCCCGGCTTACGCACCCACATCGCGTCGAGCTGCCCGCCGAGCCGCTCGGCCGAGCGCCACGCACGACGCATGATTCGCTGCGACTTCGCCTGCGGCTCGACGAGCGCGAGCACGCGCTCAGCGATCGCCTGCTGGCTCAGCGGGTCCAGCACCGCGCTCTTGCGTCGCGCCTCCACATCCTCGGCCACCTCACGCAGCGCGAGCTCGCGCAGACGCGAGAGGTTCTCCGTGCGGAAGAAGTTCAGCAGCGCCGCCTCGGCGCGCTCAGACGCGTAGATCTTCCCCGCGCGCAGGCGTTGCTGCAGCGCCTCGGGCGTGAGGTCGACGAGGACGACCTCGTGCGCCTCGTCAATGAGGCGGTCCGGGAAGGTCTCGCGCACGCGCACGTCGGTGAGCTCCGCGACCTCGTCGTTGAGGCTCTCGAGGTGCTGGACGTTGACGGTCGAGATGACGTCGATGCCCGCGTCGAGGACTTCCTCGATGTCCTGATAGCGCTTCTCGTTGCGCATCCCGGGCGCATTCGTGTGCGCGAGCTCATCGATGAGCGCGAGCTCCGGCGCGCGCCGGATGACAGCGTCGACGTCCATCTCGTTCAGCTCGAGGCCGCCGTGCTCGGCCCGGAAGTGCGGGACCACCTCCATCCCACGCGCGAGCGCCGCGGTCTCGGGCCGGTCGTGCGGCTCCAGGTAGCCGATGACGACGTCGCGGCCCTCCTCCATCGCCTGGCGCCCTTCCTGCAGCATGCGGTACGTCTTGCCGACGCCCGCCGCCATGCCGAGGAGGATCCGGTAACGGCCTCTCGCCGTCGCCCTACGCTCCCAGCAGGTTGTGCACGACGAGGTCGATCAGCTTGATCCCGACGAACGGCAGGATCATGCCGCCGAGCCCATAGACGAGGAGATTGCGCCGCAGGAGCGCCGTCGCGCCGATTGCGCGATAGCGCACGCCCTTCAGGGCGAGCGGGACGAGCGCGGGGATGATCAGCGCGTTGAAGATGATGGCGGACACGATCGCACTCTTCGGATCGCCGAGGTGGAGGATATTGAGCGCGTTCAGCGGCCCGCGCTGACCGGGCTTCGACGCGTAGGTGAACGCGAACATCGCCGGCAGGATGGCGAAGTACTTGGCGACGTCGTTGGCGATCGAGAACGTCGTCAGTGCGCCGCGCGTAATCAAGAGCTGCTTGCCGACCTCGACGATCTCGATCAGCTTCGTCGGATTCGAGTCGAGGTCGACCATGTTCCCGGCCTCCTTGGCCGCGGTGGTGCCCGTGTTCATCGCGACACCGACGTCGGCCTGGGCGAGCGCCGGCGCGTCGTTCGTCCCGTCCCCGGTCATCGCGACCATCCGCCCCTTCCCTTGCTCCTCCTTGATCAAGGCCATCTTCGCCTCCGGCGTCGCCTCGGCGAGGAAGTCGTCGACGCCCGCCTCCTGCGCGATCACGGCCGCGGTGACTCGGTTGTCGCCGGTGATCATGACCGTGCGAATGCCCATGCGGCGGAGCTCGTCGAAGCGCTCGCTCATCCCGCCCTTGACGATGTCCTTCAGGTAGACGACGCCGAGCGCCCAGTTGTCGCGCGCAACGACGAGCGGCGTCCCGCCTTGCTCGGCGACTCCCTGCACGATGCGGTCGAGCTCGGCCGGCGGGCTGCCGCCCTGCGCGACGATGAACTGCTTGACCGAATCGGCCGCGCCCTTGCGGATCATCACGCCGTCGATGTTCACGCCGCTCATACGCGTCGTGGCGCTGAACGGGACGAACTCGTGCTCGCCGAGCTCGCGCTCGCGCAGGTTGAACCGCTGCTTCGCGAGGACGACGATCGAGCGGCCCTCGGGCGTCTCGTCGGCGAGCGAGGCGAGCTGCGCGACTTCGGCGAGCTCCCGCTCCTCCACGCCGTTCATCGGCAGGAACTCGGCGGCCTGGCGGTTGCCGAGCGTGATCGTGCCGGTCTTGTCGAGGAGGAGCACGTCGACGTCTCCCGACGCCTCGACGGCGCGGCCCGACATCGCGAGCACGTTGCGCTGCACGAGGCGATCCATCCCCGCGATGCCGATTGCGGAGAGCAGCGCGCCGATCGTGGTCGGGATGAGCGCCACGAGCAGCGCGATGAGCACGGTCTGTGACGTCGACGTGCCCGCATACAGCGCGTACGGACGCAGCGTCACGACGGCGGCGAGAAACGTGATGGTGAGCCCGGCGAGCAGGATGTTGAGCGCGATCTCGTTCGGCGTCTTGCGGCGCTCTGCGCCCTCGACGAGTGCGATCATCCGGTCGAGGAACGACTGCCCGGGCTCCTGCGTGACCTCGATGACGAGCCGGTCGGACAGGAGCTTCGTGCCGCCGGTGACGGCGGAGCGGTCCCCGCCGGACTCGCGAATGACGGGCGCGGACTCACCGGTGATCGCCGACTCGTCCACGGAACCGACGCCCTCGATGATCTCGCCGTCCGCGGGGATGACCTCGCCCGCTTCGACGACCAGCACGTCGCCCTTCTGGAGGTCGGGCGCCGGCACTTCCCGTCCGTCGCGCAGCCGCGCGTTCGTCGTCGTGCGTGTCGCCCGCAGCGCGTCCGCCTGCGCCTTGCCGCGGCCTTCCGCGATCGCCTCGGCGAAGTTCGCGAACAGGACCGTCAGCCAGAGCCACACGGCGATCACGCCGACGAACCACAGGCTCCCGTACTGCCCGCGCCCGAGCTCGAGGAAGAAGATCACGGTCGTGATCAGGCTGCCGAGCTCGACGATGAACATGACCGGGTTCTTCAGCTGGAGCCGAGGATCGAGCTTCGGGAACGAGCTTCCGACGGCTGCGAGGACGAGCTCGCGGTTGAAGACGCTCGCGCTTTGACGGGCCATTACTTCCCTCCCAGCTTGTCGAGCGCGACGTTGAGCTCGAGGACGTTGACGCCGGGCTCGCCGAAGATGCCCCACGAGCGGCCGTCGGTGCTCTGCGCGATGAGCTTGTGCACCGTCGCGAGCGGCAGATGCCGCACGGCGGCGACGCGGTGCGCCTGCAGGGCGGCATACGCCTGCGAGATGTCGGGATCGATCCCGGAGCCGGACGTGGTCACGGCATCGACCGGGATGTCGTGCACGGTGAGTCCTGGGTTGTACGGCCCTTCGAGCTTCAGGATCGCCTTGATCGCCGCCTGCACGTTCTTCGCCAGGACCGGACTGGTCGGCCCGAGGTTCGCGAACGTCGTCGCCGCGGCGTTGTAGGCCGGCGCAGTGCCGGACGGGCGCTCCACGAAGTACTTCGGTGAGCTGAACTGCTGCGCTGCGAGCTTGGAGCCGACGACCTTGCCGTCGACCTCGATGAGGCTTCCGGCAGCCTGATGCGGGAACGCGACCGACGCGAAGCCGGTCATGAGCGCCGGATAGCCGAAGCCGAACACAGCCGTGAGGACGATGATCGCGACGATCGACTGAACGAGGTTGCGCATCAGTGCATCAGCCCTTCGACGATCGGGCCGAGTGTGAGCGCGGGCAGGATCATGAGGCCGGCCGTGAGCCCGATGACGCCGACGAGCAGGACGACGAAGGTCGGCCCGTCGGTGCGGAACGTGCCGGCGGAAGCGGGAACAATCTTCTTCTTCGCGAGCGAGCCGCCGATGGCGAGTGCGGACAAAAGCGGCACGAACCGGCCGAGGTAGAGGGCGACGGTGCCGAACGAGGCCGAAAAGCTTGTCGCGCCGAAGCCGGCGAACGCGCTGCCGTTGTTGTTCGACTGCGACGTGTATGCGTACAGCGTCTCGGTGAAGCCGTGGACGCCGGAGTTGTAGATCGACGCGAGGCCGTCGTGCGTGACGATCGACACCGCGGTCATCGTCAGCGCCATCGTGGGCACGAAGAGCGCGCCGAGCGCGGCGAGTTTTATCTCGCGCGCCTCGATCTTCTTTCCGAGCCATTCCGGTGTCCGGCCGACCATCAAGCCGGCGATGAAGACCGCGATGAGGATGTAGAAGAACATCCCGTACAGACCCGACCCGACTCCGCCGAAGATCACCTCGCCGAGGAAGATGTTCACGAGCGGGACCGCGCCTCCGAGTGGCGTCTGGGCGTCGTGGCCGTTGTTGACGGAGCCGTTCGACGCGTCCGTCGTCGCGACCGTCCAGACGGCGGAGTTCGCCTGGCCGAAGCGCACTTCCTTGTCGGTCATGTTGCCGCCCGCCTGGCTGCCGCTCATCGTGATGTTGACGCCGGAGTTGCGAAGCACGGACGAGCCGTGCTGCTCCGCCGGGAGGTTGATGGCGACCCCGATGGCGAAGACGGCGAACATCGACGCGAACACCATCCAGCCGTGCCGCCGGGCGGAGACCATCTTCCCGAACATGAACACGCACGCCGCCGGAATCAGCAGGATCGACAGCATCTCGAGAAAGTTCGTGAGCCCGGTCGGGTTCTCGAACGGGACGGCCGAGTTCGAGTTGTAGTAGCCGCCGCCGTTCGTCCCGAGCTGCTTGATCGCGATCTGCGAGCCCACCGGGCCGCGTGCGATCGCCTGGTGCGCACCCTGCAGCGTCGTCGCGGTCGCGTGCGCATCGAACGTCTGCGGCACGCCCTGCCAGATGAGGATGACGGCTAGGAGGATCGAGAGCGGAACGAGGACGTACGCGATCGTGCGATGGAGGTCGCGCCAGAAGTTGCCGAGCTCGTTGCTCGAACGGCGCGCGATGCCGCGCACGACCGCGACGAGGACTGCAATGCCGACGCCGGCCGAGACGAAGTTCTGTACCGCCAGCCCGGCCATCTGCGTCAAGTAGGACATCGTGTACTCGCCGCCGTAGTACTGCCAGTTCGTGTTCGTGACGAAGCTGGCGGTCGTGTTGAGCGCGATGTGCGGCGCCACGCCCTTGAGATGGTCGGGATTGAGGAAGAGGTGGCCCTGCAGGCGCTGGATGCCGTACAACACCGCAGAGCACACAGCGCTGAAGACGAGCACGGTCTTGGCGTAGCTCTTCCAGTCCTGCTCTTTGCCGCTGTTGCGGCCGAAGAGGCGGAACATGCCGCGCTCGATCACGTCGTCGCGGTCGCGCATGTAGATGCGCGCCATGAACTCGCCCAGCGGGTACGCGAGCGCGATCAGGACGACCGCGTAGAGCAGGATCTGTGCGATGCCTTCCGGACGCATCTAGAACCGCTCTCCGCGGAAGAGCGCGTAGACGAGATAGACGAGGACTGCGAGCGAGATCGCGAGCCCGATTGCGTCGGCGGCCGACACTAGACGCGCTCCAGCGCGTACAGAAGCCCGAAGATGACGAGGAAACACGCAACGGCGATTCCGATCGCGGCGAGATCGAACATGAGACGACCGTAAGACGGCGCACGTCAATGCCGCCTCAAGTGCAGAGGCCGGCGCCTTAAAGTTGTCTAAAGAGACGTCGGATCGACGAGCCGGTAGCCCGCACCGGGCTCCGTGAGGAGGAAGCGCGGGCTGGAGGGATCGGGCTCGATCTTCCGCCGCAGGTGCGAGACGTACACGTGCAGGTAGTGCGCCTCGACCTGATACGCGGGCCCCCATACCTCGCGCAGCAGCATCCGGTGGGTCAGCAGCTTGCCCTGGTTCTGCGCGAGCACGCGCAGCAGGTCGAACTCGTGCGGGCTCAGCTTCACGCGCTTGCCGTCCACGGTGACGGAGCGCTCCGCGACGTCGACCCGCAGAGCGCCGATGTCGAGCACAGGTTCCTGCGCGCCTGACGAGCGGCGCATGACGGCGCGAAGGCGCGCGAGGAGCTCGTCCACGCTGAACGGCTTCGTCACGTAGTCGTCGGCGCCGGCGTCGAGGGCCGCGATCTTCTCACGCTCCTCCCCGACGGCGGAGAGCACGATCACCGGCGCGTCGCTCCAGGTGCGCAACTCCCGCGTCACGTCCGTCCCGTTGCCGTCCGGCAGAATGAGATCGACGATGACCGCCTCGGGCGGGTTCGCCGCCGCTGCAGTCAGCGCCTCCGTCGCCGTCGCCGCCGTGTCGACCGTGTATCCGGCGCCGCGCAGCGTCGTTCCCAGAGCGCGCAGGATCTGCGGCTCGTCGTCGACGACGAGCACCCGCTGCCCGCTCATACCGGCAGCTCGACCGGCGCTTCGACCACCGGAAGCGCGAGCGCGAACGTCGCGCCCTGATCGGGACGGGACTCCGCCCACACGCGGCCGCCGTTCGCCGCCGCGAAGCCGCGCGCGATGGCGAGCCCGAGGCCGGCGCCGCCGGTCTGGTCCGACGAGCGGCGGTAGAACGGCTCGAAGACGCGCTCGAGCTCGGCCTCCGGCAATCCCGGCCCCTGGTCGACGACGCGGACGATCGCCTCTTTCCGCGTTGCCGTGATGCGGACGAGCACGCGAACGCCGGGCGGCGAGAACGCGATCGCGTTCTCGATCAGGTTCGCGAGGACGCGCTGGACCTGTGCGGCATCCACCTCCACGAGGGGGCTCTCGCCCACGATCTCGACCCGCTCGCGCGCGCCGAGCGAGTCGACCGCCTCGCGGACGATGTCCTCCAGCGACCACAGCTCCGGATCGGGCGCCGCGCCGCCGGCCTCGAGCCGCGAGAGGTCGAGCAGGTCGCCGATGAGTCGGCTGAGTCGGTCGGAGTCGACTTCGATCGTGTCGAGCAGCTCGCCTCGATCGCCTTCGCTCAACTGGAGAGTGGGATTGCGGAGGGCGCCGATCGCAGTGCGGATGCCGGTGAGCGGCGAGCGAAGGTCGTGCGAGACCGCGCGCAGCAATGCCGTCTTGACGAGGTCGCTGCGCCGTAGCGTCTCGGCTTCCATCGCCTCGCGCTCGAGGCGATCGCGATCGACGGCGACGGCGAGAAGAGCTGCCAACGCCGGCAGGAACCGGCGCTGCGCGTCGACGTTCGGATCGGTCGGCGTGTAGATCGCACCGATCGTGCGTCCGGCGGCCTCGAGCGGATAGGGCGCGTGATCCTTCGGAGGTCGGCCGGCGCCGAGCTCGATCTCGGCCGCAGACACGCCGAGCACGCTCGCGGCTCGGCCGGCGATCGCGGGAAGCTCATCGTCCAGGGTCCGTCCGCGCAGCAGATCGGTCGCCAGCTGCGCGAGGAACGCCGCCTCGCGCTCCCGCTGCTCCGATGCAGTCGCCCGGCGCCGCGAGCGTGCTGCGAGCTCACTGACGACGATGGCCGTGACCAGATACACGGCGAGGGCAAACCAGTTCTCGCCGTCTCTGAGCGAGAAACGATGAACCGGAGGCAAGTAGAACCATTCGAACGCGAGCATGCTCGCCACGGACACCGGGATGGCGAGCCAGAGCCCCCACACGATCGCGACGGGGAGCACAGCGAAGACGTAGAGCACACCGAGGCTCAGGACCGTGACGTGCGGCTGAAGAAGCGCAATGGCCGCCGTCACCAGGGCGACGGCGGCCACGCTTGCGAGCAGTCCGGATGCGAGCCTCCGCATCGGGCGAACGGTACTCCGTTGAAAGGCCGGTACCTGGTACCGCCGGTGGCGGTACCAGGTACGTACAGCGGTCGTCCGCTAACCGTGTATCGAAATGAGCAGCGGGATGATCAGGATCGCGACGATGTTCGTGATCTTGATCATCGGGTTGATCGCCGGGCCGGCGGTGTCCTTGTACGGGTCGCCGACCGTGTCGCCGGTGACCGCCGCCTGGTGCGCGGCCGAGCCCTTCCCGCCGTAGAGGCCGTCCTCGATCAGCTTCTTCGCGTTGTCCCACGCGCCGCCGCCCGCGGTCATCGAGATGGCGAGGAAGAGACCCGTGACGATCGTCCCGATGAGGAGGCCGCCGAGCATCTTCACGTTGATGATCCCGACAATGATCGGGAAGGCGATCGGGACGGCCGCCGGGAGCAGCATGCTGCGCAGCGCCGACTTCGTGACGATGTCGATCGCGCGCCCGTACTCGGGCCGCGTCGTCCCCTCCATGATCCCCGGGTTCTCGGCGAACTGCCGGCGCACCTCCTGCACGACCTCGCCGCCCACACGGCCGACGGCCTGCATGGCAAGCGATGCGAACAGGAACGGCATCAGGCCGCCGATGAGGAGGCCGGCGATCACCCATGCATCGGACAGCTGGAAGATCACGTGGCTGAGCATCGAGCCGGGCTTCGCCTGCGTGTGCAACCCGTCGGTGTAGGAGCCGAAGAGGACGAGAGCCGCGAGCGCGGCGGAGCCGATCGCGTAGCCCTTCGTCACGGCCTTCGTCGTGTTGCCGACGGCGTCGAGGGGATCGGTGATCGCGCGCACCTCCGGTGGCAGGTCCGCCATCTCGGCGATGCCGCCGGCGTTGTCCGTGACCGGGCCGTACGCATCGAGCGCGACGATGAGGCCGGTCATCGAGAGCTGCGCCATGACCGCGACGCCGATGCCGAAGAGGCCGGCGAAGTGGTTGGCGAGCAGGATGCCGACCGCGATGACGATCACCGGGAGGGCGGTCGCCTGCATGCCGACGGCGAGCCCCTCGATGATGTTCGTCGCGTGGCCGGTCAGCGACGCGGCCGAGATCCTCTTCACCGGGTTCCAGCGCGTCCCGGTGTAGTACTCGGTGATCCCGACGAGCAGCGCCGTGATGGCGAGGCCGATCAACGCCGACCCGTACAGGTGACCGAACGAGAAGTGCCCGCTCGAGCTGAACGCCTTCGTCACCGGGATGAAGACCGCCGCGGAGATCACGGTCGCGACGAGCACGGCGCGGTAGAGCGCGTTCATGACGTTGCCTCCGTGGCGCACACGTGCAAACTGCACGCCGATGATCGAGGCGATGATGGACACGCCGCCGATCGCGAGCGGATAGAGGAAGAGGTTCTTGCCTGCGTGCGATGCCGCTCCCGTGATTCCGAGAAGCATCACCGCGACGGCCGTCACGGCGTACGTCTCGAACAGGTCGGCCGCCATGCCGGCGCAGTCGCCGACGTTGTCGCCGACGTTGTCGGCGATGACCGCCGGGTTGCGCGGGTCGTCCTCCGGAATGCCCGCCTCGATCTTGCCGACGAGGTCGGCCCCGACGTCCGCGGCCTTCGTGTAGATGCCGCCGCCGAGTCGTGCGAACACGGAGATGAGCGAGCCGCCGAACGCGAGCCCGACGAGATCGTGGACCGCGGACGCCGACGAATGGTTGAACACGCGGACGAGGATCCAGTAATAGCCGGCGACGCCGAGCAGGCCGAGGCCGACGACGAGGAGGCCGGTCACCGAGCCCGCGCGGAACGCGACGTTGAGCGCGGCCGGCAGGCCCGAGCGTGCAGCCTCGGCCGTCCGCACGTTGGAGCGGACCGCGACGTTCATCCCGATGAACCCGGCCGCTGCCGAGAAGATCGCGCCGATCAGGAAGCCGACTGCAGTCCCCCACCCGAGCGAGTGGTAGAAGCCGAGCAGCAGGAAGGGCGCAATCGCGACGATCGCGATCGTTATGTACTGGCGGCGCAGATACGCGCCCGCGCCTTCCTGGATGGCGCGCGCGATCTCCTGCATGCGCTCGTTGCCCGCAGGCCGGCCCAGCAGCCAGCTCGTGAGATAGAGGCCGTAGAGGACCGCGGCGCCTGCGCACAGGAGCGCGAACAGCACTGCGTGATGCATGAACCAGCTCATCGTGAGAAAGATCTCCTTTTCAGGCGCAAAATCAGCGCCGGGGACTCCCGGCGCGGGCGGGATCCTACCGCACGAACGGACGCCGGGCGTAGAAAACGAGCAGGGCCGCCGGGTCCCGGCGGATCCTCCCGGCGTAGCGCTCGACCGCGTCCACGTACAGGCTCGAGGGGTTGTAGCGCAGAAGGGCTGCCCGCTCGGCGGCGGGCGCCCCGGCGGCCCGGAGGAACCGCGCGGCCGCCAGGATGGCCGCCTGCGGGTCGTGGACGTCGCCTCGTCCGTAGCTCGCCCACGTTGCCGGCATGAACTGCATCGGGCCCTGCGCCCCGTCGACGCTGGACTCGCGCACGCGACCGAAGTCGGACTCGACGAAGTTGATCGCAGCCAGGACCTGCCAGGCGACGCCGCTGCGGCGCTCGGCCTCGGCATAGAGGCTCCGGAGGCGTGCGACCGGGAGCGCCGGCCCGAGCCGGATCGGCGGGCCGGGCTTGTGCGGCGCGAGGCGCAGGAGATCGCGGCGCGCGACGACATCGTCGGCGACGTCTCGCGCGAGCGTGCGCGGCAGCTGCACGAGCACGCCACGCGCGAGCCGCGGATCGCGCGCCATGCGGAGCTCGATGCGCTGCTCCGTCACGTCTGCCTGGACTAGGGCGGCCGGCGGCGCGCCCACTCCGTGCCACCGGGCGACGCCACGCTGCAGCGCGAGGTCGGCGGCGATGAGCGCGGCGGCGACGGTCAACCGGCGATGCGCTCGCCGGCGGCGACCTGCTCGGCGAAGATCTGCTCCATCGTCGCGCCTTCGGCGTGCCGCGCGATCTGGCGCTCGGCGGCATTGCGCTCGGGGATCGCGAGCCACGGCGTCGTGCCGAGCTCGTCGGCCACGGGCCTGACCCACTCGAGCAGCTGCTCGAGCCGCGCCCGCGCCGGGACGGGCTTCCCCCGCTCCAAATCGATCAGCTCACCGGAGAGGCCCCAGCGAATTGCGCGCCAGAGGTTCTCCTCCAGCAGGCGGTTCGGCCACGACGGGAGCGGCTCTCCCTCATCCAGCGCGCGCGCGACGCGGGCGGCGAGTGAATGACAGA
This sequence comes from Gaiellaceae bacterium, assembly GCA_035532455.1. Classification (GTDB taxonomy): domain Bacteria; phylum Actinomycetota; class Thermoleophilia; order Gaiellales; family Gaiellaceae; genus Palsa-739. Next base: position 15,938 of record DATKRA010000028.1, on the reverse strand, counting down.
GCGCCGCGAGCGAGCGCGCTTCGCCGAGCTCCGGCTGCGCGTCGCAGATCCGGATCTCGACCGTCGGGAACGCGAGGTGCGGCCGCACACTCCACCAGATCTGGGTGTGCTCGGTGACCGATCCGGTCGCGTACAGGAAGCGAACGTACGACTCCCACTCCTCCCAGCCGGCGAAGGCGTCAGGGATGCCGCAACGCGGAAACATGCGCGTGAAGATCTCCGTGCGCGCGGAGTGCAGGTGGGTGAACACGCCTTCGACGAACGGCGAGCTCGATGAGAGCGCGAGCAGCTCGGGCAGGTAGTTGCGCAGCGCGCTGGCCACGCGGACGGCCCGGTCCGGCCCGTTGATGCCGACGTGGACGTGGAGCCCGAAGGTGTTGTTGCGCCACACGACGTAGCGGAGGAGCTCGTCGTTGCGGCGGTAGTGCGGCGTGTCGATGATGCGCTGCTCCTGCCATGGGCTCCACGGATGCGTGCCGGTGGACGAGAGCCCGATGCCGAGCGACTCGACGAGGCCGCGCAACTGGATGCGCCGCTCGCCGATCTTCTCCGCAGCGTCGGCGAACGTGTCACAGCGGCCCGTGCGCACCTCGACCTCGGAGGCGATCAACTCTCCGACGAGGTGCGGCTCGAGGTCGGTGCCCTGCGCGCCGTCCCGGACGTCCTCGAAGCGATTTAGAAGGTCGAGCGTCACGGGATCGAGCAGCGCGAACTCCTCCTCGACCGCGACCGTGAAGTCGGGAACGGCCTCGAACGCGGCCCTCGAGGTCGCGAGGAGCTCCTCGTACCCGACCTTCTGCTCGTCGCCCACTACAAAAAGGTTAGTCGGCCCAGGGCGCCAGCAGGCGCTCGGCGACCGCGGGCCAGCCCCACTTGCGCTCGACCGAGCGCCGGGCGGCCGCTCCGAGTGCCCTCCGCTCGGCGTCAGGGAGCGCGAAGAGCTCCCGCAAACGCTCGCGGAGCACGTCGGCGTCGCCCGTCGGGAAGGACGTCAGGTGCGACAGCTCGGGTGGATAGTCCGCCCCGACGCCGGCCGCGATCTCTGCGAGGCCGGAGTGCGCGGCCACGATGGGAGGCACTCCAGCGGCTGCAGCCTCGGCGGCGACCATGCCGAACGCCTCCGGGAAGATCGACGGCACGACGGCGACGTCGCACAGCGGGAGCAGGTGGACGAGGTGACGGTGCTCGAGCGCGCCGGTGAAAATCGTTCCAGGCGGCGCGATCGATTCGAGCGTCTCGCGGTAGTCACCGAACCCGACGACGACGGCGCGGACGTCGAGGCCGCGCAAGGCCTCGAACAGCACCTGCACGCCCTTGTTCTCGATCAGCTTGCCGACGTAGACGGCCGTGGGCTCGTCGCGCGCGAACGCATGCTCGAAGCGCGCCGCGTTGCCGGGGTCGGGATGGCGCTCGTTGCCGTCCTGCGGGTCGAGCTCGGACTCCGCGATCAGGCCGGCGAATGCGCGCAGCCGGTCCTCGGGTGTGAACTCGTCCACGTCGACGCCCGGTGGAACCTCGTACACGCGGTCGACGTGGCCGACGACGTCCTCGAGCACAGCGCGGATGTGCGCAGAGCCGACGAAGATCGCTTCCGCGCCCGCCAGCGCCTCCGCTCCCCAACGCTCCAGCTCGGGTCGCCCGCGCATGGAGTACTCGAGCTCGGAGCCGTGCGCCTTCACCGCATAGCGCGCACCGCTCGCTGCGCCGACCGGACCGCCGAGCAGGACGTGATTCGCGAACACGAGGTCGGCGGGCAGAAGCTCGCGCACGGCGGCGGCGTTCGCCTCGACGTAGCGGTCGCGCTCCTCGACCGTGAAGTCCTGCAGGAGCCGCGCCTCGAGACCCTCGTACCGGTCGAGCACGAAAACGGGCAAGAGGCCGCCCGGCAGCTCGGGCACGACGACGCGCGCGCCGCCGAGGTCGTACCGCTCCGGATGCCGCTCCTGGCACACGATCGTGACGTCGTGACCGGCGTTGCTCCACTCGCGAGCCAGCGCACGGGTGTACACGTTGGAGCCCGTGCCTCCGAGGAGGTACCCATGCCAGATGAGGATGCGCATGCGGCGAACTACAGCAGGTACCTGGTTCCGTGCGCAGCGCGGTACCAGGTACCGGCCTTTAGGTCAGGTGAAAATAGAGCGCGTAGAGGAGCTCCACCGCCGGATTGGACGTGTGCACCGTCACGTCCGCCGGCGTCTCGAGCAGCGCTTCCGAGTAGTTGAAGATGATCTTCACGCCCGAGGCGACGAGATCGTCGGCCGCCCGCTGCGCGCCTGCTGCGGGTACGGCGAGCACGCCGACGATGATGTTCTTGTCGTGGACGCTCTCGCCCAGGCGGCCGTACTCGCTGACGGTCACGTGACCGATCGGCCGGCCGAGCTTCTCCGGATCGGTGTCGAAGACGGCGGCGATGTTGATGCCGTGCTCGGCGAAGATCGGCGAGCTCGCGATCGCCTGGCCCAGGCGCCCGGCGCCGATGAGCGCGATGTTGTGCTGCCCCTGCGTCCGGAGGATCTTGCGGATCTCGCCGAGCAGCGAGTCGATGTTGTAGCCGACTCCGCGCTTGCCGAACTTGCCGAACGCGGACAGGTCGCGGCGGATTTGCGTCGCGTTGATGTTCGTGTACTCGGCGATCTCCTGCGAGGAGATCCGCACCTTGCCCATCTTCCGCGCCTGCGTCAGTACCTGGAGGTACCGCGACAGGCGAGCGGCGACGCCTACCGTCAGGCGATCCGCCACGCCACCTCCTCGATGAAGCTTGTAACAGCGGAAGGTGTTGTACCAGGCCGGACTACCGGCCTGCTTGTGCAACCGCCAGCCGGAATGCGTCCGGCTGCACGTGGTACGTGAAGCGCCGCCGGCCGTCGATCTCGACCACGGGCAGCCAGTCCCGGTATTCGGCCTCGAGGACGGGGTCGCCGGTGATGTCGACCTCGCGCAGGTCGAAGCCGAGCTCCTGGTGGAGCTCGGCGACCACGCAGCGGGCCTTCTCACAGAGATGGCACCCCGCAGCGTGGTAGACGACAACGTCGACTATGGGTAGATCCCGCGGGTGACGGTCGCTTCGGCAACGCGCTGGACGGCGAGGCCGTACGCCGCGACGCGCATCGGCATGTCGCGCCTGTGCGCGGTCTCCCAGGTCTCGTCGAATGCGCGGCTGACGATGTCGTTCAGCTTCGCGTTCACCTCGACTTCCTTCCAGAAGTACTCCTGGAGGCCCTGAACCCACTCGAAGTAGGAGACGACGACGCCGCCCGCGTTCGCGAGCACGTCGGGAAGGATGAGGACGCCCTTGTCCTCGAGGATCGCATCCGCAGACGGGGTGACCGGGCCGTTCGCGCCTTCGCAGATGATCGAGGCCCGCACGCGATCGGCGTTGCGCTCGGTGATCACCTGCTCAAGGGCGCACGGCGCCAGCACGTCGACATCGAGCAGGAGGAGCTCCTCGTTCGTGATCTGCTCCGCATCGCGCAACCCGGCGAGCGTGTGGCTCTCGCGCTTGTGGGCGAACGCGGCCGGCACGTCGATCCCCTTCGGGTTGTACAGCGCAACCGTCGAGTCGGAGATGGCGACGACGATCGCTCCCTCCTCGTGGAGGAACTTGGCGAGGAAGCTGCCGACGTTGCCGAATCCCTGAACGGCGACGCGCATCCCGGCGAGCGAGCGATCCTGCTTTGCGACCGCGTCGCGAATGCAGTACAGCGCACCGCGTGCCGTTGCCTCCTCGCGGCCGAGCGACCCGCCGATCGTCAGCGGCTTGCCGGTGACGACGCCGAGCACCGAGTGCCCCTTGTTCATCGAATAGGTGTCGAAGATCCACGCCATCACCGAGCCGTCCGTGCCGACGTCCGGCGCAGGGATATCCTTCTCCGGGCCGATCTCGTTGATGATCTCGCTCGTGTACCGCCGGGTCAGCCGTTCGAGCTCCGAGCGCGAGAGGTGCTTCGGGTCGCAGACGACGCCGCCCTTCGCACCGCCGAACGGAATGCCCATCAGCGCGCACTTCCACGTCATCCACATCGCGAGCGACTTGACCTCGTCGAGCGTGACGTCGGGGTGGTAGCGAATGCCGCCCTTGGACGGGCCGCGCGCGACGTTGTGCGTGACGCGATAGCCCTTGAAGACTTCTGTGTGGCCGTCGTCCATCGCGACGGGGACTGAGACCTCGACCGCCTTCTTGCACGCGCCGAGCACGGCGACGAGATTCGGGTCGATGTCGAACGCTTCGGCAACCCGGCGAAGCTGGTTGCGGGCGATCTCGAATGGGTTCTCTCGGAGGTGGGTGGCCCCGGCCTCGACTGCTGTCACGGTCTGCTCCTTGTCCGAATGTTCTGGAGGACCTCGGATCCGAGTATATGACTGGTCATCGGAGGGCAAATCCGAGGTCGCGCCGACTCGGTGGCCCGCCGGCGGCCGGATAGGCGAGGACGGCCACGACGTAGCGCCCGGGCGGAAGCGGCGCGCCGCCGGGGCCGCGGCCGGTGAGCCCGAACGTGTACCTGCCCGGCAGCACGTCGCGGAGACGCGCGAGCAGGCCGACGTTCACGCCGTCGGCCCGGCGGAGGACGACGTCGAGGCGCGCGAGCGGCCGGATCTCGATTCGGCCGCCGACCGCGGTCGCGCGGCCGGCCTGGACCACGAGTCGTGCGGGACTCGTGTCGGAGGCCGAGAAGGTCGTCGACGAGAGGGATGCGGTCCCGATCAGATCGACGCGCCGCGCGTCGAAGGCGATGGCCCAGGGAATGCGCACCGTCCCGCCGCCGGCGACGGTCCCGACCACCGCGCCGTCGGCTGTCGTGTCGCCGACGGCGCGCGACGCCGCGCGCGCGTCGACGTGCACGAGCGCGCTGTGGCCGGGGCGGAGGGCGACGTGCGACGGCCGCAGCGTGAAGTCGACCTTGGCGGCGCCCTCGTGTTGCGTTCGGATCCGGAGTGCGATCGTCAGCTCGCGCGAGGACACGTTCGTGAGCGTGAATGCAGCGCGGGCGTCGCGCTCCCGCGACGTTCCGAACGCAAGCGTCGCGGGCACGGCGGCGACCTCGCCGGCCGTGGCGGCGGCGACGTCGAGCGCGCCGGAGCCCTGCGCGGCGACCGGGTCGCGCTCGAGCGGCCGAGCGGTCCCGACGAGCAGTCCCGCGAGCGCAGCGGCGCCGAGCACGGGCCGCGCCTGCGCCAGGAGCGCCGCCGCTCCGGCCGCGACCGCGGCCGCGGCGCTCGAGCCGCTGATGGCCCGGTCACCGATGGTCTCGACGTTCACGCCGGGTGCGACGAGATCGGGCTTGACGCTCCCGTCGAACGCGAGCCCGGTCGAGGAGAACGGCGCAACGTGGTCGTCACCGGCGTTCGCGACCCGGCCCACCGCGCCGAGCGTGACGGTCACCGGCGCGCCTGCAGCGAGTCGTTCGAGCACTGCGTGCGCGGTCTGGCGCGGAAGTGAGATGACGGGCGCGCCGACGCCGTTGCCGAGACCGCCCGCCGGAAGCGCAACGCTTCGGTTGAAGAGCAGCACCGCCGAGGCGCCGGCCTCGGCCGCACGCTCGGCCGCAGGCCCCGGCGAGGAGCCGGCGGAGAGAAGCGCCGCGCGTCCGGCGACGATGCTGCCGCCGCTGCGCGTGAAGAATCCCGTCAGCGGCCGCACGACCTGGAGGTCGAGGACGCGCGCCGGCGATGCGTCGCCCGCGAGCGGCATCGTCGCGGCGAGGAGGGTCCGCAGGCCGCAGCGCACGGTCACGTGCACGGCGGCGTCGCCCGGCCGCGTGTCGAGCGCGCCGACAGTGAGGGCGTCGGGAGCGCCGCCGGGATCGGAGACGTCGCCGTAGGCGGCGGCCGTCGAACCGTCGTTGCCCGCCGGCGTGACGACGAGGAGGTCCAGGTCGCGCGCGCCCGCGACGGCGAGCGCTTCGGGCCCGTCGGTAAAGCCGGCGAATGGCTCGGAGAGCGCGACGAGCGCGATCCGCGCCGCGTCGTGCGCGTCGCCGTCGCCGTTGGGATCGACGGCCCGGTCGAGCCCGGCGATGATCTGGTCGCTGCGCGCGTAGACCGCCAAGCCCCCGCCCGCGTCGAGCTGCGAGCCTGCTACGCGAATCGGTAGCACGGATGCCCCGGGAGCGACGCGGGCGACGATCCCCGCCATCTCCGTGCCGTGCTGCTCGAGTCGTGACGCTCCGCCTCCGAACGTATCGAGGATCGCCACGGTGACACCGCGACCGTCGACGCCGGCCGAGGCGAGCGGGTCGCCCGGGTCGACGGCGTCCGCCCTCGGCGAGCGCGCAGCGATCGTCGCCGGGTACGCGACCCGCACCGGATAGACGCCGGCCACGTCCGGGTCGCGTTCGACGAGCGGAATCGCGCTCGGGGGTATGAGCGCGGAGAAGCCGTCGAGAACGCGGGCGAAGCTGAGCGCCGGATGCACGATGACACCCTGGAGCGCGAGGCGCGAGATGAGCAGCCTCTGCGCCGACTGCGCGACTTTCGTCCATGCCTGCTCCTGCTCGCTGTCGACCGCGCGGCCTGCGACAGCGACACGCTGCCCGAGCGACGGCGTCCTGAGCACGACGATGACGCGCTCGCCGATCTCGACGCGCGGCCGCGAGCCGACGAGGCCCTGCCACGACTCGGCCGTTGCGGCATCGACGGCCAGCGGCGCTGCGTTCTTGCCTCCGGTTGCGAGGATCGCAGCCGTTGCCGCTACCGCGACGACGGCAAGCAGCGCGACATATCGCGCTTCACCGTGAGGCGTACGCATCGAGGCCGAGGTAGCCGGGATACGCGAGCGTGGTGGCGAAGCGTCCTGCGGACGCGATCATCGCGGCGTTGTCGGTGCACAGCGGGAGCGGAACGAACGCCGCATCCGGAAGCGCTGCGCGCAGCTCCGAGTTCGCCGCGACGCCGCCGACGACGGCGATGCGCGGAGATCCGAGCTGTGCCGCAGCCTCGCGCACGCGGCCGACGAGCGCGCGGATGATGGCGCGCTGATACGACGCAGCGAGGTCGGCGCGACGCGCTTCCAGCTCGTCCGCGCTCAGCTCACGGGTCGCGTACAGCAAGGACGTCTTGAGACCGGAGAAGGAGAAGTCGAGCCCTGGCACCTGTGCAACCGGGAAGTCGTACGCAGCGGGGTCGCCGTCGCGCGCGAGCCGGTCGACCTCGCGGCCGCCGGGATAGCCCAGGCCGAGCAAGCGCGCGCCCTTGTCGAACGCCTCCCCCGCGGCGTCGTCGAGCGTCGTCCCGAGCACCTGCTCGTCGTCGTACCCGCGCACGTCGAGCAGCAACGTGTGACCGCCGCTCGCCAGCAGGCAGAGGAACGGCGGCTCGACGGGACCGGGCTCGAGGTAGAGCGAGGCGATGTGACCACGAAGATGGTCGACCGGCGCGAGCGGCAGACGCCGCGACCACGCGATCGACTTGGCCGCGGCCAGCCCGACGAGCAGGGCACCGACGAGGCCGGGGCCTTGCGTGACGGCGACCTTGTCGACGTCGTCGAGCGTGGCGCCTGCTTCGCCGAGCGCCTCGCGTACCACAGGCGCGACGAGCTCCAGATGCTGTCGCGAGGCGACTTCGGGAACGACCCCGCCGTATTGCGCGTGCAGGTCCGCCTGCGAGGAGACGACGTTCGCGCGAATGTGGCCGTCGGCGGTGACGAGCGCTGCTGCCGTCTCGTCGCAGCTCGTCTCGATGCCGAGGATCACGCCCGCTCGCGGGCGACCGGGTCTTTCCACATGATGAGCGCGTCCTCGCGGTTGTCGGTGTAGTACCCGCGCCTGACGCCCCGCGCTTCGAAGCCGAGCCGTTCGTACAGGGCGATCGCGACGGTGTTGGTGACGCGCACTTCGAGCGTGTAGCCGCGGCGCGCGTCGTCGGCGGTCAGCTCGAACAGCCTCTCGAGCAGGAGCGTTGCGATGCCGTGCCCGCGATGGTCGGGATCGACGGCGACGTTCATGACGTGCCAGGCGTCGACGTAGCGCGACACGATCAGATAGCCATGCAGCGTCCGCTCGCCGTCCTCGCCGTCCGCGGTGAAGGCGCCGATGCAGATCGAGCTCGGCTTGGCGAGCTCCCCCGCGAACATCGAGCGCGACCATGGCGTCCGGTACGAGCGGCGCTCGATCTCCTCGATGGCGAGGAGATCTCCGATCCCGAGGCGGCGAAGCTCGAGGGTCGTCATTGGGCGCTCCGCACGGCATCAGGAAAACGCAGGTACAACGGCTCGATCTCGTCGACGGGACCGAGCACTCCGGCGAGCGCCGCGTGGAACCGTGCGCGCGGTAGGTGCCGCTCGTCGCCGTCGGGCGGGACGACGGCGCCGCCCGCCTCGAACAGCTCGCGGTAGCGGCGCGCGCCGTTGCCGACGCACACCGTCCCGGGCTCGAACGTCAGATCGGTGGGTGCGAGCACGGACGGCTCGCCGTCGACGAACGCGAACACCTCGCGGCGGCGCGCGTCCACCACCGGGATTGCTCCGGGCGCGCCCGCGGCGAGCGCTGCCAGCGTCGAGACGCCTGCACCCGGGAGCTCGAGTGCGAGCGCGAGCCCGCGCGCGGTGGCGAGGCCGATGCGGACGCCGGTGAAGCTCCCCGGCCCGATGCCGACGGCGAGCGCATCGAGGTCGCGCGCGTTGGCGCCGCCCTGACGCAGCAGCGCGTCCACGTCCTCGAGCAGCGTGCGGGCGCGCGAAGAACGCTCGGCGAGCACCTCGCCGTCGTCGACGAGCGCACTCGTCGCCACCTCCGTCGCCGTGTCGAAAGCCAGCATCAGCATTCGTCGATCGAAACCACCCTCTGCGCGTCCCCAGCATGCCGCAAGTGCACCCGGTAGCGCGGCTCCGGGAGGACGCCCTCCCCCGCCTCCGGCCATTCGACGAACGCGATCGCCTCGTCGAAGTAGGGCTCGAGGTCACCCCACTCCGCCGCCGACACGCCGGCGAACCGGTACAGGTCGAGGTGCGAGATCTCGCCGTCCGTGCCGTGATAGCGGTGCCCGATGGTGTAGGTCGGGCTCGTGACGCGTTCGCGCACGCCGAGCGCCGAGCAGGCGCCGCGCACGAACGTCGTCTTGCCGGTGCCGAGCTCGCCGGCCACCGTGACGACGTCGCCTTGCTCCAGCCGCAACGCCAGGACGGCGGCCAGCGCCTCCGTCTCCTCGGGGGAGCTTGTCACCGTGTCGGCCACGGAGCGAAGCGTAGAGTCCCGGCCATGCCTGCGTACGTCATCGTCGAGACCGACATCCACGACCCCGAGCAGTACGAGCGCTACAAGGCCGCGTCGCCGGGCTCCGTCGCCGAGGGTGGCGGGCGCTTCGTGGCGCGCGGCGGCGAGCTTGCAGTCCTCGAGGGCGATTGGAGCCCGACCCGGATCGTGATCCTCGAGTTCCCCGACCTCGATAGAGCGAAGCGGTGGTACGAGTCGCCGGGCTACCAAGAGGTGAAGGCGTTGCGGGCAGGCGCCGCGCGCCTGCGTATCGTCGCAGTCGAGGGCGTCTAGAACAGCCCGAGCTGTTGCGCCGGCGGCACGGGCTCGGACACGAGCTCGAGCTCCGGCACGATCGGCTCGAGTGCACGGCCGAGCAGCTCCGGGATGCGCGCGAAGTCCGACTCGAGCACCTTCAGCATCGCCGGCGTGTACAGCGCCGCGGCCGGGTGGTACAGCGGGTACAGCATGACTTCGCGGCCGCCGAGCGTCGTCGACTGCTCCTGCCCGTGCACCCGCGTGATCCCGAGCGGGCGGCCGGAGAGGAGCTTCGTCGCGAAGTTGCCGAGCGTCGCGACGATGGCCGGCTCGATCAGCTCGATCTGTCGGAAGAGATGGCTCTCGCACGCTTCGATCTCGTCCGGCTGCGGGTCGCGGTTTCCGGGAGGTCTGCATTTGAGGACGTTCGCCACGAAGACGTCGCTACGCTGCAATCCGATCCCGGTGAGCAGCTTGTCGAGCAGCTTGCCCGCCTGGCCGACGAACGGAAGCCCTTGCTTGTCCTCGTGGAAGCCGGGCGCCTCGCCGACGAACATCAGCTCGGCGTGCGGGTTGCCGGAGCCGAACACCACCTGCGTCCGCCCCTGCGAGAGGCGGCAGCGCGTACAACCGGCGACCGATTCGGCAAAGGCCGCGAGGTCGTCGGTGCGCTCGACCGGGACTGCGCTCACGGTGGGTGAGTCTACGAGCCCGCCCGGACGCTGACGATCCGTGCGCGCCACGACCCGCGGGGCGCCTCGACGACCACGTCGTCGCCCTCCGAGTGGCCGAGGAGAGCCCGGCCGACGGGGGAATCGGGCGAGACGCCACCGACGCTGGAGATGACGACGCTCATGCCCTCGCCGTCCTCGCGGGTGAGGTCGACGTGGGAGCCGACCGTGACGACGCCGCCGGCCGCGACCGTCGACTCGTCGACTTCGACCGCGTCGTGCAGCCGCGCGCGCAGCTTCGTGATGCGCGCCTCCAGCAGGCCTTGCTCGTTCTTCGCCGCGTGGTACTCGAAGTTCTCGGACAAGTCGCCGTGCTCGCGCGCTGTGGCGATCGCGGTGATTGCCGCCTGGCGGCGCGGGCCTTCGAGCTCGGCCAGCTCCGCCTCGAGCTGTGCGCGCTCGGCGCGCGTCAGTTGGTCCGCCATCAGTGCCTAGTGGCCGCAGCCGCAGGAGCCGCCGCAGCAGCCGCCTCCGCCGCCACCGAACGAGGGCTGCTTCATGGCCCCGTGGACGGCGAAGGTGGAGAACTGCTTCGACACGGTCGTCGCGGTGCAGTCCGGGCAGGTGACCTGTTCGTCCCCCCGGACGAGCTCCTCGAAATGCGACTCGCACTCCATGCAGACGTACTCGTAGATCGGCACGACCTTCAGGGTACACTTGGACGTGCCCGGCATCCACTACGGAGCTGGAGCTACGACGTGTTCACACGAATCGACGTCATCGGCTCAGGCCGCGTCGGCGCGGCCGTCACAGCCCGCCTGCGCGAGCGCGGCCTCGATCCCACGTCCGCCGATCCGGAACTCGTGCTCCTGTGCGTGCCCGACGGCGCGATCGCGGAGGTGGCCAGAACGATTCCCGTCGGCCCGTGGCTTGCGCACGTCAGCGGGGCGACGCCGCTCGCGGCGCTCGCTCCGCACGAGCGCCTGTTCGGCATGCACCCGTTGCAGACGTTCACGCGTTCGCGCGGACCGGAGCAACTCGACGGAGCTTGGGCGGCGGTCACTGCCGAGTCCACCGACGCTCGGGACGCAGGCTTCTGGCTTGCGGAGACGCTCGGGCTTCGGCCGTTCGCGCTCGCAGACGAATCCCGCACGCTCTACCACGCAGGCGCGGTGTTCGCCTCCAACTATCTCGTCACGCTGCACCGCGCGGCATCGCTGCTCTTCGAGAGCGCAGGCGCGCCGGCCGAGGCACTCGAGCCGCTCATGCGCCGCACGATCGAGAACGACTTCGAGCTGACAGGCCCGATCGCACGTGGCGACTGGTCGACGGTCGAAGCGCACCGCGCTGCGATCAGGTCGGAACGTCCGGAGCTCGACCGACTCTACGAGACGCTCGCCGGCGCGACAGCCGCGCTCGCGACATGAAGGTCGTGCGCACCGTCTCCGAGCTTCGGCTGGAAGGCCAGGTCGGGCTCGTCCCGACGATGGGCGCGCTGCACGCGGGCCATAGTTCGCTCTTCGCCGCCGCGCGCGCCGAGAACGACGTCGTCGTCGCCTCACTGTTCGTCAATCCGGCGCAGTTCGGTGAGCAAAACGATCTCGAGCGCTATCCGCGGGACGAGGCGCGCGACCGGGAGCTGGCCGAGCAGGCAGGTGTCGACGTCCTGTTCGCGCCGACCGTCGAGGAGATGTATCCGCCCGGCTTCGCGACGTGGGTCGACGCCGAGGAGACCGGAGACGAGGGCGGCTCGCGGCCGGGACACTTCCGCGGTGTCGCGACCGTCTGCCTCAAGCTGTTCAACATCGTCCGCCCCGCCCGTGCGTATTTCGGCCAGAAGGACGCGCAGCAGGTGATCGTCATCCGCCGGCTCGTCCGCGATCTGAACGTCGGCGTGGATGTGCGCGTGCTCGCGACGGTGCGCGACGAGGACGGGCTTGCGCTCTCCTCCCGAAACGCGCTGCTCACCCCCGCGGAGCGCGAGCGCGCGCTCGGCCTTCCAAGGGCGCTCGCGAAGGCGGCTGCGAGCGCCGATCCGGTTGCCGCGGCGCGGGCGGAGCTGAACGGCCTCGGCCCCGACTACGTCGAGCTGCTCGATCTCGACGGAACGACGCTCCTCGCCGCTGCAGTCCGGGTGGGCTCGGTCCGGCTCATCGACAACGTGCTCGTGAAAGGAGCGCTCGCATGACCGACAAGCCGAAGCCCCAGCGCTACGCCTCGTGGACAGCCGGCAAGCTGCCGCTGCCCGAGCTGCGCGAGATGAAGAAGCGCGGCGAGAAGATCGTCATGGTCACCGCGTACGACGCGCCGAGCGCCCGCCTCGCCGACGCGGCGGGCATCGACCTGATCCTCGTCGGCGACTCGTCAGGCATGGTCGTGCACGGGCGCGAGTCCACCGTCGCGGTCTCGCTGGACGAGATCGTCTTCATGACGCAGTGGGTCACACGCGGCGCGCGACGGCCGCTCGTCATCGCCGACATGCCCTTCGGCTCGTACGAGGTCTCGGATGAACAGGCGGTGACGAACGCCGTGCGGTTGGTGAAGGAGGGCGGCGCCGATGCCGTGAAGCTCGAGCGCGGCGGGACGTCGGTCTCGCGCGCGCGTGCGGTGGCGGCCGCCGGCGTCCCGGTGATGGGGCACGTCGGATTGACCCCGCAGACCGCCACGGTCCTCGGCGGATTCAAGGCGCAGGGGCGCACTGCCGAGCGTGCGCAGCAACTCGTCGACGAGGCCCTCGCGCTCGAGGAGGCCGGCTCGTTCGCGGTCGTGCTCGAAGCCGTCCCGTCGGAGGTCGCGGGCGCGGTCACGCGGGCGCTGACCGTACCGACGATCGGCATCGGTGCGGGCGGAGGCACCGACGGCCAGGTGCTCGTCTGGCACGACATGCTCGGCTTCTACGAGGGGAACGCTCCTCGCTTCGTGAAGCGCTACGCGGACCTCGGAGCCGTGATCACCGAAGCGCTCGGGCGCTACGCGGAGGAGGTCCGGGGCGGGGCCTTCCCGCAGCAGCAGCACACGTATGCGATGCCGGACGAGGAGCTGGCCGCGTTCGACGCGGTCAGACCACCGACGCGGCGACGATGAGTGCCGGAACCACGGCTGCGATGGCGACCGCGGCGAGTGCCCGGCCGACGGTCCAGCCGTGCACGGCGCGAACGCCGACGACAAGGAGGCAGACGCTCCACGCGAGCACGGCGTAGTAGATGCCGCCGAAGATCGCATCCCCGCGCCCGTAGTCGTTCCCGCCCGTGCGAAACAGATCCTCGCCGTAGACGGCGATCCGGACGGGCCAGAGCGTCAGCAGCGAGAGCGCAAGCGGGGCCGCTGCAAGACCGATCACCTGGCGCGAACGGCGCCACGACCCTGCGCTGCCGAGTCGCCGCGACGCGCCGAACAGGAGCGCACCGCCGATCCAGTAGAACGCGAGCGCGTAGAACACGCCGCCGAGGAACGCCCAGACGGGAACGAGCGACGTGGACATCGACGCGTCGTTGAGCAGTTGCCGCGCGACCGGCGTGCCGAGCACGCCGGCGATGCCGGCGAGACCGGCGATGGCCGTGATCGGCTCCTGCCGCTCCTCCGTCGCTTCCGGCGATTCGTCGCGGAGCGCGACAAACACGGCCCGTGGCGCGACGAGCACCGCCGGAGCCCGAAGCCACCAGGTGCGCTCGATCGCCGACGTCGGAGCCGCTTCGCTGCTCATGCGCGGCAGAGTAGCCTCCTCCACGTGGAGCGTGCCGATCCCGAACTGACCGGGCAGGTCGCGGCTGCCGCACCCTTCACCGCGTTCCTCGGCATCGAGATGATTGCGGCCGAACCACGGGAGGTCCGCGCGCGACTGGCGTGGACCGAGGCCCTTTGCACCACCGGCGGCGTCATGCACGGCGGCGCCTTGATGGGCCTCGCCGACAACGTCGGCGGCTTCTGCGCGTTCCTCAACTTGCCGGAGGGCGCCGCCGGGACGGCGACGATCGAGTCGAAGACGAACTTCTTCGGCCCGGTGCGCGCCGGGCACGTGCACGCGGTCTCACGGCCGCTGCACACGGGCAGGCGCACGATCGTCGTCGACACGGAGCTCTACGACGACGCAGGCAAGCTCGTCGCTCGCGTCACCCAGACGCAGGCCGTTCTCTAAGAGCTCGCACCGAAATGAAGGGACCCGTTCGTTGACGACGAACGCCGTCGGTACCTGTCGTCAAGCTTGGAGGGGTACCGATGGTTGTTGCGCCGTGGATTGTGTCGGACGAGTTGTGGTCGCGGATCGAGCCGTTGCTGCCGAGGGTCGAGCGGCGCTTTCGCTATCCGGGCCGCAAGCGGCTGCCTGACCGGCAGGCGCTGCAGGGGATCTTGTTCGTGTTGCACACGGGGATTGCGTGGCGGCATCTGCCTCCCGAGCTCGGCTTCGGCGGCGGCTCGACTTGTCACCGCCGGATGGATGAGTGGCAGCGCGCCGGTGTGTGGGAGCGGCTGCATGCGCAGCTGCTGTCGGAGTTGCGGGCCGCGGGGGAGATCGAGTGGTCGCGCGCGGTCGCCGATGGCAGTCATGTGCAGGCGAAAAAGGGGGCTCCGAAACGGGCCCGAGCCCGGTTGACAGAGCCAGAAACGGCTCCAAGCACCACCTCTTGGTCGACGCCACCGGGATCCCGCTCGCCTGGACGCTCACGGGTGGCAACCGCCATGACATCACCCAGCTGATCCCACTGCTCGATCGGGTACCGCCGGTGTGCGGCAAGCCCGGCAGGCCGCGGCGACGCCCCGACCGGGTCAGCGCCGACCGTGGCTACGACTACGAGAAGTACCGCCGCGAGCTGCGCCGGCGCGGCATCACACCCGAGATCGCTCGCCGCGGCAACCCGCACGGCTCGGGCTTGGGCCGCCACCGCTGGATCGTCGAGCGCACCTTCGCCTGGCTCCATCAGTTCAAGCGATTACTCGTCCGCTACGACCGCCGACACGAAATCCACGAAGCCTTCCTCGCGCTCGGCTGCTGCATCGTCTGCTTCAGGAGGCTGCAGAACTCATTCTGAGACGAGCTCTTAGAACGGCGGGGCATATCGCAGAGATGCCGTTGCTCTCGATGCGGGCCTATGCGTGCCCGGCGACGGCATGCGGCACGTACGCCTGCTCGAGGCGCGCGAGCTCGTCGGCGTCGAGCGCGAGCTGCTCGGCAGCGATCGCGTCGTCGAGGTGCTCGAGCTTCGTCGCGCCAACGATCGGCGCGGTCACGCCGGTTCTGTGCAGGAGCCAGGCGAGCGCGACCTGCGCAGTCGGCACGCCCCGCGCAGCCGCGACCTCGACGGCGCAGTCGACCACCGCGAAGTCAACCTCCGGCCGGTACAGACTGTCGGCAAACCCGTCGGTGCGCGCCCGCTCCGTCAGACGCTCGCCCTCACGCGTGCGGTTCCCGGCGAGCAGGCCGCGCGCGAGCGGGCTCCAGGGGAGCACGGCGACTCCTTGGTCGATGCACTGCGGGATCATCTCCCGCTCCTCCTCGCGGTAGACGAGGTTGTAGTGGTTCTGCATCGACACGAACCGGGTCTTCGCAACCGACTGCGCCTTCGCGAACTGCCAGGCGTACATGCTGCTAGCGCCGACGTACCGCGCCTTGCCGGCGCGGACGACGTCGTGGAGCGCCTCCATCGTCTCCTCGATCGGCGTGCGCGGATCCCAACGGTGGATCTGGTAGAGATCGACGTAGTCCAAGCCCAGTCGCTCGAGCGAAGCGTCGATCGACGCGAGGACGTGCTTGCGCGACAGACCAGCCCCGTTCACACCGGGCATCGTTCGGCCGTGCACCTTCGTCGCCACGACGTACTCCTCGCGC
>DATKRA010000027.1:0-46589 GCA_035532455.1 Gaiellaceae bacterium | reverse complement strand
CCGCGCCGACCGACGCCGAAGTCGCGCTCGCCGAGACGGAGAGCTTCTGGCGGGAGTGGAGCGAGGCGTGCCCGCTCGACGTTCCGCCCGCGTGGGCAACCATCGTCCGCCGCTCCCTCATCGTCCTCAAGGCGCTGACGTACCAGCCGACCGGCGGGATCGTCGCCGCGCCCACGACATCGCTGCCGGAGTGGATCGGCTCCGTGCGCAACTGGGACTACCGCTACTGCTGGCTGCGAGACGCGACGCTCACGCTGCTCGCCCTCCTCCACTGCAACCACGCGGACGAGGCCGGCGAGTGGCGGCGCTGGCTCATTCGCGCCGTCGCAGGCGACCCGGCCGACGTCCAGATCATGTACGGCGTCGCCGGCGAACGGCGCCTCGACGAGTACGAGCTGCCCTGGCTCGACGGCTACGAGGGGTCGGCGCCGGTGCGCATCGGGAACGCGGCGAGCGAGCAGTTCCAGCTCGACGTCTACGGCGAGGTGCTCGACTGCCTCTACCAGGCGCGTGAGCACGGCCTGCCGTTCGATCCGACCGCCTGGAAGATCCAGCTCGCGCTCCTCGACCACCTCGAGGGGGCCTGGCACGGACCCGACGAGGGCATCTGGGAGATTCGCGGCGAGCGCCGCCACTTCGTCCACTCGAAGGTGATGGCGTGGGTCGCCTTCGACCGGGCCGTGCGGACGGTTGAGAAGAGCGATGGTCTCGACGGCCCGGTCGACCGCTGGCGCGCCGTCCGCGACGAGATCCACCACGAGGTCTGCGAGAGGGGTTTCGACGAGGCGCTCGGCTCCTTCGTCCAGTCGTACGGGTCGCACGAGCTCGACGCGAGCCTGCTCATGCTGCCGCTCGTCGGCTTCCTCCCGGCGTCCGACGAGCGCGTTCGCGGCACGGTCGAGGCGGTCGAGCGCGAGCTGCTCCAGGACGGCTTCGTCCTCCGTTACAGGACGACGGCTGGAAGCGCCGACGGCGCCCGGCCGGGGGGCGGAAAGCACGACCACGCTCCAGCGGTCGACGGGCTGCCGCCCGGGGAAGGCGTGTTCCTGCCCTGCTCGTTCTGGCTCGCCGACTGCTACGAGCTGCTCGGGCGGCACGACGAGGCGCACGCGCTGTTCGACCGACTCGTCGGGCTGGCGAACGACCTCGGTCTCCTCTCGGAGGAGTACGACCCGGCGGCCGGGCGCCTGCTCGGGAACTTCCCGCAGGCGTTCACGCATCTCGCGCTCGTCAACACGGCGTTCAACGTCGCGCCGCACCTTCCGTCGCCCATGGAAAGGCGCCACGCGACTCCGCGTCCTCGATAGCCCCGGCGGCGTTCGATCAGCGCCAGGTGGCTGCGTCCATTACCCCGAGCTCAGGACGAAGCGCGCCTTCACGACCCTCGTGCTCTTCAGATGCCGCACCGTGCACTTCCTCCTGCCTGTGCACGCGCCGGACCAGCCGGCGAAGCGCGATCCGTTTGCCGGCTTCGCCGTCAGCCTCACCGCAGACCCGTACGGGAAGCGATGGGAGCACGTGGCCCTTGCGCAGGTCAGACCGGTGGGCGAGCTCACCACTCTTCCGTCGCCGTTCCCCACCTTCTTGAGCGTGACGGTCTCCTTCAGGGGATGCGTGTACGTGAAGAGCGCGGTGCCCGTGCTCGGGCCGAATCCCGTGACGTCGCTTTCGACGGTCGTCACGGTCACCGGGACAGACGTGCCCATCATGCCGGGCGGAGCGTTCACCGTGACCTGGGTCGTCGAGCCGCAATCGAGAAGCGCCGTCGCGTTCGAGACCTTTGTCGCTGGGACATTCCCGAAGAAGACACCGGTGACGCAGCCGAGGTTCTCGCCTGTGATCGTGACCATGGTGTGGCCGTCGGACGGTCCCGAGGCGGGCGCGATGGAGTCGACTTTCGGGTCGCCCGGCGGATAGAGGAAGAACGCGTCCGTCGGGCTCTCCGACGGCGTTGGGACAGAGCACGACGTGACGGTGCAGACCTCGACGTCGACGAGCGCCGGATTCTGCGGCACCGTCGCCGACGTGAGGTCGAAGTCACTGTTCGCCGTGACGTTGTACTGGGTGCCGATCGAGAACGGGCCGAGCGCGTCTACGAACGCGATGCCGAGCACCTGGTCCGCGAAACCGGTTCCGGTGACGTCAATCGGAGTGCCCCCGGTGTCCGGCCCTGCCGGCAGGCCGGCCGACGGGCCCGCGGTCGCGGTCGCTCCCGACACGACCGGGACCCCCGCGTACGTCGCGTTGGCGGACACGGTTTGGCCGGCGAGGCTCTTGATCGTCACCGGCACGTTCAGCGTATCGACCGTCTGCGTCGCGACCGCCGGCGCCGCGATCTGGATCTCCGTGCCCGTGACGGTGACCAACCCGAAGTCCTGCGAGTCGCCGAGGCTCGGATCACCGAAGTCGACCCAGTCGAGGCCGGCGAAGTTGAAGCCGGTCCCCTTGATCGTGATAACGCTGTCCCCGTTCTCGCTGGCGAGGGAGGACGGGCCCCCGTCGGTGGAGATCGACGTGATGGTCGGGGGCGGGAAGTAGTCGTACTCGGTCGCAACCGGAGCAGGCTCTTCTCCCTGAGGCGCAGGGATGACCCCCAGCGCGTTGAACGCGGCGTCGCCCTCGTACAGCGGGAGGATCGTCGACTGCTTGCTCGAGCCGTGCACGTTCGACACGACCACCTGCGTCTGGCACACGTCGTTCGTCGCGTTCTCGCCGTTGCCGTAGAACGATCCGTCCTGCTTGCAGTCCGTCGTCCCGCCGACGTACGCCGGGACGGTGGCCGTGATCTCCCAGTCGTCGACCACGGTGAAGTCGTTCGCGGCGACAGCGACACCTCCGAACTTGACTCCTGTCGCGCCGGTCAAGCCCGAGCCGTAGATGTGGACGGTGTTGCCGCCCGCGGCGGGGCCGCCGTACGGGCCGACGGACGTCACCGCCGGGATCGAGTTCACTCCATTGTTGTCGACGTACGTGAACGCGCTGTCCGGGCTCGGGGCGCTGCTCTCGCCGTCGCTCAGCGTCACCACGACCTGGACGCGTCCGGCGCCGTCGGTCGTCGCGTTCGGCGGGAGGACTTTCGACGCCGCGGGGAAGGTCGCACTCAGCGACGTCGTCGAGTTGACCTGGAAGTCAGCCGCCGGCAGCACGTAGTCGCCGACCTGCACACTCGCGACGTCCGGCGTCGAGTTGCTCTCGAAGTTCGTGCCGGTGATCGTCACATCCGTGGACGAGGCCGACGTGAAGGCGACGTTCGGCGCAACGCTCGTCACGGTCGGCCGGGAGCCCACCGCGGCGGCGGCCGCACAGAGGTAGTACGCGAGCCCTGCGGCATTGTTCGGCTGCGTGAGCTGCGGCGAGCCGAGTCCCGACGCCATGTCGTAACCCGTCGTCGCCGGGAAGAGGCCCGAGTACCCGTACGGGTCGTTGTTCCCGGCGGTGATGTCGTTGAAGGACGCGGCGTACGCCGTCGGATTCGAGGCGACCGAGTAGAGGAGCGGGCTGACGAACCCGACGCCGTTCGCGGGACACGTCGCGGACTCGTTGACGACGGCAAGCAGTGCCGCCCAGATCGGCGTCGCGGACGACGTCCCGCCGAACGTCTGCCAGCCACCCAACGAACCGGCGTACACGGTGATCCCGCCCGTGAACTCGTCCGCCTGCGCGCTGACGTCCGGGACTTCGCGGCACGCGGACTGGTTCGCGCCGCCGGGATTGTCGGTCTGGCAGAACGCGTAGCCGGGCTGGCTCAGGTCTCCCGCCTCGAACGTGTCGGCGGCCTGGACGGTGGCGGCGTCGTGAACGCCGGGAACCATCGAAGAGAGCTGCCACGCCGGCATGGGCCAGGCTTCCGAGATTCCGCCACCGCCGGCGCCCCACCCGACGCCGTCGTTCCAGACGTGCTCGGCGGCGGGCTGAGTCGGGTTGTCGATCGTCGTGCCGCCGACTCCGACGACGTACGGCTGGCTCGCGGGGTCGTCCTGCGAGAGGACCGGGCTGACCGGGTTGGGCTGGTAGAAGGCGTTGCAGTCGTTACTGCCGTTGTCGCCGGCGGACGCGAAGACGGACTGGCCCTGGGCAGCCGCCTGCTGGAAGAGGAGGTTCTCCGCCTCGAGCACGCCGGGCTCTCCCTGCTGGACCGCCTGCTCGCAAAGACCCCAGCTCGAACTGACGATCTTGTCGGTGCCGCCGTTGACGATGGCCGCGTACTCGTCGAGCGCTCCGAATGTCGTGTTCGGCGCCTCGTAGACGTCGATGTTCGCGCCGGGCGCCAGCGCGGAGAGATCTTCGATGTCGAGCATGGACTCTCCGCTCCCGGCGCCGGCCGGCTGACCGCCGTCGACCGGAACGGTGTGGAGGCGGCCGGCCATCGCCGTCGCCGCCGTCGCGCCGAAGTAGCAAGTGTCGAACGCCTGGATGTCGCTCGCGGCGAAGGGCTCGAGCTCGAACACGGCGATGGACTGGCCCGACCCGAAGTCGTTCGCGCCGTACAGGCCGAAGGCGCCGTACGCGTTCGCGATCTGGTCGTCCGTCAGACCGCCGAACTGCGTCGCCGCCGTCTGCGCGTCTGCGCACGGAGTCGGCGATCCCGCCGGATGTATGAACGTCGTCTTCTTCGCCGCGACATGCGCGTGCGTCTTCGATCCCGTGAGGACTGCCGACGGCTGCAGCCGGAGAACGTCGTCGAGGCCGACGACGGAGGTGACGAGGCGTGCGATCGTGGCGGGAAGCCGGATCGGCGCCGTGCGCGCGCGTCCGAGCGAGCCGTCGGCGAGCCGGATCCGGTCGAGTCCCACGCCGAAGGCGTGCTCGACCTGGGCTGCCGAGCCGCGGAAGTCGACGAGCATCCCGTTCCGGGCGACGGTAACCGCGAGCCCGTCGGCGCGAAGCCTGTCCGTCACCGCGGCGATGCTCGACGGCGCCGGGCCGAAGCGCGCGCCGAACTGTCCGGGCGCGAGGTACTGGTGGAAGAGCGGCGAGTGCTTGTCGGTGACCGCGGCGATGAAGCGGGTCAGAGCGGCCTCGCTGCGGGGCCGGAGGACGACGGCGCCCGAGACCGTCGTGTCGGCGCGTACGGCGCCGAGGACGCGCGCTGCGCGAGGCAAGCGCGGCGCCGCGGCAACGATCCGCATCGCTTGCGAGGCGGCCGCGCCGGCGCCGGCTGCGGAGAGCGTGCAACACACGCCGACGAGCAGCGCGACGGCGAGGGCCGTGCGCCAGGAGAGGAACCGCACCCGGCCTGCCCTCGACACGGGTCGCAGTCTACGGGCAAAACCCGCGGGGGCCAAGTCAGAGATCTCAGTCGATGAAGCGGCCGCAGAGCTCGCACATGACTGCGTACTTCTTCACGCCGGCGGGCGTGACGGCGATCTGGCGCCGGACCGGCCGGTGCGAGCACGCGACGACGGCGGGCTGCATGCGCCGCAGAGGCGGCAGGTCAGGCATGAAGCGCACCGCCCCGCCGACGGCAGAGCACCCCTCCTCATGCTCACGCCACACGGCGTTCACGGGCTGAGCCGTGATCGCGACCCAGCCGCACGCCGCACACGAGATCTCGATCACGCGTTCAGGGTACGCAAGGTTGTGTGCAGGCTCGGCACGCCGTAGGGTCACGGGCACGTGAGCGTCGAGGAGAGCGCCGAGACACTGCCGTGCGTGCGCTGCCGCGCGCCGCTGACGTTCGCGGCCGAGCAGGACTTTCGCGAAGGGAGCGGCTGGTGGCTCCTATTCGGTCCGCTCGGCGCGATCTTCGAGGGCAGCACACGACTGGAGGTCTGGGCTTGCGAGTCGTGTGGCCACGTCGAGTTCTTCGTCCCAGGCGTGGGCTAGTGCGTGCTAGCGGTGCCCGAAGTGGTGGGCGCGCGGCAGCGCAGCGTGGACGTCAGCGCCGTCGGTCAGCCGCCGGGCGAGCGGGGCGAGCGAGACGAGCTCCCGGACGAGGATGTTCCGGTTCCGGTCGGAGTGCTCGTAGCGCCCGCGCACGAGGAGCAGCGGCTCGCCGCGCACGACCGCCCGGAAGCGCTCGTACACCTGCGGCGCGATCACGAGGTTGACCTGCGCCTCCTCGTCCTCGAGGAGCATGAAGCAGACGCCGTTCGCCGTCGCCGGCCGCTGCCGCGCGACGACGAGCCCCGCGAACTGGACGTCGGCCCGGTGCGGCTGCGCGCGTAGCTCCTCGCTCGACAGCGTCCCGGCCGGCAGGTGCGGGCGCAGGAGCGTGAGCGGATGGACGCCGACCGACAGGCCCGTCGTCTTGTAGTCGGTGAGCATCTGCTCCCACACGGTCGGCTCGGGTAGGTCCGGCGTCGCCGCGGTCGGGTCGAGGGGGAGCGCGAGCTGCTTCGCCTTCCCCTCCGTGCCGGGAACGGACATCGGTCGCGGCACGAGGCCGAGCTGCCACAGGAGCTCCCGCCTCCGCAGCCCGAAGCAGTCGCAGGCGCCCGACTCGACGAGCGCGCGCAGCTCGTCCCCCGACAGGCCCGTCCTTTGCCCGAGCTCACGGATGGACGAGTACGGCCGCGCGGCGACCACCGCTTCCGCATCGTCCTCCCCCACTCCGGCGACGTACTTCAGCCCCACCCTGACGGCGCCATCCTCGATCACGCAGCCGACCTCGCTGCGGTTCACGTGCGGCGGGCGCGTCTCTACTCCACGCCGCTGCCCGTCGCGCACGAGCGTCGCGGGCGGATAGAAGCCCATCGGCTGCGCGTTGAGGAGCGCCGCGAGGAACTCCGCCGCGTAGTGGTGCCGCAGCCACGCCGACTGGTACGCGAGCAGCCCGAACGCCGCTGCGTGCGACTTCGGGAAGCCGAAGCCGGAGAAGGCGACGAGCTTGTCGTAGAGCTCGTGCGCCTGCTGCTCCGCAACTCCCTGCTCGAGCGCGCCCGCGACGAAACGCTCCCGCCACGCCTCGAGCGCGGCGTGCGAGCGCTTGCGGCTCATCGCGCGCCGCAGCCCCTCCGCCTCGCCGACCGTGAAGCCCGCGAGATGGACGGCGACGTCGAGCACCTGATCCTGGAAGACGATCACGCCCAGGGTCTCGCGCAGCGGCTCCTCGAGCAGCGGATGATCCGCCGGCGCGCGGAACGTCGGGTCGTCGCGGAGCTTCTGCCGCCGCTCGACGTACGGATGGACCGCGCCGCCCTGGATCGGCCCCGGCCGCACGAGCGCGACCTGCACCGTGATGTCGTCGATCGTCTCCGGCCGCGTGCGGAGGATGACCTGCATCTGCGCGCGGCTCTCGATCTGGAAGCAGCCGACGGTGTCGGCGCGCTGGATCTCCGCGAAGACGTCCGGGTCGTCGAGCCGCATACGGGAGAGATCGATCTTCTGGCCGCGGTGCTTCGCGATGAGGTCGACGCACTCCTCGACCGCCGACAGCATCCCGAGCCCGAGCAGGTCGATCTTGAGGAAGCCGGCGTCGGCGCAGGAGTCCTTGTCCCACTGGCACATCTGCCGCCCCTCCATCGCGGCCGGCTGGACGGGGACGAGCTCGACGAGCGGCCGCGTCGAGATGACCATCCCGCCCGGGTGCTGGGAGATGTGCCGCGGCAGGCCGGCGATCTCGGTGCAGAGCGCGCCGAACGCGCGCCAGCGCGGCGAGGAGCGCTTGCGTGCGGCATCGGGAAGCGCCGCGATCTCGTCGGCGACGCGCTGCGCGTTCCAGCCGTCCGTGAGCCGCGCGAGCCGCTCGAGGTCGGCGTACGGAAGGCCGAGCGCCTTGCCGACGTCGCGGATCGCGCCGCGCGCGCGGTACGTCGCGAACGCGGCGACGAGCGAGGCGTGCTCTTGGCCGTACCGCTCGACGACGCGGACGATGAGCTTCTCCCGGATGTCGCGCGGGAAGTCGAGGTCGATGTCCGGAATGGACGCGAGCTCGCGGTTGAGGAAGCGGCCGAGCGAGAGGTTGTTCGCGACCGGATCGACGTGCGAGAGGCCGGTGAGGTAGCAGACGAGCGAGCCCACCGACGAGCCGCGCCCGCGCCCCGGCGGCAGGACGTGGCGCATCGACCCGGGCCCGCGCACTTCGAGCGCGACCTCCCGCGCGAGCTCGAGCACTTCCCAGTGGAGGAGGAAGAAACCGGCGAGGCCGAGCTCGCCGATGAGGTCGAGCTCCTCCTCCAGCCGAGCCCGGACGCGTTTCTTGTGGCCGTTGAGGTTCGAGTAGCGCTCGGCGAACGCGGTCTCGCAGACGCGGCGGAGCTGGACGATCGCCGGCTCGCTCCCGTCGGAGAAGTCGGGATAGCGGTAGCCGAGCTCCTCCGTCAGGTCGAACTCGAGGCGCTCGGCGATCTCGGCCGTGCGGTGCACAGCATCCCGGTCATCCGCGAAGCGGTCTTCTACTTCGGCAGGAGACAGCAAAACCGCCTCATGGTTGCCGCGCCGTTCCCGTTCGCAGCCTTCGAGCGAGGTGCGGCAGCGAACGGCGACGAGGATGTCCTGGAGCGCGGCGCGGCGGCGGTCGTGCGCGTGGACGTCTCCCGTCGCCACCGTCGGGACGCCGATCGTCTCCGCGAGCTCGCGCAGTCGCGCGTTGCGGCGGGCGTCCCCGCGTTCGTACGGACGCTGGAGCTCGACGTAGAAGCGGTCGCGGCCGAAGGCGCGCCCGAGCCGCACCGCGGCGTTCGGGTCGCGGACGGCGAGCCCGTCCCGCGCGCAGCCGGAGAGGCAGACGAGTCCGCCGTTGAGCTCCTCGAGCATTGTCTGTTCGAGACACGGCGGGGTCTGACCCCGGACATGTCCGTCCCGGACAGGTCCGTCGCGCGTGTGCGCGTGCGCGGCGGTGAGCAGCCGGCAGAGGTTCGCGTAGCCGGCCGCGTTCTCGACGAGGAGCGTGACGTGCGACCCGTCTCCGAGCGTGACCTCCGCCCCGGTGATCGCCCGGACGCCGAGGTGCTTCGCCGCGTGCGCGAACTCGAGCGAGCCGTAGACGCCGTCGTGGTCGGTGAGCGCGAGCGCCTCGTACCCGAGCTCGGCTGCGCGCGCCGCGAGCTCCTCCGGCTGCGACGCGCCGTCGAGAAACGAGTACGCCGAATGCGCGTGGAGCTCGGTGTACGCCACCCACCGAGTCTAGGCGAACATATGTTCGCGTGCCATACCCCGATGCGCCGCCTCTGCTCCTCGGCGACCGTGACACCGAAACCGGAGATGTCCCGTCGGCGAATCCTCCTCCTCGGTGTTGCCGCACTCCTGACACTCACAGCGCTGCTCGCGATCGCAATCCTGCTCATCGGACGGTTCGGCGATGTCGAAGGGCGGATCCTCGGTACGACGCTCCTCCTCGCGGGGTTCGGCCTCCTCTCGCTCCCTGGGGTCATGCTCCTCGACCGGTCCACCGCACGGCCGCTCGCCCTTGCCGCCGTCGGCCTCGCTGGGACGGCGGCGGCACTCGCCCTCGTATCGATGTGGGGGCTCTCCGACAGCGAGCCCATGGGCAAGTCGGTCGGCAACGCGACCTTGCTCGCCGCAGCAGCTGCCCAGACCGCTGCCCTCGTTGCGCGCCGCAAGCCAACCGATCCGACATCCGTGGGCCGCCTCTTCGCAGCCTCATGCGTGACCGCCGCGGTCGTGTCCGGCGTCGCCACTGTGCTGCTCTGGGCGCAGCCGGCCACCTCCTTCTATCCGCGGCTCGTGGGCGCGCTCGCCATCCTCGACCTCCTGCTCGTCGCGCTGCAACCCGTACTGGCACGCGCCTCTACGGGTGGTGGACGAGCTGCCAGAGCGGCTTCTCATGCGGCCCAAGCGGGATGTAGTCCATCCCATCGGGCGTGTCGAGATAGCCCCGTCGCGTCCCCGGGCGGTAGTCGTGGCCGTACTGCCAGACGATCCGGTGTTGCTTCGGGTCGATGATCACGACGCGGTCGCCGTAGTCATCGTTCACGGCGATGTTCCCGTTCGGGAGCATGATCGCGAGTGACGGGTGGTCGAGCTCCCCCGTCCCCGACGTCGGCCGGTACTTCCAGAGGACGCGGCCGTACCGGTTGACGATGAGCACCGCACCCGGCTTCGAGTAGTCGGCGAGGAGGATCCGACCGCCCGAGAGCGGCTGCGGGTCGGACGGGTACCCGACCGGCGCCTGGAAGTCCCAGAGCAGCTTGCCGCTCTTCGAGAAGTAGTCGATCCACGAGCCGGTGATCTCCGACACGAGGACGCCGCCGCCGGGCACCGGCGTGTCGCCGTTCACCCAGCCGAGGGTCCGCGGCGGGTTGTGGACGCAGACGTCCGTCTGGCCGATCTGGCGGACAATCCGGTGGTTGCGGATGAAGAGGATCCGGCAGCGGTATGCGTCGGCGACCGTCACCGTTCCATCCGGGAGGGTGTACGCGTCGTCAGGCCAGTTGAGGTGGTTCGACGGGCCCGCGAATCCTTGCGTCCCGACCTGCGGCCCCGGCACGCCGAACAGACGCGTGACGCGGTGCGTCTTGATGTCGATCGAGAGGATGTCGCCGTGGTCCTCCTCGTTCGTGATCAGCGCCTTGCCCCCGGGCTGGACGAAGGTGTCGTCGTCGTAGACGAGATGGACGCCGCGGGTGCGGTCGGCGAAGGTCGGGAACTTCCAGAGGATGTGGTGGCTCGGGTCGACGAGGAGGATGCGATCGTTGCCGCGGTCGGCGACGAGAATGCCGCCCGGCAGCGGGCCCTTGTGGGTGATGACGCGGTTCGGGTCGGGCTTCGGCTTCTGGGTCGCCGTCGCGGGCGAAGAGCTCGACCGGTGCTGGACGAACGCGCCTAGGAGCGCGATCCCCGCGAGCACGGCGAGGACGATGGCAAGGCGCGACGGCACGGCGGGGACACTAGCCGTGGCACTGTGAGTCGGTCATGAAGCTCTATCTCGTCCTGGCCGCGGGCGACACGCACATCCTCGAGCCGGCGCTGCGGGGTGGCGTCGACGTCGTCCAGCTTCGCGACAAGGCGCTCGACGATGACGCTCTCCTCGCCGCCGCCGAGCCGTTCCGCCGCATCTGCCGCCGCTACCGGGCGCTCTTCATCCTCAACGATCGTCCCGATCTCGTCGAGGCGTGCGGCGCCGACGGTGTCCATGTCGGCCGGAACGACGCTTCGGTCGAGGAGGCCCGGGCGCTCGTCGGGCCGGACCGTCTCATCGGGCTCTCCGTCTCTAGCTTCGAGGAGTTGCAGGACGTCGCGGGCGCCGACTACGTCGGCGTAACCGCGTTCGCGACGCCCACGAAGGAGGACGCTGTCGCGGGGGGTCTCGAGCTGATCCGTGACGCCGCCGCTGCACTGACGGTGCCGTGGGTCGCGATCGGCGGGATCGACCTCGGCAACGTCGCGGAAGTCGTCAGCGCGGGCGCGCCCGGGATCGCGGTCGTGCGTGCGATCCGCGATGCCGCGGATCCGGAGGCGGCGGCGCGGGAGCTGCGAGGAGCTCTAAACCGGTAGCAGCACGTCGATCTCGTCGTATCGCCGGTAATGCTCGAGGCTCGGACGGCTCGTGTCCTGCTTCCTCTCCTGTTCGAGAGCTTCGAACGTCGGCCCGATCCGCTCGTACACCGCCGGCGGATCGCCGCGCAGGCGCGCGCGGAGGTAGCGGCCGCCGGGCAGCGTCCCGGATTCGAGCCCGTCCACGAGCTCGTCTCCCTCCCGCACCTCGACGCAGGCGCGATAGTCGCCGGCGACAGGGTCGAATGCTCCGTAGAAGTGACGGCCGCGAAGCGCGACGACAGCCTCGAGCTCGTCCCACGCTCGACGGATGGTGGCCAGCCCGTCGGCGACGCGGACGAACTGCACCGCGATCTCCTCGCGCTCGATCTCGTCGAACTCGCTCATGCGCCTCGCTGAGTGAACCAGCCGCCACCGGCGCCGTCGTGGAATACGACGGTGTTCTCGCCGGCTTCGAGGACGATCTCGAAGTAGCGGCGGACGACCGGCTCCTCCGTCCACCAGCGGTCGACGACGCGCCATTCCTCACGGAGGAACGCGACCGCCTGGTGGTTGACCTCGACCGGGAACCCGCTCGCGTTCGCCTCGACGCGCGCCGCGCGGGGCGCGTTGAACCGGCGGGCTTCTAACGGGGTGGTCACGCGCTGACTGGGCGTGATGGGCGAGTGCGATGCAAGGACGCAGGGAGCGCGAATAGCAGCGCTATTTGCGCGACTGAGGACGCCGCAGCGCGCCGCCCAGCGCGGCCAGGCAGTCTGTGCTCCACCCTGTTAGGAGTCCCTACTCGTCCTTCGGGACGAGCAGCGCGCGACTCTCCGGGACGCGCGACCACGGTGCCACCTCCACGACGGTGCAGACGGAGCCGGAGCCGGTGCTCGCGCGTACTTGGCGCAGGCCTTCCCGCAGGCGGGTGCGATCCTCCGCGCCGGCCGCAAGGAGCTCGAGCTGCTGCCCCGCAGACTCGGTGAGCTCGACGAGCTCGAGGCGGAGCTCGACGACGGGACCGGGAAGCTCGACGAGTCTCGGTGCGAGCGCGACGCGGATCCGCTCGGAGTCGGCGCTCGGCTCGCGCAGCGTCAGCGTCCGCCGCCATGAGCCGCCGGTCTCGAGCCGAGCGGCGAGCGCGAGCTTGCGGACGAAGCGGTCGCGCCGTTCCGGCCGGGCGAGCGCCTTGTCGACGAGACCCGCCAGCGCGCGCCGCAGCGTCAGCTCGTTCCCGATCGCCTCGGGGAACTCGAGCGAGGCGTAGACGGCGGCGGGCGGACGACGGCCGCGCACGCGCGCGGCCGTTCCACCTCTCGCCAGACTCCAGGCGCGCCGGCCGTCCGGCCCCAAACGTTCGGCGACGGCGCCACCCGGGAGCCCGGCAAGCTGTCCGAGCTTGCGCACTCCGAGGGCTTCGAGCTCCTCGTAGCGGTTCCGTTCGAGCGGGAGAAGGGTGAGCGGGAGCGGAGCGAGGAACTGCGGCAGCTCCTCATCGGCGACCACGACTACCTGCCCGGGTCGCGCGACAGAAGCTGCCGCAAGTGCGGCGAACCGCCGCCCAGCTGCGCCGATGCGCGCATCCCATTCCGACCCGACGGCGGCGAGCGCGCGCTTCAGCGCCGGCTCGAGCCCGCCGTAGAGCCGCTCGACTCCCTGCGTCTCGAAGTACGCGACGCCGGAGGAGGCCGGATCGACCGCGAAGCCCGCATCCTCGAGCGCACGGACGATCTCCTCCCACGCCTGCTCCGCTCCCGCGGCGTCGGGCTCGACGAGCGCGAGCGACGGGCACGTGGCGAGCGCCTCCCCCAGCCGCATCCCGGGCCGCACGCCGAGAGCCTCCGCCGCGACGGTAACCGGCCCGATGAGCGGCTCCCAATGTCCTGAGGAGGTGGGCGGCTCGGGCGCGAGCGCCGCCGGCCTCAGCGCAAGGGTCGGAGTACGACGCAACGCCGCCTTCAACTCGAGTCCGGGGATACTCACACAGGCGATCATAAGAACGTATGTTCTATACCCGAACACATGTTCCTGTCAAACCCGACTGCATCTTTCCTCGATTTTGGGGTCTAAAATGCCTCACCTCTCGCCGTTTCGGCGGAGTACCGAAAAACAGGAGGTTCGCCTTGAAGCGCGTATCACTCCTCGCTGCCGCCCTCGTGGCAGCGGCGATCACGACTGCAGTCGCCTTCGGCGCCGCGGGCACGAAAACAGGGGGACTGCCGACGATCGATGTGACGATGGACGGCAGCTCGATCTCCGTGGAAGGGACGCTCGTGTCCGGCGCGGTGGACGTCCACTCGGTGGCGACCGGCCAGGGCTCGGGCACGCCGCTCTTCGTCCGGCTGAACGACGGCGTCACGGCGAACCAGCTCATCGCCTTCCTCAGCTCAAAGAAGGCAGCGGACGCGAACAACGTCGCGTCCTACGGCTCGATCGTGTTCGACTCGAACGCCGATCCGACCGGGCAGGACGTCGAGACGAAGTTGCAACCCGGCGACTACGTCGCCTTTGACGCGACCGCGAACAATCCGGCGCAGTGGCCGAACACGACGTTCTCGATCTCCCTGAACAACTCGCCCGCGAAGCTTCCTGCCGCGCAGCAGTGGCAAAAGTCCGTCGAGTTCCGCTTCCGCGGCCCGGGGACGCTGCACGTCGGCCAGACGATCCGGACCTCGAACTCGGGCTGGCTCGTCCACATGATGATCGGAGCCGGCGTTAAGAACAAGGCGGCCGGACGCGAAGTGGTCAAGCTCCTCCGCGCCGGAAAGGACAACAAAATCGGGAAACTCGCGAGCGGTGGCTTCTTCTCCTTCTTCGGCCCCGTCTCGCACGGTGCGGTCCAGCAGTTCACGCTCCAGGCCCAGCCGGGCTGGTACGTGGAGGCGTGCTTCATGGACACGCAGGACGGCCGCGAGCACACGCGGCTCGGCATGGAGCGGCTCATCCACATCGTTCCCTAGCGATCTCCGCGCGACGGGCGTCTCCACGGTGTGCCGGGAGACGCCCGTCGGCGAGAATCCACTCGTGGACCGCGTCCGCCTCGATAAGTGGCTCTGGGCCGCTCGGTTTGCGAAGACGCGTAGCGCCGCGACCGAGCTCGTCCTCGCGGGGCACGTCAAGGTCGGCGGCGAGCGCGTCAAGCCCGCGCGCGAGGTCGCGCCCGGGGACACGGTCGAGATCCGCGTCGGCCACGTCCCCCGCACCGTCGTCGTCACCGCGCTCGCCGACCGCCGCGGCCCGGCGAAGGCCGCGGCCGAGCTCTACGAGGAGACGCCCGAGTCGATCGAGCAGCGGGAGCGGATCCAGCTCGAGCGGCGCCTCGCCCGCCCGCTCGGCTCCGATCTCGGCACGCGGCCGACGAAACAGGACCGTCGCCGGCTCGACGCGCTCCGCCGCAGGCAGCGACGACCGTGAGGTGGATCGTCCTCCTGCGGGCCGTCAACCTCGGCGCCCGCAACAAGGTGCCTATGGCGGAGCTGCGGCGGCTCCTCGAGGCCGCCGACTACCGGGACGTGCGGACGCACCTCGCGAGCGGCAACGTCCTGTTCGACGGGCCGCGTGGCCGCGCCGTCGTCGCCGCCGAACTCGAGCGTCTCGTAGCCGACAACTTCGGGGTGGATACGACCGCGGTCATGCGAACCCCGAAGGAGCTCGCCGCGACGGTCGCGGCGCATCCATTCGGCAAGGACACGTCGGAGACCTACGTGGTCTTCCTTGCCGCCCGGCCGAGACAGGCAGTCGCGGCGTCGTTCGAGAAGGCCCACGGCAGCCCGAGTCGCACCGTGCTCTCGGACGCCGACGTCTACCTGAGGCTGTCGAACGGCGTGCACGGTGCCCACCTCTCGGTCGCGCGTCTCGAGTCCCTGCTCGGTGTCGCGGTGACGTTGCGGAATTGGCGCACGGTGGTGGCGCTCGCCGAGCTCGCGACGCGAGCGCGATAGGCTCCGGCCGTCCACGACAGGGAGGAATCGATGGCACTAGCACGCGTCGTAACGTTCGACGGAGTCGACTCGGCCAGGATTGCCGAGCTCGCGAGCAACATCGAGAACAGCGAGCCGCCGGAGGGCATGCCGCCGTCCGAGCTCATGCTCCTCCACGATCCCGAGAGCGACCGCGCGCTCGCGATCGTCATCCTCGACAACGAGGACGACTACGCGAAGGCCCACGCGGTGCTCGACTCGATGCCGACCGACGGCACGCCGGGTCAGCGGACCTCGGTGACGAAGTACAGCGTCGCCGCGCGAATGAGCTAGAGGGCGACCTCGGCTGCGAGGCCGACGCGGCGGACGTACCGCGGGACGACGTCGAGGACGCTCTCCCGCGCGCAGACGTCGACGTCGGCCTCCATGCCGTGGCGCCGGAGGTTCGCCGCGCTCCTGCTCGCGCCGAGCCCTTCTCGCGCGTTCGGGAAGCTCTGCGCGAGGAGGATCGCGGCGCGCGCCGAGTCCTCCAGCTCGCCGCCGATCGCCTGCACGATTCGGCCGGCGCAGTACGCGTCGTCGAGCGCGAGCTCTCCGAGTACGCCCGCGCAGAGCACTGCGACGTCCTCCCCACTCTCGCGCGCCGCAGCCGCTACCGCGTCGAGGTTCAGGAGCGAGCCGACAAAGACGCGCTCGTAGCGCTCCGCGGCGGCAACGAGGAGCCGCGTCCCGTTCGTCGTCGTAAGGATCAGCGTCCCGGCCGACGCGGCTTCCTCGAGCTCGCGCGGCGAGTTGCCGAAGTCGAAGCCCTCTATGTGCTCGAGGCGGCGCTCTCCGGCGAGCTTCGCCGGCCCCTCCGTCTGCGCGAGCGCGCGCGCGTCGTCGATCTCCGCGCAGCAGAGGACGCGCTCGTAGCCGGATGCGAGCGCCTGACACATCGTCGATGTCGCGCGCAGGACGTCGACGACGATCCCGATCGTGGCCGGCGGCTGCTCGGCGGGCGTGAAGGACACATGGACGCGCATTGCGCCGATTAGGCTAGTCCGGATGTCGACGGCAGAACCCCGCTACTGCTACCGGCATCCGGACCGCGAGACGGGACTTTCGTGCTCCGAGTGCGGACGGCCGATCTGCGCCGACTGCGCGACGTTCGCCCCGGTCGGGATCCGTTGCCCCGACCACGCGGGCGCTCGCGGCGGCAAGAAGTCGCGGCAGATCAAGCCGCCGACGGTGCACCGCGCCGAGGGAGTCGCGCTCGCGACCGGCAGCGCGCCGATCACGAAGGCGCTGATCGCGGCCAACGTCGCGATCTACCTCATCACAGTCGAGCAGGGAGGCGGCGGCCTCAACAATCCGGGAGGAAGCCTGCTCGATCGCTGGATCCTCTACGGCCCTCTCGTGATCCACGGCGGCTGGTACCGGCTCGTTACGAACATGTTCCTCCACGCCAACCTGCTCCACATCGGGTTCAACATGTACGCGCTCTGGATCATCGGGACACCGGTCGAGCAGTATCTCGGCCGGGTCCGTTATCTCGGGCTCTACTTCGTCTCCGGTCTCGCCGGCTCGGCGGGAGCCCTCGTTCTGACGCCGCACTCCCCTACCCTCGGAGCGTCCGGTGCTGTCTTCGGCGTCCTCGGCTCGATGATGATCCTCGAGTGGCAGATCACGGGCCGGCTCGCGGGCAACGCGATGACGTGGATCGCGATCAACCTCGTCGTGGATTTCGTCTACAACGGCTTCGGGGGAGCGATCTCGATCGGGGGACACATCGGCGGCGCGATCGGCGGGATCCTCATCACCCTCGGCTACGCGCACTGGCGCGGCGGGCGCGCACAGTACGGGCAGCTGGGCCTCGAGGGACTCGTGGGCCTCGTCGCCGTCGCGGCGGCAAGCGTCGCGATCGCGTACTTCAAGGTTCGCGGCTACCAGTAGCGCCGAGCGGCGCTGTACCCCGGCCTCAGCGGCACGAGTCGCACGGCATGCGCCGAGTCGGGCGCCTCGATCATCTTCCCGCTGCCCGCGACGATCGCGACGTGGTACGCCGGCGAGCCGTAGAAGACGAGGTCGCCCGCACGCAGCGCGCCGGTCACGGCGCGCCCTGCGTGCGACTGCGGCGCGCTGTCGCGTGGCACCTTCTTGCCGAGCGTGTGGAACACGTCCCACACGAGCCCCGAGCAGTCGAAGCCCCAGGCGGACGTCCCGCCCCAGAGGTAGCGGAGGCCGATGAAGCGCTTCGCTTCGGCGACGACGTGCGCTCCTGTCAGGCTCGGCGGCGTCGCAAGCTGCGAGCGGGCGATCCAGCCCGCGCCGCCGGGTGTCTTCACGCTCCAGGAGCCGTCCGCTCTCGTCCCCGTCACCTGGAGACGCGTGCCGTAGCTCAGGACGAGCTTCCGCGCGCCGACGTGGAGCGCCGCCTTCGGGACGACGACCGTCAGCCGCCGGCCGCCGGCCGAGTAGCCGGCGACGATCTGGCGGAGCGGCACCCAGCCGGGATAGCCGCGACGGTCGAGCGGTGACGGCTGGTCGGGCACGGCGACCTTCGCCCAGCCCTTCTTGACCGCAAGCACGACCAGCTTCTCGCCGTAGAGCGCCTGCGTCACGACCCGGTCCACGAGCCCTGCGCGGGCGGCGGTCGAGGCGAGGTTCCGGTTCCAAGCGTCGAGGTGGACGGGATTGCCGAGCGCGGGCGCGTCGATAGCGCGCGGCGCCGTCGGCGACGTCCACAGCGTTGCGACGGGGACGACGACCGTCGCCTGCTGGCCCGGATGCGGCGCGACGAGAGCGAGCAGCGTCAAGAAGAGCACGCCCACATCTCAAGTGTCGCGCCCAGGCGCGCTCGGCGCCTCAGCGGTTTCCCGCTGGATTGCGGCCCGCCATGAGCCGCAGAATCAGTCCTCAGCGGAGGAAGACCACGGGCTAGCCGCCGGCCTGGACGTACTGGCCGCGCTTCGCTTCTTTCAGCACGGCCTGCGCCGCCGCGAGCCGCGCGAGCGGGACACGGTAGGGAGAACAGCTCACGTAATCGAGGCCGATCTCGTGGCAGAACGCGACGGAGCTCGGCTCGCCGCCGTGCTCGCCGCAGATGCCGAGCTTGATCTCCGGCTTCGTCTTGCGGCCGCGTTCGACGCCGATCCGCATGAGGTCGCCGACGCCCGCCTGGTCGAGCACCTCGAACGGATTGCGCTCGATCACGCCCTCCTCGAGGTAGTACGTGAGGAACTTGCCCTCGGCGTCGTCGCGCGACATGCCGAGCGTCGTCTGCGTGAGGTCGTTCGTGCCGAAGGAGAAGAAGTCCGCGACCTCGGCGATCTCGTCGGCGCGCAGCGCGGCGCGCGGCAGCTCGATCATCGTCCCGCAGAGGTACTCGAGCCCGGGCGCCTCCTCCTCCATGACGGCCTCGGTCAGCTCGCGGAGACGGCGCAGCTCCTCGCGGAAGCCGACGAGCGGATGCATGATCTCGACGAGCGGCGTCTCTCCCCCGCGCTCCTGCACCGCCTTCGCCGCCCGCGCGATCGCGCGCACCTGCATCTCGTAGATCTCCGGCCACTGGATGCCGAGCCGGCAGCCGCGCGTGCCGAGCATCGGGTTCGCCTCGGTGAGCACCTTGATCCGCTGGCGCATCCGCTCGTCGGTCGCCTCCTCGAGCGGAGGCAGGAACTCGTGGAGCGGCGGGTCGAGCAGCCGGATCGTGACCGGCAGCCCCGCCATCGCCTCGAAGATTGCCTCGAAGTCGGACTGCTGGAACGGGAGGAGCCGGTCGAGCGCGGCGCGGCGGCCCTCCTCGTCGCGGGCGAGGATCATCTCCTGCACGACGGGCAGCCGCTCCTCGCCGAAGAACATGTGCTCGGTGCGGCAGAGGCCGATCCCTTGCGCGCCGAACTCCCGCGCCTTCGCGGCGTCCTCGGCGTTGTCGGCGTTCGCGCGCACCTTGAGGCGCCGCACGTCGTCGGCCCACACGAGCAGCGTCTCGAAGTCCTCGTTGATCGCCGGCGGCACGAGCGGGACCTCGCCGACGATGACGCGTCCGGTGCCGCCGTCGATCGTAATCACGTCG
The DNA here is from genome assembly GCA_035532455.1 of Gaiellaceae bacterium. Lineage (GTDB taxonomy): Bacteria > Actinomycetota > Thermoleophilia > Gaiellales > Gaiellaceae > Palsa-739. Next base: position 27,233 of record DATKRA010000027.1, on the reverse strand, counting down.
CCCTCGCTCAGCCGGTGGGAGCCGATCCGCACGGTGCGCTTGTCGATGTCGATCTCGAGCCCCTCGGTGCCGGCGACGCACGGCTTGCCCATCCCGCGCGCGACGACTGCGGCGTGCGACGTCATGCCGCCGTGCGCCGTGAGGACGCCCTGCGCCTGGATGAGGCCGTGAATGTCGTCGGGCGTCGTCTCCCAGCGAACGAGGATGACGGCCTTGCCGGCCTTGCCGCTCTCCTCGGCCGAGTCGGCGTCGAGGACGATCTTCCCGCAGGCGGCGCCCGGGGAGGCGTTGAGCCCGCGCGCGGCGACCTCGAACTCCGCGTTCTCGTCGAGACGCGGATGGAGGAGCTGGTCGAGCTGCTCCGGGTCGATGCGCGCGATCGCCTCTTCCTTGTCGATCAGGCCCTCGCCGGCCATGTCGACCGCGGCCTTGATCGCGGCTGCGGCGGTGCGCTTCGCGGAGCGCGTCTGGAGGAGGTAGAGCTTGCCCTCCTCGACGGTGAACTCGATGTCCTGCATGTCACGGTAGTGGCGTTCGAGCGCGGCCATCGTCGCGAGGAACTGCTCGTACGCCTCGGGCAGGCGGTCGCGCATCTCCTCGAGCGGCTGCGGCGTACGGGTGCCCGCGACGACGTCCTCGCCCTGCGCGTTGACGAGGTACTCGCCGTAGACGCCCTGCTCGCCGGTGGACGGATCGCGGGTGAACGCGACGCCGGTCGCGGAGCTGTCGCCCTTGTTCCCGAACACCATCTGCACGACGTTCACCGCGGTGCCGAGGTCGTCGGGGATGGAGTACGTGCGCCGGTAGACCTGCGCGCGCGGCGAGTTCCACGAGTCGAACACCGCGGTGATCGCGCGGCGCAGCTGGTCGCGGGCGTCCTGGGGGAAGTCGCTGCCCGTCTCCTCGACGTAGATCTCGCGGGCGCGCTCGACGGAGTCGTCGGGACTGAAGCGCTCGTGCGCGATGTCGTCGACGGTCTCGCCGAACATCTGGATGAGCCGCCGGTAGCAGTCGCGCGCGAACTCCTCGTTCCCGGTCGAGCGGGCGAGACCCGCGACGGCGACGTCGTTGAGCCCGACGTTGAGGATGGTGTCCATCATCCCCGGCATCGAGATCGCAGCGCCGGAGCGGACGGAGACGAGGAGCGGGTCCTCGGGGTCGCCGAAGCGCTTGCCGCTCTGCTCCTCGAGGCGCGCGATGGCGGCGTCGACTTCCGCGTCGAGCCCGGCGACCTCCCCGCCCGAGACCATGTACGCGCGGCAGGCGTCGGTCGTGATCGTGAACCCCGCGGGAACCGGGACGCCGAGCTGCGTCATCTCCGCGAGCCCGATCCCCTTGCCCCCGAGCAGCTCACGCCTGCCGTCGGCGGGCTCGTCGAACGCGTAGACGTAGCGTGTCATCCGGCGGATGTTGTCACAAGCTTCTAACGACCACCGGCGTAGGCTCGCCGGAGCCGGAAAAAGCGGGGTGGCGGCTCCGCCGCCGCGCCGCTAACGACGGCGTGACCGGAACTCCGCAATCCAGGCCAGCCAGCGGAGACCGATCCAAACCGGCGTGATGAGAACGTAGAAGAGCAGGTCGGCGAAGAGGAGCGCCGCCCACCAGATCGGCCACCACCACCACTCGATCGGCCTCTTTGCGGCGGTCACAGCGCCGACGCTCGCTCGATGCGCCGTTCCTCGATGACGCGCAGGACGCGGTGCGCGGTCTCCTCGATCGACAGCTCCGATATGTCGATGACAGGGCACTTCAGCCGGCGGTGGAGCTTCTTGGCCTCGTCGAGCTCCTCGTAGACCTCGGTGAGCTCGGCGTACTTCCGGTTGCGGCCGGGCGCACCCATCGCGCGGACGCGGGCGCGGCGGATCTCGGCAAGACGGTTCGGGTCGATCGTGAGTCCGACGACCTTCGACTGGTCGATCGCGAAGAGCTCCTTCGGCGGCGCGATGCCCTTCACGACGGGGACGTTCGCCGCCTTGTGACCGAGATAGCCGAGGTAGATCGAGAGGGGCGTCTTCGAGGTGCGCGAGACGCCGACAAGGACGATGTCCGCCTCGTGGAGGCCCTGCGCGACGCCGTCGTCGAACCGGACGGCGAACTCGATTGCCTCCATCCGCTTGAAGTACGCCTGGTTGAGCGGAGGGCGCGACCCCGGCTTCATCTTCGCGGCCCGGCCGGAGACGCGCGCGACGGCCTCGATCGGCTGGCCGAGGAGATCGCAGTAGTGGAGGCGGGCCCTGCGGCAGAGCGTGCGCATCGTCTCGCGGAGCTCCGGCTGTACGAGCGTGTAGACGACGACCGCCGCGCGCCCGCGCATGCGATTGACCGCGAGCTGGAGGTCTTGTTCGGATTCGACCCGCGGGTGGCGGATCTCGGTGAACTCCTGGTCGGGGAACTGCGCCTCGAGCGCCTGCACGAGCCGCGCCGCCGTCTCGCCCGTGGCGTCGGACACGACATGCAATTCGACCGGCGGGTTCGCCACGGGGGCAGCGTATCCGGGAGGCTCCTTTGGTCCCATCCCAAACCCCCACCCACCCGGGGTTGGGAACCGTATGCGGCGACGTGTGTCGCGGGCGTGGCGACTACGTCGCAAGACGCTGAAACCTCGCCGGGTAACCTCCGGCCATGGCCGACACCACCACGCCGCTGACCATGGACACGATCGTCTCCCTCTGCCGCCGGCGCGGGTTCGTGTTCCCGTCCTCCGAGATCTACGGCGGGCTCGGCTCGACGTACGACTACGGCCACTACGGCGTCCTCACGAAGAACAACATCCGCTCGCTCTGGTTCCGCGCGATGGTGCAGGAGCGCGACGACGTCGTCGCCCTCGACTCGGCGATCATCCTCAACCCGCGCGTTTGGGAAGCGTCCGGCCACGTCGCCGGCTTCAGCGACCCGATGGTCGACTGCCGCACGTGCAAGCTGCGGTTCCGCGCCGACCAGCTCGAGTCCGCGAGCTGCGGCAAGAAGCCGAGCAAGCGCCCCGGCGAGACGTCCGACTGCGACCTCACGGAGCCGCGCCAGTTCAACCTCATGTTCGAGACCCACGTCGGCGCGCTCCGGGACGCGAGCTCGACCGCGTACCTCCGCCCCGAGACCGCGCAGGGGATCTTCGTCAACTTCAAGAACGTCGCCCAGCTCGCGCGCCGCAAGCCGCCGTTCGGCATCGCGCAGGTCGGGAAGGCTTTCCGCAACGAGATCACGCCGGGGAACTTCCTCTTCCGCCAGCGCGAGTTCGAGCTGATGGAGATGGAGTTCTTCGTCCCGCCGGACCAGGCCGAGGAGTGGCACCGCTACTGGATCGAGACGCGCCGCCGCTGGTACCTCGATCTCGGCCTGCGCGAGGAGAACCTCCGCGCGCGGGCGCATGGTGCGAGCGAGCTCTCCCACTACTCGAGCGCGACGAGCGACCTCGAGTACCTCTACCCCATCGGCTGGCAGGAGCTCGAGGGGGTCGCGAACCGCGGCGACTTCGACCTCACACAGCACACGAACGCGTCGGGCACGAAGCTCGAGTGGGTCGAGCAGGACGGCACGCGCTACACGCCGCACGTGATCGAGCCCGCCGTCTCGATCGACCGGATCATGCTCGCCTTCCTCTGCGACGCGTACCGCGAGGAAGTCGTCAACGACCGCGAGCGGGTCGTCTTGAGCCTCCACCCGCTCGTCGCTCCGGTCAAGGCCGCGATCCTGCCGCTCATCGCGAAGGACGAGGGGATGGCCACGCGGGCCCGCAACCTTTACGAGGAGCTCCGCCGCTTCCACGTCGTCGAGCACGACGAAGGCGGACAGATCGGAAGGCGTTACCGCCGCCAGGACGAAATAGGTACGCCATGGGCCTTCACCGTCGACGAACAGACGCTCTCCGACGAGACCGTGACCGTGCGGGAGCGGGACTCGCTCGCGCAGGAGCGCCTCCCCATCTCGGGCGTGCGCGCGTGGCTGGACGACGCACTGGCGCGGGACTGGCGCTCGCCGCTGTCGCGCTGAGCGCGGCTAGCTGCGGCACCGGCGGCACCACGACGACCGTTACGAGAACGGTGACGCGCACCGTGACGACCACGCAGACGGTGACCACGACATCAGCCGCCACCTCCGCCTGCGCCGGCGGTCAGCTGTCCGGAACGTTCGCCGAGGCACCGGGCGGCGGCGGAGCCGGCCAGATCGAGTACATCCTCACGCTCACCAACACGTCGAGCACAAAGTGCACGATCAGCGGTCTGCCGACGGCGGTCCTGCTCAATGCGAGCGGAACGGCTCTTCCGACCAACGTCACCGGTAACCCCATTTCGCCGCTCGTCGTCCTCGCCACGGGAGCGTCCGCACACGCAACCGCACGCTTCTCGCCCGACGTACCCGGGACGGGCGACTCTCAGAGCGGCATGTGTCAACCGAAGGCGTACACGCTCCGAGTCACTCCAAGAGGTGGCGGCACGGTGGACGCACCGATCAAGCCGCCGACAAGTGTCTGTGAGCGCGGGACGCTGGACTTCAGCGTTTTCGCCGGTTAGGCGCTCAGCGTCCGCAGGCGGAAGCCGCCGTGGTGCTCGTACGACGCCGTGATGACGCGGAGTGCGTCCCGTCGCGCGCGCTCGGTCAGCCCGAGCGCGACAGCGTCCGCAAGCGGGCGCGCGAGCAGCGCGGTGATTCCGGCAACGCCGTCGGCCGAGAGCGCGAGCGCCTCCGCCGGAACAGCGCAACGGGCGCACACCGCGCCGCCGGCCTTCGGCGAGTAGCCGATGAGCGGCTCGTCCACCGCTCCGCACTCGGCACAGCCGGACACGTGCGGCAGGTAGCCCGAGAGCCAGAGGAGCTTGAGCTGAAACGCAAGGCCGAGCGGATCGACCGTCGGGGTGACAGCGGTATGCGGCGTCTCGTCGAGCAGCTCGAGGAACCGCGTCACCGCCCCGAACGCGCGCTCGTTCGCCTCCTGCTCGGGGAAGAGCCGCAGCATCGCCTCCGCGCCGATCATCCCGACCGAGAAGCGGTAGTAGTCCTCGCGGGTGTCGTGGTGCGAGTCGACGAGCTGCACGCCCGTCACCGTCTCGAGGTCGCTGCGGCCGCGATGGAGGATGAGGTCGACGTGCGACAGCAGCTCGAGCCGGCCGCCGAAGCGCGACAACGTCTTCCGCACGCCCTTCGCCACCGCGCCGACGCGCCCGTTCGCGCGCGTGTACAGGTGGAGGACGCGGTCGGCCTCCCCCAGCCGGATTGATCGGAGGACGACCGCCTCCGTGCTGTATGCCCGCCCGGCCATGGCCGATTCAGTCTAGGAGCCGCGTCGGGCGGGAACGCACCGGGCGTCTTGTGCGTTTCAAGGAGGGATGCCGAAGATCGAGATGTACACGACGCGCTGGTGCGGCTACTGCGTCCGCGCGAAGACGCTGCTCGCGTCGCGCGGCATCCCGTACGAGGAGATCTCGCTCGACGAGGATCCCGCCTTCCGCCAGACGGTCTTCGACGCGACCGGCGGCTGGACGGTGCCGCAGATCCTCGTCGACGGCCGGCCCATCGGCGGCTATACCGAGCTCTGGCGCCTCGACCGCGACGGCCGCCTCGACGAGCTGCTGACCGCCTGACACGTCGGACAGAACGACGTTCCCCGCCCGCCGACGACGATCTTCGCGATCGGCTCGCCGCAGCGGTCGCACGGCTCTCCGGCGCGGCCGTAGACGCGGAACTCGTCCTGCATCGCGCCGCCGGCGTACGCCTGGTCATAGAGCGTCGCGCCGCCGCGCCGGATGCCGAGTCGAAGCGCCTTGCGGATCGCGGCGCGCAGCGCAGCCACCTCGTCGAGCGTGAGCTCGCCGGCCGGGCGCCGCGGGTGCAGACGCGAGTGCCAGAGCGCCTCGTCGGCGTAGATGTTCCCCAACCCGGCAACCGTCCGCTGATCGAGGATGGCGGCCTTCAACGGCGCCGTCCGCCGGGCGAGCCGGCCCGCGAGAAACGCCGTGGTGAAGCCCCGCTCGAGCGGCTCCGGCCCGTTCTTGACCGCGATGACACGGTCAGCGTCGTCGGTGTCCGTGAGCAGCCACGTCCCGAAACGCCGCGTGTCGCGGTAGGCGACCCGTCGGCCGCCTTCCATCTCGAGCACGGCACGTTCGTGCGTCGCCGGCTCGTACCGGAAGCCGCCGGTCATGCGGAGGTGGACGAGAAGCGAATTACCGCTCGCGAGGCGAACGACGATGTACTTGCCCCGCCGCTCGACCGCGTCGACGACATCGCCGCTCAGAACGGCGGCGACGGCCGCCGGATCCTCCGGACGTGTGAGGCGCGTGTCGTCGATGCGCGCGGAGAGGATGCGCCGACCCGCGATCGCCTCGGCGAGCCTCCCCCGCTCGGTCTCGACCTCCGGCAGCTCGGGCACGCGTTACGGGGTGACGATCGGCTGACCGGGGATGCCGCGCGACGGCGCCTTGCCGCCGAGCCACGCGTTCACGGTCGCACCGATGTCGGCGAACTCGCCTTCGTGGACCTGCCCCGCGGCGTTCCGCCCCTCGACGTACGCGAGCAGGAGCCCGTACTCGCGCGAGTGCTCGGTCGACGGCGTCGTCGGGTCGCAGCCGTGGTCGGAGGTGATGATGAGCAGGTCGCCCGGCCGCAGCGCGTCGAGCAGATTCGGCAGGCGGTAATCGAAGTCCTGCAGGCAGCGGTGGAAGTTGACCGGGTCGTTGCGGTGCCCCCAGAGCATGTCGGTCTCGACGAGGTTCGTGAAGATAAACCCGTCGTCGATCTGGCGCAGGAGCTTCTCCGTGGCCTGGATCCCCTCGATGTTCGACTTCGTCGGGTGCGACTCGTCGATGTCCTGCCCGGCGAAGATGTCGCCGATCTTCCCGACGCCGTAGACCTTGTGACCTGCATCGCGGACGAGCGACAGGTAATTCGGCCGGCGCGGCACGAGCGAGAAGTCATGGCGGTTCGCCGTCCGCACGTAGTTGTCGGGCTCACCGGTGAACGGCCGTGCGATCACCCGGCCGACCGCATGCTTGCCGGTGAGGATCTCGCGCGCGGCGCGACACGCCTCGTAGAGCTCCTCGAGCGGGATCGTCTCCTCGTGCGCCGCGATCTGGAAGACGGAGTCGGCGGACGTGTAGACGATCCACTTGCCCGTGCGCTGGTGCTCCTCCCCGAGCTCCTGGATGATGTCCGTCCCGGACGCGGGCCTGTTGCCGATCACGCCCCGCCCCGTCGCGTGCATGAACGGGTCGATCACGTCGTGCGGGAAGCCGTGGGGATACGTCGGAAACGCCTGCGCCGTGACGATGCCCATGTGCTCCCAGTGGCCGGTCGTCGTGTCCTTGCCTTTCGAGCGCGCGAGCAGACGACCCGCGACCGCCGGCGCGCCGGGCTGCGGCGGGCAGCCCGCAAGCTCCTTGGCGTTCCCGAGACCGAGCGCCTCCATGCTCGGAAGGTCGAGCCCGCCGACAGCGCGCGCGACGTTCCCGAGGGTGTCCGATCCCTCGTCGCCGTACTCGCCGGCGTCCGGCAGCTCGCCGGCGCCGACGGCGTCGAGCACGATTACGCAGGCTCTGGGCACGAGGCTATTCTAGGTCGGCTGTGTCGAACGCCTTCGGACTGGTCCTCTTCGCCGTCTACTGCCTCGTGGTCGTCGGCGCCGCAGCCGGGATCACGTGGCTCGTCGTGCGGCTGACCCCCGGGCAGAAGCAGAATTAGAGCTCCTAGACCGCCGCGAGCGGCAGGACGTCCTCGAGCCGCGAGTACTCGAGGCCGTGCGCCTCGGCGACTGCTTCGTACGTGACCTTCCCGTCGAGGACGTTGACGCCGCGGGCCAGACCCGGATCGCGCGCGACGGCATCTGCAAGCCCGTGCTCGGCGATCGCCTCGACGTAGGGAAGCGTCGCGTTCGTCAGCGCTCTCGTCGAGGTGACCGGCACGCCGCCGGGCATGTTCGCGACGCAGTAGTGGATGATCCCGTCGACCTCGTAGACCGGGTTGGAATGGGTCGTCGGATGCGCAGTCTCGATGCAGCCGCCCTGATCGATCGCGACGTCGACGATCACCGCGCCCGGCTGCATCTCCGAGAGCATGGCGCGGCTGATGAGCTTCGGCGCGCGGGCGCCCGGGATGAGCACGGCTCCGATCACGACGTCGGCGGTCGCGATCCGCTCCTCCACCTCGAGGCTCGACGACATGACGAGACCGACCCGGCCGGCGAAGATCTCGTCGAGGTGGCGCATGCGGTCGATCGACCGTTCGAGGATCGTCACCTGCGCGCCGAGCCCGAGCGCGATGATCGCGGCGTTGTAGCCGACGATTCCACCGCCGAGGACGACGACGCGGCCGGGCTGGACGCCGGGCGTCCCCGCGAGGAGGACCCCCCGCCCGCCGAGCGGCTTCTCGAGGAAGTGGGCCGCGGCCTGTGGCGCGAGCCGTCCGGCGATCTCGCTCATCGGGGCGAGCAGCGGCAGTCGGCGGTCCTCCGTCTCGACGGTCTCGTACGCGACGGCGGCGATGCCGCTGTCCATGAGCGCGCGCGTGAGCGGCTCGTCGGCCGCGATGTGGAGATATGTGAAGAGAACGAGACCCTCGCGGAGGCGGGCGTACTCCGGCTCGATCGGCTCCTTGACCTTCAGGAGCAACTCCGAGTCGGCCCAGACCGACTCGACGGAGCCGACCTTCGCGCCGGCGCGCTCGTAGTCGGCGTCGGAGAACGCGCTGCCGTCACCGGCGGTCGTCTCGACGAGCACGTCGTGACCGCGCTGGACGAGCTCCCGCGCACCCGCCGGCGTGAGCGCGACGCGGTACTCGTCGGTCTTGATCTCCTTGGCTACGCCGATCCGCAAAGCGGAAAGACACTAGCTCGCCCGCGAAGCAGATCGCATCGGGAACATTTCCGAGTTCTTCGACAGCGGCGGTACGGACGCGTGACAGGTTCGCCGGTAGCGTCTTCGCCGAGGGCGGAGGGTCGCGGCCCCACCCGGGTGGGGGTGTGCCACTTGGTCGCGTACAGCTAGAGGGAGCACGGATCGGCCGGCGTGCGACCTCAGCCGCGGGCGTTTTCCACGAGCGCCACCGTGACCTCGACCATCGCCTCGAGATCGGCGACGGACACGCGCTCGTTCGGGCTGTGGAAGTCGTACACGCCGTGCGTGATGTTGAGACAGCGCAGGCCGCGCTCGTTGAAGACGTTGGCATCCGCGGCGCCGCCCGATAGCCCGTACCGCACTTCGTGGCCGCAGCGCGCGAGGGCGCCCGCCGCGAGCTCGACGACCGGCTCGTTCTTCGCGAACCGATAGCCGCGGTAGTCCTTCCGCGACTCGCTCTGCATCGTGCACTCCGCCTCGCTCGCGGCGAACGTGCAGATGTCGAGCATCTCCTGCACGAGCTCGCCGAGCTTGCGCTCGTCGTGAGAGCGCGCCTCCGCCGAGAACACGCAGCGGTCGGGGACGATGTTCCCCGCGGTGCCGCCGGAGATGAGCCCGACGTTCGCGGTCGTCTCCTCGTCGACGCGGCCGAGGCGCAGGTCGGCGATCGCACGCGCCGCCGCCTGGATCGCGGAGCGCCCCTCCTCGGGAGACATGCCCGCGTGCGCCGCACGGCCGTGGAACGTGATCTCCATGCCCTGCGCGTACGGCGCGCCGAGGATGACCTCGCCGATCGGGCCCTCCTGGTCGTAGACGAAGCCCGTCTGGGCGCGCAGACGTGTGTGGTCGAACGCGGTCGCGCCGACGAGGCCGATCTCCTCCTGCCGCGTCAGCACGAGCTCGATCCCCGCGTGCGGGATGCTCTCCGCGAGCACGCGCCGCACTCCCTCGAGCATCTGCGCGACCGCGGCCTTGTTGTCGGCGCCGAGGATCGTGCCGCCGGCGTTGCGCACGATGCCGTCCTCCACGACCGGGCGCAGCTCGCCGCTCGGCGGAACCGTGTCGAGATGGGCGCAGAAGAAAAGCGGCGTGCCCCCGGTCGTTGGCTCGATTCGCGCGTAGAGGTTCCCGAAGTCGTCCTCCTCGACAGCGAGGCCGAGATCGCGGATGTACCGCGCGACCACAGCCGCGACGCCATCCTCCCCGCCCGGCGGAGACGGATGTGCGGCGAGCTCGAGGAGAAGCTCAGTGACGCCGCTCACACGGCGAGACGCTCGCCGGACCGGCTTCGTGCCCGGTCGAGAGCTGCGCCGACGAAGCCGCGGAAGAGGGGCGCCGCGCGCGTCGGCCGCGACTTGAACTCCGGATGGAATTGGCTCGCGACGAACCACGGATGGTCCGGCAGCTCGACGATCTCGACGAGACGGCCCTCCTGGAACGTCCCGCTCACGACGAGGCCCGCATCGACGATCCGTTCGCGGAACGTGTTGTTCACCTCGTAGCGGTGCCGGTGCCGCTCGTGGATCGTCGCCTCGCCGTACAGCTCGCGCGCGCGGGTCCCCTCGGCGAGCTCGACCGCCTGCGCGCCGAGGCGCATCGTGCCGCCGAGATCCTCGATCCCCTTCTGCTCCGGGAGGAGGTCGATGACAGGGAACGGCGTCTCGGGATCCATTTCCGTCGAGTTCGCGCCCTCCAGCCCGACGACGTTCCGCGCGAACTCCGACACCGCGACGTGCATGCCGAGGCAGATGCCGAGGTACGGGATGCCGCGCTCACGGGCGACACGGCAGGCAAGGATCTTCCCCTCCCAGCCGCGCGAGCCGAAGCCGCCGGGGACGAGCACGCCGTCGACGCCCTCGAACTGCTCGACCGCCTCGTCGAACGACATGTCCTCGGCGTCGACCCAGCGGAGGTGGACTTCGCAACCGTGCTCGAGACCCGCGTGCTTCAACGCCTCGTTGACGGAGAGGTACGCGTCCTGCAGCTTCACGTACTTGCCGACGAGCGCGATCTCGACGACCTCGTGCCGGCTGTGGACGCGCGCGAGCAGCTCGTCCCACTCCGCCAGATCCGGCTCGGCGAGGTCGAGGCCGAGCTTCGCTCCGACGAGCTTGTCGAGCCCCTCCGCCTCGAGCACGCGCGGCACCTCGTAGACGTCGGGGACGTCGGGGCACGCGACGACGGCCTCGGGATCGACGTCGGCGAAGAGCGCAATCTTGTCGCGGATGTCGCGCGACAGCTCCTCGTGCGAGCGGCAGACGATGACGTCGGGATGGATGCCGATGCGGCGCAGCTCGTTGACGGAGTGCTGCGTCGGCTTCGTCTTCAGCTCGCCGGCCGCCTCGATGAACGGCACGAGCGTGACGTGGACGTACGCGACGTTCTCCACGCCGACCTCGCGCCGGAACTGGCGGATCGCCTCGAGGAACGGCAGCGACTCGATGTCACCGACCGTGCCGCCGATCTCGGAGATGACGACGTCGGCCGGCGTCGCCTGCGCCGAGCGGCGGATGCGCGCCTTGATCTCGTTCGTGATGTGCGGGATCACCTGCACCGTCGCGCCGAGGAAGTCGCCCTTCCGCTCCTTGCGGAGGACGGTGTCCCAGATCGCGCCGGCGCTGTGGCTCGCGCTGCGGAGGAAGTTCTCGTCGACGAAGCGCTCGTAGTGGCCGATGTCGAGGTCGGTCTCGGCGCCGTCCTCGGTGACGAAGACTTCGCCGTGCTGGAACGGGCTCATCGTTCCCGGGTCGACGTTGAGGTACGGATCGAACTTCTGCAGCTGCACGCGCAGGCCGCGCGCTTTGAGGAGCCGCCCGAGCGACGCGGCGACGATTCCCTTCCCCAGAGCCGACACGACGCCCCCGGTCACAAAGACGTACTTCGGGGCCCGCGTGCTCACGGGATTTCAGGGTAGCAGGGTGGGTGGACGCGCGCCTATCCCGCGCGGACGGTCGCGAGGAACTCCTGCCCGCCGAGCATCCGCTCGAGCTCGGCTTTGCGCTCAGCCTCGCCGAGCTGCTCGATGCGCGTGTGCGTGGGGTCGCCGGGCGTCTTCTCGACGCGGAAGTGGCGGTCGGCGAGCGCGGCGATCTGTGGGAGGTGCGTGATCGTCACGACCTGCGCCCGCTCGGCGAGGCGCTGGAGGAGGCGGCCGACGGCGTGCGCGGTCTCGCCGCCGATTCCCGCGTCGATCTCGTCGAAGACGAGCGTGTCGCCGCCCGCGACGGCGGCGATCGCGAGCGCGATTCGTGACAGCTCGCCGCCGGATGCCGTCTCGGCGACCGGCGCGAACGGGAGACCGGCGTTCGGGCGGACGAGGAAGACGGCGTCGTCGGCGCCGGTGACGCCGGCCTCCGCGCGATCGCTGAGCTCGCACACGAACTCCCCGTCCCCCATGCCGACATCGCGGAGCTCGGCCGCGACGGCGTCGGCGAACGCGGGCGCGGCGGCGTTGCGCTCGGCCCGGAGCTCGAGGACGAGCTCGTGGACGTGCGCCTCGGCGACCGCGAGCTCGCGCCGGGCGGCTTCGGCCGGGTCGACGCCGTCCTCGAGCGCGGCGAGCTCGGCACGCGCTTCGGTGGCGCGTGCGAGGAGCTCCTCGTACGTCTCGCAGCGGAAGCGGCGCTTCGTCTCGGCGATCCGGTCGAGCTCCGCCTCGAGCTGCTCGCGCCGCCCCGGCTCCGCCTCGAGCGAGGCGAGGAAGCCGCGGAGATCGGACGCCGTCTCGCGCAAGCGGAGCTCGACGTCCCGCAGCTCGTCGCCGGCTGCCTTCAGTTCCGTGGCGATGTGCTCGAGCGGCGCGACGGCCCGCTCGGCGAGGCCGACGAGCCCGCTCGCGCCATCGCCGTCGTCCGGGGCGAGTGCGGTGGCCGCAGCCTCGGCGGCAGTCGCGAGGTCGGCAACGTGACGGACCCGCTCGCGCTCGGCGCGGAGGCGTTCCTCGTCGCCCGGCTCCATCCCCTCGGTGTCCTCGACGAGCGCCCGCAGCTCGACGAGCCGCGCCTTGGCGAATGCTGCATTCGCGGTCAGCTCGTCGTGCCGACGGCGTGCCGCTTGGAGACCGCGCCATGCCTCGCGCGCCGCAGCGCGACGCACGAGCTGCTCGTCGCCGCAGAAGCGGTCGAGCACCTCGAGCTGGTACGACGGCCGCGCGAGGCGTCGCTGCTCGAACTGCCCCGACATCGCGACGACCCGTTCGACGGCCGCGGCGACGTCCTCCCGCGCGGCGGCTCGCCCCCACGCGTACGCGCGCGTGCGTCCGTCGGTGAAGACGCGCCGGGAGACGAGCAGTGCGTCCTCGTCCTCCGGGCGCAGATCCCCGAGCTCCTCGAGCTCTGCGGGCAGGTCGAGCTCGGCCTCGACGTACGCCTCCTCGCCGGCGGCGCCCACGAAGCCTTCGCCACCCTTCGCGCCGAGGAGCAGGCCGAACGCTTGCGCGAGGATCGTCTTCCCCGCCCCGGTCTCGCCGGTGATCGCGTTCAGGCCGGGCGCGAGCTCGAGCTCAGCCTCGCGGATGAGGACGAGATTCTCGATTCGCAGCCGCCGGAGCACCCCAGCGATGGTACGCCGGGCATCCGACGCCGACCATTGTCCCTTGCGGACACGACGGGGTCTGACCCCGGACATGGCCTTTGCGGACACGACGGGGTCTGACCCCGGACACGGCCCAAAGCGTCGTCCCTCGAGCTGTGGCACTAGCCTGACTTCGCGCATGACACGCAATTGGGACAGGCGGCTTCGCGCCGGGAACATCGGCCTCGCGGTCATCCACGCGGCGCAGGCGGCCGCGATCCTCGCGCTCTCGACGAGCTTCGCCCTGCCCGTAACCGGCGCGTTCATGAGCGGCCCGCCCGGTAGCGGCACTCCGGCGCAGGAGACGCTCTTTCACGTGCGCATCGGGCCGGTCGTCGCGGCCTTCCTCCTCCTCGCCGCACTCGACCACGCGCTCGTCGGGCTGCCGCTCCGCCGTCGGTACGAGGCGGCGCTCGCCCGCGGCGTGAACCCGTACCGCTGGCTCGAGTACTCGGTGTCGGCCTCGCTGATGGTGGCGTTGATCGCGATGCTCACAGGAGTCGCCGACTACGTGGCCCTGCTCGGCCTGATGGGTGTCAACGCCGCGATGATTCTCTTCGGCTGGCTGATGGAGCTGTTCAATCCGCCGGACCGCGAGCGCACGCGCTGGCTCCCGTTCGTCTTCGCCTGCGTCGCCGGCGTCGTTCCGTGGATCGCGATCGGCGCGCAGATCGGCGTCTCCGTCGCCAAGGGGAACCCGCCGCCCGCGTTCGTCTACGCGATCTTCGTCACTCTCTTTCTCCTCTTCAACAGCTTCGCGGTCAACCAGGCGCTCCAGTACGCGCGGGTCGGCCGTTGGCGCGACTACCGCTACGGCGAGTGGTGCTACCTCGTGCTCAGCCTCGTCGCGAAGAGCCTGCTCGCGTGGCAGGTCTTCGCGAACGCGCTCGTTCTCAAGCCGTGAACGTCTCCCGGTAGCGGCCGAAGAACGTCGTCTCCGGCAGCGTCGCGAGGAGGCTGCGCTGCTCGCCAAGCCCGATCGAGAGCGCCGCGCCCGGCGGCAGATCACCGACCTGCTGGCCGTCGACGAGGACGGCCGCGTCGACGTCGGCGCTCGCGTTGCGGAGCGTCAGCTCCGTCCCATGCGCGACGACGAGCGGCCGCGCGTCGAGCGAGTGCGGCGCGATGAACGTGATCGCCATCGCGTCGAGCCCGCGCACGAGGACAGGCCCACCGTTCGAGAGGTTGTACGCCGTCGAGCCGGAAGGCGTCGAGCAGATCATCCCGTCGCACGAGACGACGCCGAGCTCCTCCCCCGCGATCGCCCAGTTGAGCTCGATCATCCGCCCGAGCGTCGAGCTCGCGGCGACGACGTCGTTGACCGCGGCGAACGTCCTGCCGTCGAGCCGCGCCTCGAGCGTCGGCTGCTCGACGACGCGGTACTCCCCGGCGAAGACGCGTGCGAGATCCGCCTCGAGCCGCTCGGGCGTGATCGAGGCGAGGAAGCCGACACGGCCGAAGTTGACGCCGATCACCGGCACGCCCGTGCCGAGGAGACGGGCGAGCGTGCGGAGGATCGTCCCGTCGCCGCCGACCGCGACCGTCAGCTGCGCGCGTTCCGGCTCGTCGACGACCTCCACGCCCGCGCGCGCGGCCACCACACGCACTTGCTCGACCGCTGTCGCGACGTCGACGCGCGCGTGCGCGACGATCGCGACGGCTTCAACCGGCGAGTGCTGCGTCGATTCGCGTGTCGAGGTCATCGGGAAGAGTCGGCTGCTCGGAATGGACGAGGTGGATGAAGATCTCGCGGTTTCCCTTCGGGCCGGGCAGTCCCGAGTCTACGACTCCGGCGGCGCTCGCCTGCCAGCCGAGCGCCGCCTCGGCGACTTCGCGGACGACGCGGCGGCGCACGTCGTCGTCGCGCACGACTCCGCCCTTTCCGACGTCCTCGCGTCCCGCCTCGAACTGGGGCTTCACGAGCACGACGGCCTGCCAGCCCGGCGCGCAGAGCCGCAAGACCGGCGGCAGCGCGATCCGGACGGAGATGAACGAGACGTCGCAGACCGCGAGCTGCGGCGCGAACGGGAGCTCGGTCAGCGTCCGCGCGTTCGTCCGCTCGAGAACGGTGACCCGCTCGTCGGCGCGGAGGCGCGGATGGAGCTGCCCGTAGCCGACGTCGATCGCGATCACGCGCGCCGCGCCGCGCGCGAGGAGGACGTCCGTGAAGCCGCCGGTCGACGCGCCGACGTCGACGCAGTCGAGGCCGGCCGGATCCACGCCGAGCGCGTCGAGGCCGTGCGCAAGCTTCTCTCCCCCACGCGAGACGAAGCGCGCTGGGAGCGTGACCTCGAGCTCCACCGAGTCGTCCACCTGGTGGCCAGGCTTGTCGTAGCCGTGGACGAGTCCCGCGATGACGAGCGCCTGCGCCTGCGCCCGCGACTCCGCGAAGCCGCGCTCGACGAGGAGGACGTCCAGCCGCTTCTTCAAGCGGTTCTGACGGCGAGGCCGTCGACGATCTCGCGGAGGACGGACGTGTCCGCCTCGATTCCGTCGAGCCGTCCTCTCGCCCGCTCGGCGGCCTCGTCGGCGTAGCGCCGCGCGGCGTCGGGGCCGTGCTCGCGGACGTAGCCGTCGGAGTCGAGGATGTCGTCGACGATCTGGAACAGGAGGCCCAGCTCGTCGGCGAACGCGCGCCACAGGCCTTGCTCCGCCTCGGGGAGGCCGGCCGCCCAGAGCGCCATCGTCACGGACGCGTAGAACAGCCGCCCGGTCTTGAGCCGGTGGACGGCGGCGAGGTCGTAGCCCTCGACCATCGTGTCGAGGTACTGGCCGCCGATCATCCCGAGCGTCGCCTCCGCAAGCTCGCGCGCGACCGCGGACGAGTCGTACCGCGCCGCGAGCCGCACGGCCTCCGCGAGCAGCGCGTCGCCGGCGAGCACCGCAGTCCCCTCGCCGAACTTCTTCCACGTGGAAGGGTGGCCACGCCGCTCCTCGTCGTCGTCCATCCCCGGCAGGTCGTCGTGGACGAGCGAGAATGTGTGCACGAGCTCGATCGCGAGCGCCGCCGGCATGACCTGCTCGACCGGCGCGCCGAGCGCCTCGCCGACCGCTAGTGCGATCACGGGGCGGACGCGCTTGCCGCCGACCTCGAGCGAGTAGCGGACTGAGTCCGCCTGGCCGTGGAGCTCCGGCCACAGCTCGAGCCGTTCGAGCGCGTCGTCGGCGAGCGCCTTCAGTTCGTCGGGGCTATGCATCGGCGCCTGCCGCCCGCTGCGCTTTCTCGAGCTCCTCCTCGACCGCCTTCGCGAGCTCGGCGAGCTCGGCCAGGAGCTCGATCGCACGGTCCGGCGATCCCTCGCCGCCCTCCGAGAGCTGCTCGAGCTCCGCGCGCGCGGCTTCGAGCCGCGCCAGCAGCTCCTCCGCTCTCGTCAACGACTCGTCAGCGCTCACGTCCGTCCTCCCGCACGATTCGTCCCAGGATGCCGTTCACCAGCTTGGCGGCGTCCTCGGATGCATACCGCTTCGCGAGCGTCACCGCTTCGTCGAGGACGACCTCGACCGGCACTTCGCGCTCGTCGAGCTCCTCGAGCGCGACGCGGAGGACGTTCCGCTCGACGGCGCCGAGCCGGTCGGCGGTCCAGTCGTCGGCGGCTTCCGTGATGCGCGCGTCGAGCGCCTCGGCATGCGCGGTGACGGCCTGCGCGAGACGCTCCGTGTACGCGTCGACGTCGCCCTCGTAGAGCGAGCCGAGCGGCTGCCCGGTGACGTCGGACTGGAAGAGGATGAAGACGGCGGCGCGGCGCGCCTCGCGGCGGCTGATCACGCTCATCGCGTCAGCTCCACGACCGCGACGTCGACGGCATCGACCTCGACGGCACAGACGCGCCTGAGCATCGCGCCGACGCGCTCCTGCACCGCGCGCGCGACCTCCGGCAGGACGCTGCCGTACGCGGCCGCGATCTCGAGCTCGGCGCGCGCGTGGCCGTCGGCGAGGTCGAGCGAGAGCCGTCTCCGCTTGCGCAGCCGGGCGCCGTCGACCTCCGCGACCGCGCCGTCCACGAGCTGGACGAGCGCCGCCTCGCTCAGACGCACCGAGCCGCCGTCGCCGGAGACGAGCACGCGGCTCACGGGCCCGCCAGCGCGGGAAGGCTCGCGCCCTCCTCCTCGAGGAACGACGTCGAG
This sequence comes from Gaiellaceae bacterium, assembly GCA_035532455.1. GTDB lineage: Bacteria > Actinomycetota > Thermoleophilia > Gaiellales > Gaiellaceae > Palsa-739. Next base: position 9,714 of record DATKRA010000027.1, on the reverse strand, counting down.
TACTCGCCGCTGCGGAACGCGTCGCTCGCGAGGATGTCGCGGAGCACCGCGCACGTCGTCGGCACGCCCTCGATCTCGAACTCCTCGAGCACGCGGATCGCGCGGCCGATCGCGAGCTTGCGGCTGGCGTCCTTGACGATGACCTTCGCGATGAGCGAGTCGTAGAACGGCGGGATGGACGAGCCCTCCTCGACGAACGTATCGACGCGCACGCCGGGCCCGAGCGGGGGCCGGAAGCGGGTGACCGTCCCCGGCGCGGGCGCGAAGTCGTTCGTCGGATCCTCGGCGTTGATCCGCATCTCGATCACGTGCCCGAGGCGCGGACCGGAGCGGCCGCCGTGCGCGAGCTTCTCCCCCGCGGCGATGCGGATCTGCTCGCGGACGAGGTCGATCGAGGACACGAGCTCGGTGACGGGATGCTCGACCTGCAGGCGCGTGTTCATCTCGATGAACGAGAACGATCCGTCGGGCCCGACGAGGAACTCGATCGTGCCGGCGTTGCGATAGCCGATGTGCCGGCACGCGCGCTCGGCTGCGGCCTCCATCTCCTCGCGCAGCTCGTCGCTCAGCGCGGGCGACGGCGACTCCTCGATGAGCTTCTGGTGGCGGCGCTGGATCGAGCACTCGCGCTCGCCGCACGTGAGGACGGTGCCGTGGTTGTCGCAGAGCACCTGGATCTCGATGTGGCGCGCCGGCGTGATGACCTTCTCCACGTACATCGTCCCGTCGCCGAACGCCGACAGAGCCTCGGCCGAGGCGCGCTCGTACAGCTCGACGACGTCGGCGGACTCCTCGACGCGCCGCATCCCGCGCCCACCGCCGCCCGCCGCCGCCTTGAGGAGCACCGGATAGCCGAGCTCGTCGGCCGCCGCACGTGCCTCCTCCGGCGTCGCGATGCCCTCGGCGCCCGGCACGAGCGGCACGCCCGCGGCGCGCATCTCGGCCTTCGCGCGCGCCTTGTCGCCCATCCGCTCCATCACCTCGGCGTCGGGCCCGATGAAGACGATGTCGTTCTCCTCGCAGGCGCGGACGAACTCGGCGTTCTCGGAGAGGAAGCCGTACCCGGGATGCACCGCCTCGCAGGCGGTCGTCGTCGCCGCGGCGACGATCGCCGGGATGCTGAGGTAGCTCTGGCCGACCGGCGGCGGGCCGATGCGCACGGCCTTGTCCGCCAGCCGGACATGCAGCGCCTCGGCGTCCGCGGTCGAGTAGACGGCGACCGCCTCGACGCCGAGCTCGTGCAGCGCACGGATGACGCGGACGGCGATCTCGCCGCGGTTCGCTACGAGGACACGCTTGAACACGGGCGAGAGTCTATGGTCAGGCCGCGGCCGCGAACTTCGAACGCGCCTTCGCCGAGCGGCCGGACGTCTACGCCGCGTGGCAGCAGCTCAACGGCGCGATCAGGTGGGGATGGATCTGGCCGCTACGAGCTCGCGACCTTCGCGGTCGCTCAGCGGTGCCGGTCTCAGCGAGTGCGCAGCACGTGCGAGCTAAAGCGCCGGACGGCCCTGGAGCGGCTCGAGCTCGAAGAGGAGCTGGCCGAACTCGACCGCCGCGGCGTTCTCGACATGAACCGCGCGGACGACACCCTCGGCGTCGGCCTTCACCTCGTTCATGAGCTTCATCGCCTCGAGGATGCAGAGCGTCTGGCCCGGCTCGACGACGTCGCCGACCGAGACGAACGGCGGCGCGTCGGGCGACGAGGCGCGGTAGAACGTCCCGACCATCGGCGACTCGACCCGGTGCAGAGTGCCGCGGACCGCAGGCGCCGCCGGAGGGAGGTCGGGCTCGGAGATTCCAAGCGACGCCGACGCTGCGGCGCCCACGGGGAGGTCGGGCGTCGAACGCACCGAGATCCGCATCCCCTCCTCCTCGATCGTGATCTCGCCGATCCCCGAGTCCTGGACGATGTTCACGACTTCGCGGATCCGCTCGGCGCGGCTCTCGTCGAGCGTGTCGAGGTCGTCCTCGCGGCGGCCGCGGCTGCGGATCGCGCGCAGGAGCCGCTCGGCGTCGTCCCCGAACAAGCCGAGGAGAAGCAGCTCCTCCTCGCTCGCGGCCATGCCCTCGGCGCGCTCGCGCACCTCGCTGAGCGGCGGCGCGACGTCCTCTTCCGAATCGGGGTCGTGCGTCAGCTGGACGACACGGTCGAGCGCCGGGTCGATCGGACCGGGCGGCGTGCCGAAGCCACCGGTGACGAGCGAACGGACTTCGTCGACGATCGTGAGGTAGCGACTCGCGGCGAGGACGTTGATGATCGCCTGCGAGGCGAGGAACTCCCCGATCGGCGAGGCGAGCGGCGGCGAGCCCGTCTCCTCGCGGATCCGGTCGAGCTCCTCGAGCACCTCGGCGAGCCGGTCGACCGCCGACTCCGCGCGAAGCGCCGAATCGATCCCGGCGACGACGCTGGCGGGGAGGTCGTGCTGCGCCGCGAGAACGGCGATCCGCGGCACGAGCGGCGTCACGAGCTCGTCGCCGATGTGCTCGTCGAGGAGATCCGTCGCTTCCCAGAGCACGTCGATGTCGACGCCCGGATCGAGTCCCGCGCCCGCGAGCGCCTCGGCGAGCGCCTCGCCCGAGACTCGGTGGAGTGTCAGCGCGAGCGGATAGATCGCACACGCGATGACCTCTGCGCCCGCACGCGCGGCGGCGAGCGCCGAGGCGAGGGCGCTGCCGCCGGCGCCCTGCATGTAGATCCCGACGGGGAGGCCGCTCGCCTCGGCGAGCGCGTGCACGAGCTCCTCCGCGGTGTGCGGTTGGAGCCCGCCCGTCGGGTCGTGAAGGAGGACGCGCACGGCGCCGAGCTCGGGCAGCTGCTTCGCGCGCTCGACGAGTGTCTCGAGCTCGCCGGTGCGGCCCGGGCTGTAGACGAGCCCCGCCTCGAAGTCGCGCTCGGCCGCGACGATCGCCTCCGCCGCCTCGCGGAGGTTGGACATGTCGTTGAGCGGATCGTGGAGGCGGAAGACGTCGATCCCGTTCTCGGCCGCCGAGGCGACGAAGCGGCGCGCGAAGTCGGCGTCGACGGGCCGCGAGCCGACGAGGAAGCGGCCGCGGAGCGCGAGTCCGAGCGGCGTCTTGACGCGTGACTTGAGCGCGCGGATCCGCTCCCACGGGCTCTCCACCCCACGCTTGACGGCGGACTCGAAGTTCCCGCCGCCGGAGACTTCGAGATACGCGAAGCCGGCGCGGTCGAGGATCTCGGCGAGTCGGAGCTGCTCGGCTGCGGGAACGCGCCCCGCGAGCGGCTCCTGCCCGAGCAGGCGAATCGTCGTGTCGGCAAGCGACGGCACGGCCGGAGCCTACCGTGACGCCCTCGAACGACTCCAGGACATGTCCCAACTGTCATCGGCCGGTAGCAGGTACCGGACAATGTCTCTTACGAACATTGCGCCGCTTGTTCCTGCGCATTTCGCCTATCCGCCGTCAATACGGGCATGCCCACCAAGGACATGTCCGGTAGCAGGTACCGGACATGTCCGCTGCAGCCAGTCCTGCGGCGGGGCCTTCGGGAGCGCGTGCCTCAGATCGCGCTAGGAGCGCGACTCGACCGTCTTCCGCACGACCCAGCGGTGCTTGCCGATCTGGCGGTCGCGGACGAAGCCGAGCTTCTCGTACGTCGAGAGCGCGCCGTTGAAGAGGAACCCGGCGGGAACCGAGTCGGCGTCCTCCGGATAGCCCTCGACGACGCCGCCGCCGAGACCGCCGATCAGCTCGATTGCGCCCGCAAGCCCCGCCGACGCGACGCCCTTGCGGCGGTGGCCCTTCCCGACGAAGTTGCAGAGGATCCGCCAGTCGGGGAGGTCGGTCAGGCCCTTCTCGTACTCCTTGCGGCTCTTGATTCGCGGCAGCTCCGCCGGCGAGCCGAACTGGACCCAGCCGACGCAGTCGTCGCCGTCGAACACGAGGGCGGCGTGAGCCGTGCCCTCGCGGACACGCTCGAGCTTCCGCTGCCGGTTCTTCTCGGCACTTTCCCGGAAGGCCTCGTGGTTTCCGAGACACCAGCAGCCTCCGAAGACGCCGTTGTTCGCCTCGACGAGCTTCGCGAACGCGTCCCAGGTCGACTCGTCGAGCGGCCTGATCGCATAGGTCACGCGCGCGAGATGTAGCGACCCTCGCGCGGGTCGACCTTCAGCACGTCGCCGACGTTGACGAACATCGGCACCTGGATGACGACGCCGGTCTCGAGCGTCGCCGCCTTCGTCACGTTGTTGACGGTGTCGCCCTTGACCCCCGGCTCCGTCTCGACCACCGCGAGCTCGACCGAGGACGGCATCTGCACGCTCGATGGCTTCCCGTTCACCTCGAGGATCTGGACCGACGTGTTCGGCTGCATGTACGGCAGCTCGGCCGCGAGCTCGGCGTGCGGGAGCGAGAACTGGTCGTACGTCTCCTCGTCCATGAAGTGCGCCTCGGAGCCGTCGTCGTAGAGGTACTGGACGTTCTTCGTCTCGGTGCGGATGCGCGGGAACTTCTCCCCCGCGCGGAAGGTGCGGTCGACGACGGAGCCGGCGTCGAGGCTCTTGAGCTTCGTGCGGACGAACGCTCCGCCCTTGCCCGGCTTCACGTGCTGGAACTCGACGATGCGCCACACCTTGCCGTCGAGCTCGATGTGCATGCCGTTCTTGAAGCTGTTGGTGTCTACCTGCTCGGCCACGGCGCCCAGGGTAACCGGTGTGCGCCTAAGGCCTGGCGCACACCCGCAACCCGAGCTTCGCGCTTTCGGAATCCATTTGCCTGCCGAGCCTATGCATCCTCCTCAGCAGAGGCTTCCTGCCCGCGACCTGACCAGACTCCGCCGCGCGGAGTGCGCGGTAGAACGTCATGTCCTCTCCATCGAGGAGACGCAGGAGGCGGTTGTACGCCGCCCGGTCCGTGCGCGGCGGGGTCAAGCTGCGGAACGCAACGACTGTCCGCTCGTAGATGGCGATGGCTCTCCGGAGGTATCTCACGGCCGTCGCGGGGCTCGTCGGCTTGACGAGCTTGCGCAGTCGTCGCGTCTGCAGAGCGCAGGCGTGGTTCGCGAGATAGACGAAGCGACCCTCCGACAGGGCTCTGGGCGGCGGCGACTTCTTCGCTGAACCCATGACGTCGCAGCCGGTGAGGAGAGCCACCGCGAGCAGGGCTCCCAGCGTCGCGCGTCTCATGAGACCGTGACGAGTTCCTTCGTGAACCGCACCGGATTCTCGATCCCCTCGTCGGTGACGAACACGTCGTCCTCGATCCGGACGCCGAAGCGATCCGTGACGTAGATCCCCGGCTCGACGGTGACGACGTTGCCGGGCTCGAGCGTGTCCGGGCTCTCGGTGGAGAGACGCGGCAACTCGTGGACGTCGAGGCCGAGTCCGTGACCGAGGCCGTGGCCGAACATCCCGTTGAAGTCGCTGCCGTCGATGATGTCGCGCGCGGCAGCGTCGACATCGACGCCCGTCGCGCCCGGCCGGATCGCGTCGAGGCCCGCCTGCTGCGCAGCGAGCACGACGTCGTACGCCTCGCGGAGTTCCCCGTCGAGCTCCCCCGTCGCAAGCGTCCGCGTGTAGTCGGAGACGTAGCCGCCGACGTGCGCGCCGGTGTCGATCACGACGAGCTCGCCCGCCTCGATCACCTTGTCGCCCGCCCGCGCGTGCGGATGCGAGCCGGTCGCGCCGGAGCCGACGATCGACTCGAACGACAGCGCCTCGGCGCCCTCCTCGTGGAAGAGCCGCTGGATATCCCAGGCGACGTCGCGCTCGCGGCGACCGACGAACTTCACCTCGGCGACGAGCCGCTCGAACATCCGGTCGGTGATCGCGCAGCACTCGCGGATCGTCGCGAGCTCGGTCGCGTCCTTGACGGCGCGCAGCTGCTCGACGAGCCCGCTCCGCGGGACGAGATCGAGGCCGGAGCCGCGCAATTCCTCGGCGAAGCTGTACGGGAGGATGCTCGCCTCGAAGCCGACCCGGCCGGTGAGGGTCTCACCGACAAACTTCATGAGCGAGCGTTTCGTCTCGATCACCTCGACGCCGTCGGGCGCAACTGCGCGCGCCGCCGCGATGTACCGGAAGTCGGTGAACAGCCGCGCGCGCTCGGACTCGACGAAGAGCGCCGCGTTCGAGCTGTCGAAGCCGGTCAGGTAGCGGACGTTGACGAGGTTCGTGATCAGGAGCGGCTCTTCGAGCAGCTCGCGCAGGCGGTCGATGCGATCGGTCATATTCCATGCTCCTTGAGGTAGTCGAGGGCCATCCGGTAGCCGTCGGGGCCGTGCCCGACGAAACGAGCCGCGACGAGGTCGGAGAGGACGGACGTCTTCCGCCACTCCTCGCGCGCGTCGACGTTCGAGAGATGCACCTCGACGATGGCGATGTCGAGCAGCTCGAGCGCGTCGTGAATCGCCCACGCGTAATGCGTCCACGCGCCGGGGTTGACGATGATCCCGTCGACGACGTCGTAGCTGTCATGGCACCACTTGATGAACTCGCCCTCGTCGTTGGTCTGGCGGCACTGCACGGTGAGCTCGCGCTCGCGCGCCCACTCGTAGATCTGGCTCTCGAGCTCTGCGATCGAGAGGCCGCCGTAGAGCTCCGGGTCGCGCCGGCCGAGGACGTTCAGGTTGACGCCGTTGAGAACGAGCACTCTCACGCGATCAACCTATCGAGTTCGCGCCGCACGTCTTCCGCGGGAACTTCGACGTCCCAGCCTTTGAGGAGGACGAGCTTGAGTGCGCCCTTCTTGTCGCGGAGGAGCGCCTCCCACGCGCGGTCGCGGTCGACGCGCACGGGTTTCGGGTGGAGCAGCTCCTCGACGACGCCGGTGTCGCGGCCGGAGAGGCGGAGCGCGGCGAGCAGGCCGAGCGCGACGGCGCGCCCGTGCGTGACGCCCTCGTAGCCGGCGGCGGCCTCGAGCGCGTGGGCGAACGTGTGCCCGAGGTTGAGCATCTTCCGCTCGCCCTTGTCGTCCGGATCGCGGAGGCACACCGCCGCCTTGTATGCAGCGCAGCGGCGCACGAGCTCGTCGTCGGGCAGCTCCCAGAGCGGCTCGCCGGAGAGGAGCCCGGTCTTCACCACCTCGGCCATCCCCTCGAGGCGCTGCGCCTTGGAGAGCGTCTCGAGGAGCGCCGGGTCGATCACGGTGCGGGCGGGCCAGTGGAAGGCGCCGACGAGGTTCTTCGCCTGCGGCAGGTCGATCGCCGTCTTGCCGCCGATCGCCGCGTCGACCTGCGCGACGAGGCTCGTCGGGACTGGCACCCACTGCACGCCGCGGAGGTACGTGGCTGCCGCGAAGCCGGCGGCGTCGGTTGTGCAGCCGCCGCCGAGCGCGACGATCGTGCCGTCGCGTCCGAGGCGCAGCTCCTCCCAGAGCCGCGAGACCGCCGCGAGCGTCTTCGCCTCCTCGCCCGGCGGCAGTTCGTGCATCTCCGCGAGCCGGGAGCCGAGCGCGAGTTGCGCGTCCATGCCGTAAATGCCTGCGACGTGCGGATCGGAGACGAGCGCGACCGGGCCTCCGCCGGGGACGAGCTCGGCGAGTCGCTCGAGCGCGCCGGGCTCGACGACTACGCCGGCGACCGCGAGGACGGCGTCGTGGACGTCCTTCGCGACGACGTCCGCGACCTCGGCGTAGAGCTTGCGTCGTTCCTCGTACAGCCTGCGGAACCCGGCTTCGTCGCGCGCCAGCGGGCGGTTGCTGTTCTTGACGCGCTGCCAGCACGTGTCGACGTCAACGTCGAGCCAGATCGTCAGTGAGTTGCGCAGCGCTTCGCGCACCCGCGGCGACATGACGGCGCCACCGCCGAGTGCCGCGACGACAGTCTCCTCCTCGAGCGCACGGAAGACCGCCTCGCCGTCGTCGCCGAAGATCTTCGGGATCGTCTTGCCGGCGGCGATTTCGACGAGCGCGTCGGTGTCGACGCCGCCGAGCGCACGCGCGGCCCGCGACTTCCCCGAGCCCATGAACCCGACGATCGCGACGTGCTTCGTCGTCAGATCCGTTCCAGGTACGCGCGGTGAGCGCCGACGAAGTCGACGAGCGCGTCGCCCCCGAACTTCTCCCGGGCGGCGCGGGCGAGCTCCCACGCGACGGCGGCCTCGGCGACGACGGCGAGCGCCTCGACGGCGGAGACGTCGCTTCGCTCGACGAGCGCCTCCGCGGGCTCGCCGGTCGCGAGGTCGACCGAGCCGAGCGGCTTCATGAGCGTCGGGAGCGGCTTCATCGCGGCGCGGACGACGATCTCCTCGCCGTTCGAGACTCCGGCCTCGATGCCGCCGGCTCGGTTCGAGATGCGGCGCCTGTCGGGGCCGATCTCGTCGTGCGCCTCCGAGCCACGCAGCGCCGCGAGCGCGAAGCCGGAGCCGATTTCGACGCCTTTCACCGCCTGGATGCCCATCACAGCCGCGGCGAGCCGGGAATCGAGGCGGTCCTCCCGCCGCGCGTACGAGCCGAGTCCCGGAGGGACGCCGGTCGCGCGCACCTCGACGCGGCCGCCGAGCGTGTCCTTGTCCTTGCGCGCCGCGTCGACGGCGGCAGGATCGGCGCCCGCCTCGGGCAGTGCCTCGCCTGAGACCTCGATGCCGATCTCGCAGAGGAGCGCCTTCGCGACAGATCCGGCCGCGACGTAGACCGCGGTGTGGCGCGCCGAGGCGCGCTCGAGCGCGTCGCGGACGTCGTCGAGGCCGAATTTCTGGACACCGGCGAGGTCGGCGTGGCCTGGCCGCGGCAGCGTGACGGGCTTCGTCCCCTTTCCCTCCGGCTCGCCGTCCGGGGGCCATGGGCTCATCCCCCACGTCCAGTTCTTGTGGTCGCGGTTGCGGACGACGAGCGCGAGGGGTGACCCGAGCGTGCGGCCGTGGCGGAGGCCGGCGAGCACCTCGACCTCGTCCGTCTCGATCTGCTGGCGCGGCGACCGGCCGTAGCCCTCCTGCCGCCGCCGGAGGTCGGCGTTGATCGTGTCCTTGTCGAGGACGAGCCCGGCGGGCAGCCCCGAGACGATCGCGACGAGCGCCGGCCCGTGCGACTCGCCCGCGGTCGCAAGCTCGAGGTTCATGGTTCCAAGCCTACGGCGGCGCGCATCGCGGCAACGGGCGCCGCCACGCCGGTCCACAGCTCGAAGCTCGCCGCTCCCTGCGCGACGAGCACCTCGAGGCCGTCGAGGACGCGCGCGCCGGTCGCCGCCGCTGCCTCCGCGGTCGCCGTCCGCGGGTACGGGAGGTCGACGAGCGTCTGACCCTCCCCCAGCTCGAACAGCACCTCGTCGCGCACGGACGTCGCGTGCACGACGAGATCCGCGCCGCTCACATCGGGCGGCCACACGCCGCGCCGGGAGAAGACCCGCGCCTCGGGCAACGCCGCCCGAAACGCCGCCGCCGCACCCCCGTCGCCGACCAAAACCGGCTTGTGACAACTTGTCACAAGCGCCAAAACCGCGGCGTCGGTGGAGTAGCCGCGCCCGCAAACGATCGTGTTCACCGAGTCGAGCTCGCTCCCGAGGAGCTGCGCGACGTCGCGCTTGTACGGCGCCGTCACGTTCGCGAACTCGACCTCCCGCACGGCGTCGGCGAGCTCCTCGGGCGCAACGTCCCGCGCGACGTACGTCCACTCGTCGAGCCCGGCGGCGGCGAACGCCGCGTTCTGCATGAGCGCCGAAAGCGAGTGCGCCACGGGGTGGCCCAGCAGGACGACGAGGCTCATTGCGCTCGCGAGGGCGCAGCCGCTCGAAGGAGGGGGCCCGTGGGGGAACCACGG